>SXOD01000041.1 GCA_005776885.1 Planctomycetia bacterium
GCCCTCCACGCGTGCCGCGCAGCGGTCGAGGAGGGCCTCCTCCCCGGCGGCGGCGTCGCGGTCATCCGCGCCCGCAAGGCGCTGGAGAAGGTGGCCACCACCGGCGACGAGTCGGTTGGCGTGGACATCGTCCGTCGCGCCCTCGCGGCCCCGATCAAGCAGATCGCGGTCAACTGCGGGCTCGATGGTTCCATCGTCGCGCAGAAGGTGGAGGAGTCGAAGGACACCAACTTCGGCTTCAACGCCATGACCGGCGAGTACATGGACCTGGTGAAGGCGGGCGTCATCGTCCCCGCCAAGGTGGAGCGCGTGGCGCTGCAGAACGCCGCCAGCATCGCTGGCCTCCTGCTCACCACCGACTGCGCCATCATCGAGATCAAGGAAAAGAAGTCCAAGGCCCCGGCCGGTGCCGGCGCTGACATGGACTATTGATCCGCGGTCCGCGCGCCAGTTCGCTAACGTGAACCCACGACCCCGCTCCATTCCGGAGCGGGGTTTTTCATTGATCGAACAAGCACCCCGGGCCCAGTCCACCCGCCTCGCACCCCTTCACCCGCCTCGCACCCCTTCACCCCACGCTCACATCGGCTTCTTCGCCGCCTTCACCATCTCCACGCACTTCTCGATCCGTCGCGCGCGCGTCTCTGGCTTCTTGGCTTCCTCGATCGCGCCGACGAATGCCTTGCGGTGGCTGGGCGCGTAGGTCGCGAAGGCCGCTGTCAGGCCGGCGCCCTTGAGCGCCTTCGCCAGGTCCGCGGGAACCTTCACCTCGCGAGGCTTGGTGTCGCGCTCGATGACCCACTCCATCGCCCGTGGCGTGAGCATGTCGTCGGCGGTCACGCCCGCCGCAGCTCGCATCTCGCCATTGAACATGAAGTGGTGTTCACCGTCGAAGGGGCCCGCGCTGGTGCGGAATGACTTGGCGGCAGCGCTCCTTGGCGCGCCCTTGACGGGCGTGATGTGCACGATGATCGGAATCCTCGCGCGATCCCCCCCCAGCTTGGCATGCACCGCCTTGGGCAGGGTCACGAACGTCCAAGCGCCATCGACACCCATGGGTCGATTGGGCTTGGCCTTGAAAGTGATTCGAGGGCTGGGGTTGGTCGGCATGACTCGCGATGCGTAGGCGCGGGACTCCGTACCGATCAACGACTGCGCCGACTGCAACGACTGCGCCTACTGCGCCGAGGTGACGTCGCGACCCAGGATCCCGTCCGTCGTGAGGATGTGGAAACTGGTGTCCACGATCATGTCGTAGCCGCACTGCTGGTCGTACCCGTTGGGGAATCCCGGGATGATGGCGTTCGGCGCGCCCCACCACAGTCCCTTGTTCACGATGCCCGGCGCCGAGGCCTGTTGTGCCTTCACCCGCTGGTTCGACTCCAGCACCGTGCCGACACCCACCAGCCCCACATGCCCGTCGTACCACAGGGTGGCCGGCGCGGAGTTGTAGCCGTGATTGAAGTAGTACGGCGTGGGTGTGGAGTAGCAGGGGGCGAACTCGCCGCCCTCCTTGTTTTGGAGCCAGAAGTGCTCCAGCATGTGGGTCTTGGTGTCCGGGAATCGAGCCTGGCCCATGGATGGCGAGCGGTACCCGGCCGCAAGGGTGTCCGGGTGCTTGAATCCAAGCCGGCTGCTGAAGACCTCCGGATTCCACATGGCCGCGGGGCTCCAGCAGTAGGTGCTGAACCACAGGCCTTCGCTGGCTTCGTAGGTGAAGCCGGATGGGTTCTGCAGGTACTGTTGGATGCCATCCAGGTTCCATCGATCCTTTGGCGCCCAATAGAGCTTGTCGTAGTAGCGACCATTCACGTAGTTGTTGAAGGCCTCGACGTTTGGCCCTCGGAACAGGCCAAAGATGGACTGCCCCGCCTGGATTCGGCACGGCTGCGCGACGAAGAAGAAATCGCACGTCGTTGTTGGAGGAACGCAGCCGGCAGGCCCGGGGCCGAACCACAATCCCCAGTAGAGCGATTGGTCTCGCCCGACGAGCAGGGGCGGGAGGCAGTTCTGCGTCAGGTACTGCTGGCACCCGCCGAAGACGCCGACATCGTCCGGGGTGGAGGTGAACTGGCGGTCGTTGAAGTCCGCCGCGTACGACATGTTCGCGGTGCCCAGGTTCTTGAGGTTGGCCGTGCTCTGGGTGATGAGGGCCGTCTCGCGCGCCTTTTGGATTGCCGGAAGCAGGATCCCCAGGAGCAGCGAAATGATGGCGACGACCACCAGGAGTTCGACGATCGTGAAGGCTCGAGAACGTGGAATCCGCATGCAAGAGTCTCCGCGGCCCCCCTCGAGGGAGGCGCTCAACGTGGCCGAGGACGGGCGTCCAATCCAGAGAAGGCTATCAGGCCGGACCAGAACATTGGCTTGGCATCAATGGCGTCCCGATTCGTTCTCGGCATGGTCACTGCGTGACGACGGTGTCTCGGCCCATGATCCCGTCCACCGTGAGCACGTGGAAACTTGTGTCAACAATCATGTCGTAGCCGCATTGTTGGAAGAAGCCGGTTCCCGCCCAGGAGACCTTCGGGCCGGAAACGCCATCGCCCCACCAGAGGCCCTTGTTCACCAATCCCGGGACCGCGGCCTGCTGGGACTTGATTCGCTGGTTGCTCTCCATCGCCGTGCCGATGCCGAACAGGGACACGTGGCCATCGAACCACTCCACCACCGGGGCGGAGTTGTAGCCACCGTTGAAGTAGTAGGGCTGCGGCGTCGTGAAGCACGGCGCAAACTCTCCACCTTCGCGATTCTGCAGCCAGTAGAGCTCGATCATGCGAGTCTTCTGGTCCGGATAGCGGCACTGCGAGATCGCGGGGCTCTTGAAGCCGGAGGCGAGCTGCGTGGGGCACTTGTAGCCCTCCTTCGCGTACACGTCGGGATGCCACATCGCGGCCGGACTCCACACGTACGTGGAACGCACTGAGCTGCCGCCGGGGATGAGCGATGGCGGGCAGAACTCGCCGGGATACTGGAGTGCGTAGATCGCCTGGTCCAGGTTCCAGATGTCCTTCGGCGCCCAATAGACCTTGTCGTAGTAGCGGCCGTTGATGTAGTCGTTGAACGCCTTGTAGTTCGGGAGGCGCCACGACCCGAACGCCAGCCCGCAGCCCGAATCCGTGCATCCAGGCAAGCCGTTGGGGATGTAGACGCAGAAGTTGCCGCAGCCGCCTGGAATGCCTGGCGGGCATCGCGGGCCGTCCATCCAGAATCCCCAGAGTCCGCCGCCGGCATCCCACCCGGCGATCTGCTGGGGCGGGCAATACGCATTGCTGATCTGGGCGCAGTTTCCGCCGTAGAGGCCCCAGTCATCGCCGCACGCGGTGAACTGGCGATCGTTGTAGTCGCTGGCGTACGAGCCGTTCGCCGTCCCCAGGTTCTTGAGGTTGGCCTGGCTCTGCGTCACCAGCGCCGTCTCCCGGGCCTTCTGGATGGCCGGCAGCAGGATCGCGATGAGCAGGGAGATGATCGCCACCACCACCAGCAACTCGACGATGGTGAAGGCACGCTGGATGGGACGACGGTTCATGCCACTTCAACATACTCCACGCGCGGGAGGTGCCAAGCACGATGTGCCCGAAACAGGCCAAATGGTGCCCGAATGCAAGCCATTGCGCGGATCATCCACGAACCCTCCTGAACCTGCTCATGGCAGCAAAAAGGGGCGATCCGGGTGGACCGCCCCTCTTCGTGTCGATCTCAGCCCCGCACACAGGCGGGGTGCATGCGGTCAGGGCTTACTGGGTCGTGACAGTGTCGCGACCGAGGATGCCGTTGATCGTTGCCACGTGGCAGTTGGTGTCGACGATCATGTCGTATGCGCAGTTCATGTCGCCCCACGTCCCGGTGATGAAGCCGCCCGCGGGGTAGCCATCAGTCTGGTTCGGCGCACCGAACCAGAGCCCCTTGTACTTGGGAGCCTGTGCACCAGCAGCACCCTGCTGGGCACGAACGCGCTGGTTGCTCTCCATCGCGGTACCCATGCCGAAGGTGGCCACGTGACCGTCAAACCACAGGGTGCCCGGGGCGGAGTTGTAGCCGTGCTTGTAGAGGTAGGGCTGGGGAGTCGAGTAGCAGGGGGCAAACTCGCCACCTTCGCGGTTCTGGAGCCAGAACCACTCGAGCATCCAGGACTTCTGGTCCGGGAACTTGCACTGGGAGATGGCGGGGCTCTTGAAGCCGGCAGCCAGCGAGCCCGGGTTGTGCGGGATCGGGTTGTTGTTGGCGTCCTTGTCGTCCTCGCTCATGACCTCGGGGTTCCACATCGCGGCGGGGCTCCACACGTAGGTGGAGAACACGGCATCGATGCCGTTTGGCATGAGGTTGGGCGGAGTGAACTCACCGGGATACTGCAGCGCGTACGCGGCGTTTTCCAGCGAGTACTTGTCCTTGGGGGCGTAGAAGACCTTGTCGTAGAAACGACCATTGATGTAGTCGTTGAAGGCCTTCATGTTGGGGAAGCGGAACGAGCCGAAGGCCCAGCCGCACCCGCTGCCGTTGTTGGGCCAGTGCAAGCACCAGTTGCCGCAGTTCCCGGGATAGTTGCCGGGGCAGGCGCCGGTGCCGAGCCAGTAGCCCCACAGGCCACCGCCGGCATCCCAGCCGAGGATCGCCTGGCTGGGCGGGCAGATCTGAGCGATCACGGCCGCGCAGCTGCCACCGTACACACCCCAGTCGTCACCGGCGAGGGTGAACTGGCGGTCGTTGTAGTCGGAGGCGTACGACGCGTTGGCCGTACCCATGTTCTTGAGGTTGGCGATGCTCTGGGTGAGCAACGCGGTCTCGCGGGCCTTCTGGATGGCCGGGAGCAGGATGGCGATGAGCAGGGAGATGATCGCCACCACGACGAGCAACTCGACGATGGTGAATCCTGAACGCTTGGTCCTCATGACGAGGTCCTTTCTGCGGCACGAAGCCGCGCTCCCTTCTGGGAGCCGTGGGGGGCTTACGCACGAAGCGCCGCGGTCGGGCCGCGGTCGGAAAACGTGGGTGCGGATGTCTCCGCTCGATCGACAAGCAGGCGGGCGAGGTGACGGCTCCTGCAAATGCCCAAGACCCGCAAAGCGAGTCCTTGCCGCAATGAGATAATACGGGCAGTTCACCGAATCGGATCCTCCCGACCGGAAGGTCGGACCAAAATCCACGATGAATTCCCGAGAGCCCAAGCGCGGACCATCCGACTCTCGCTGCTGGTATCGACGCGCTCGTCCGATAACATCACGATCGAGCCATGGAATCTCCCATCCTCCTCTCCACCTGGTCATTCTCGCTCGAGGGCTCGCGGCTGGGATTTCCAACGTTGATTGGCGACGTCGGCGAGAGTGGGGATCGAGCACTCGAAGCCTGCCTCCAAGTGTGCGGTGCCGCTGAACGGGATTCACGGGTCGATTCCGTTGGCTACGGCGGCCTGCCTGACGCGGATGGAAGGGTGAGCCTGGACGGTGCCGTGATGATGGCGCCAGCGCGTTGCGGCAGTGTGTGTGGACTTCGGCGACATCTGCACCCGGTGCGGGTCGCGGCCAGCGTCATGCGGAGCACCACCCACGTCATGCTCGTGGGCGAGGATGCGGACACGTTTGCGTCTCGCCACGGTCACGTCGAAAGCCAACTCTTGTCGCCGGAGGCCGCTGCCCGGTGGCACGAGTGGCGGCGCAATCCATCGGCCGTGGATCAATCGCGGGACCAGGCCGCCAGCGCCGGTCGACCGACCGACGGTGGCGACGGCGCGATCTTCGGCCACGCGGGCGGCGTCGGTGACTTGCTCGCCGAAGTGGTGACCACGGATGAGTTGCGCTGGCGAGACCACGACACCGTCGGAGTCTTGGCCCGCGAGTCAACCGGCGCGCTGGCCGGTGCGTGCAGCACCTCCGGCACGCCTTTCAAGGTGCCCGGCCGGGTGGGTGACTCGCCGATCATCGGGAGCGGGCTGTACGTGGACCCTGAAGCCGGCGCGGCGACGGGCACCGGCACGGGCGAGCTGATCATGGGGGTCTGCGGAGCCCATCTGGCGGTCGAGCACATGAGGCGCGGAGCGTCGCCGGTGGACGCGATCGCCGAAGTGCTCCGCCGCGTGGAGCGCTCATACGCCTTGCAGCCACATCACCAGGTGGCCATGATCGCGATCGGGCGCGACGGTCGGTGGGGTGCCGCGGCACTCCGCAAGGGATTCCTCGCAGTCATCCACGATGACGCGGGGTGCCGGATCGTCGAGCCGGAGTATGTTCACCGCGACGACTGAGATGAAGCTCTACACCAAGACAGGTGACGATGGATCGACCGGGCTCTTCGGTGGCGGGCGGGTCCGCAAGGACCACGCACGCATCGAGGCGTACGGCACCGTGGACGAGGCCAACGCGGCGATCGGCCTGGCGGCCGTGGCGTGCGGCCCGGGGCCGTGTGCCGCCATCGGCGAAGTGCTGCACACGATTCAAGGCAGGCTGTTCGATCTCGGTGCCGACCTCGCGACGCCGCATGGCGCGCCGCATGAGGAGAAGGTGCGTCGAGTCGCGCAGGGCGATGTGGCGGAGCTGGAGCGGTGGATCGACCAGTTCGACGGGGACAACGTGCCGCTGCGCACGTTCGTCCTCCCCGGCGGCACGGAGGCGGCGGCTCGGCTTCACTTCGCGCGCACCGTGGTGCGTCGGGCGGAGCGAGCCACCCTGCGGCTCTCGGCCGAGGAACCAGTCGGCGAGTTCGTCGTGCCGGTGCTCAATCGACTGGGCGACTTGCTCTTCGCGATGGCGCGCGCGGCGAATCGACTCTCAGGCGTCGAAGACGTCCCCTGGAACCCATAAGGCGCGACTTCGCGGACGGGCTCGGCCTGGCTCAGGCAAACGTCCCGTAGGAGCGGTCACCGGCGTCGCCCAGCCCTGGGCGAATGTAGTGGCGTTCATCCAACTCACGATCGAGCGCGCCGGCCCAGATCGACAGGTCGGGGTGGGCTCGGCGCAACCTCGACACGCCTTCCGGCGCCGCGACCAGGCAAATCATCCTGAGGTTGTGGCAGCCGGCATCCTTCAGTTGGGTGGCGGCATTCGCGGCGCTTCCGCCGGTCGCCAGCATCGGGTCGACGATGACAGCCACGGTCTGCGGCGTGAGCGGTGGGAGCCTCATGTAGTAGCCGACCGGGCGCGCCGTTTCCTCGTCCCGGCGGATGCCAAGGTGGCCGACGGTCGCTTCGGGCACCACGTCAAGCACGCCGTCGCACATCGGGAGGCCAGCGCGGAGGATCGGGACGATGACTGGAGCCGTCACGAGGCGTCTCGTGGCGGCCACTTCCAACGGAGTCTGCACGGATCCATCCACCTGCGGCAGCTCGCGAAGGGCTTCCACGGCGAGGACCGACCCCACGATGCGGACAAGCCGGCGAAACTCGCTGGGAGGCGTGGAGGCGTCGCGGAGTCGTGCCACGGCCTCGGCCACGAGCGCGTGTGTGGAGACGTGGAAGTGATCTGAACCCACTGGGCTGAGGCTACATCCGCTGAGGAACCGCGATGCCGAGGAGCCCCAGGCCGTCGGTGAGCGCTCTTTGCGTGAGGTGGCACAGCCGGAGTCGGCCCAGCCTGAGCGACTCCGGCTCAGCCTTGAGCACCGGACACGCCTGGTAGAAGCCATTGAAGGCGACGGCCACGGCAGAGAGGTGCTGGCAGAGGCGGGATGGAGCGTCTTCGTCCGCAGCCTGCGCAATGGCGGTGCCGTGTCGCAAGAGCGCGAGCGCGAGGGCTCGTTCCTCGGGGGCATCGGCGGGGAAGGGGGCCTGGGCGAAACTGGTCCCCGCGGCACCGCTTCGCTGGATGATGCTGGCGATGCGCGCGACGGCGTACTGCAGGTATGGCCCCGTGTCGCCGTCGAATGCGACCATTCGGTCCAGGTCGAAGATGTAGTCGCGCGTGACGTCGGCAGAGAGGTCCGCGTACTTGACTGCGGCGATGCCGACGGCGTCCCCGATCGCGTCCAGTTCGGCAGCGGGCCAGCCGTGCGTGGGTGAGGTCGCCTCGGCGGCGCGTGCGTGCACCTCGCGTCGCCCGCGGGCGCACGCTTCGTCGAGGAGGGCCTTGAGCGTGAAGTTTTCGCCGCTCCGTGTCTTCAGCGGCTTCCGGTCGGCGCCGAGGACGCTCCCGAACGGGACGTGGACCAGTTCCGCCTCCGTCGTCGTGCCGTCGCGCCTGGCCACGCGGGTCCATCCGATCATTTCAACTGCGTCGAAGACGTCAATGAAGTGGTCCCGCTGCCGTGCATCGACGCAGTAGATGACCTTTTCGGCGCCGAGGTCCTGGATGCGATATCGCAGCGCCGCCAGGTCCGTGGTGGCGTAGAGGGCGGCGCCATCGGACTTCTGGATGAGGAGCGGTCGCTCGCGGCCTGGGAATCGAACCACCAGCGCCCCCTGGTCACGCTCCGCGATCTTGGAGTCGACGAACGCCTGGATCGCCGGCTGGAGCTTGTCGCGGAAGAAGCTCTCGCCGCGCTCGCTCTCGGGCGGGAGGTGGACGCCGAGCGTTCGCGCCGATTCGTAGACCTCGCGCATCGTGACGTCGATCAACTTCTGCCAATCGCGGACCAGTTCCAGATCGCCAGCCTGAAGCTTGACCAGCGTGCGCTTGGCCGACTCAAGCGCCGCGGCGGCGTCCTCGCACTGGAGTTCCAGCTCCGCGAGCCTGTGCGGCCCGCTCCCTGCGGCGCGCGCGGCGGCCAGGCCGGCGCCGTCGCCCCGGCCTTCGTGTTGCGCGGCCCGGTAGGCGCGATTAAGGTCGTCCAGCGTGAGCGCATCCAGGTTCGCCGGTTCGTTGCGAAGGCGATCCAGCACCATCGCGATCGGAAGTCCCCAGTCGCCAAGATGGTTCTGGCGACAGGTGGTCCAGCCCAGGCGCTCGTGGATGCGCGCGATCGTGTCGCCGATGATCGTGGCGCGGAGGTGGCCGACGTGCATCTGCTTGGCCACGTTGACCCCGCAGAGGTCGACCGCGACGGTGCGACCCGCACCAAGCGGCTGGACGCCCAGGTCCGGCGAGTCCATGGCGACCAGGGCACGACGCAGCGCTTCGGGCTTGAGTCGAATGTTGATGAAGCCAGGGCCCGCGACCTCGAATGGCTCGGCGAATGGCTCGCACCCGGGTGCCGCAGCCTCCGCGATGGCGACGGCGAGGTCACGAGGCTTGCTGCCGGACTGCTTGGCCAGCGCCATTGCGAAGTTGGCCTGGAAATCGCCAAACTTCGGATTGGCACTGGGCCGGATCACCGGATCGGCGCGCTGGTCGGACGGCTCACAGCCGATCGCGCGCGCGATGGCCGCACGCAAGGCGGTCGTGATCGGTTCGACTGGGTCCGTGCTGGCCAAGGGGGACGGAGTCTACGAGCGAAGCACGACCGACTTCTCGGTGTAGAGCTTCTCCATCAGTGCCTTGTGGCCGCCTGACGTGCCGCCGCGCGCACGGCGTCCCTGCGCTGGAGCCAGCGCGCGAGCAGCCACGACGATCATCTCGACCAAGCCGTGGAAGTCGGCTATCGCGATGACCTCCGGCGCAACCTTGGCTGCGGGCGTGGCCTTGGCCGTGAGCGCGGCCTGGACCTGCGAGAGGCGCCCCATGTTGTGATAGTTCCCCAGTGGAAGGCACAGGCAGGTGCTGTCCAACCCGTAGGCGGCGAACGCCGTGCTCTCGCAGGCACCACCGGGCATCAACTTCCGTTGCCACTGAAAGGAATGGTGCGTCGTCGCATGCGCCGTGAGCGCGTCGCCGATGGCGTTGGTGAGGGACGGCGTGAAGACGCTCATGCGGTCGCCCACCCGGAGGATTGGTCCCGCACCCATCGGGGAATCGCTTGGAAAGCTCCGGGAGTTCTCGAGGTTGATGAGTCGGGCGCCGCGGGGCACGAACCCGGTGCGTGCGGCGTGGATCGCCCCGATGAAACCAACCTCTTCTGCGGTCGTGAAGAGGAGGCCGACGTGCGCGAACGACTTGAGGCCGAGGGTGAGGTCGAACGCCGCCAGCGCCGCGACGACCGCGGCGAGGTCATCGCAGGCATGCGTCTGGAGGCATCGGACACGTCGCGCTGCGGAGGAACCTGGCAGGGGATCCAGTTCCATGTCGCCGATCCGGGGCGCAGGCAGCGCCCACCTGGCGATGTCCCCGTTGGAGATCGCGGCCGCCGCGGCACGTCGAGCGGCGGCTCCGCCGGTGGCTCGCAGGGTCGCGGTGACTCGCTTGAACGGCCTCGCCTTGGCGTCCAGTGAATCGATGGTCGCGGCATGGCCGGCCCCCTCGGCGTCCAGGATCTCGATCTGGGCACGACGAAAGTAGGGGTCGAGCACGCCGCCTCGGAACTCGAGGTCCACCATCCCGGCACGATCGCCGCGCCCCACTCGCGTGACCACGAAGGCGGGATGGTCCAGGTGCGCCGTCACCAAGACCGTCGCAGCGGCACGACCGCGCGGCGCGTCTCGCCTCGTGATGAGAATGTTGCCGGCGGTGTCTCGAGCCACGCGGACGCGGTCCAGCCGAGGCGCGAGCCAGGCGTCGATCCACGCATGGACCAACTGCTCGCGACCGGCGGCCGTGGGAAGGCTGGTGACCTGGAGGAGCCAGAGTTCCCACTCGCGGCGATGGCGGGCGGAGATCGACGGAACGGGCGCGGTCGACATGGCGCGGGATCGTAAGGGCAACGTCCCCTCCCGGTTATCGGTGGGAATGTGCCCCCCAGGGGCACATTCCCACCGATAACCGGGGCCGGACCTTCCCCTGGGTCGCCGCGGCGGGGTGTGGGATACTCCGGGGCTCGACATGCCGCTCTCCCCGATTCCCGAGATCCTGGACGACCTCCGCGCGGGGAAAGTCATCGTGCTGGTCGATGACGAACATCGCGAGAACGAAGGCGACTTCGTGTGCGCCGCGGAGTCGATCACGCCCGAACAAGTCACGTTCCTCACTCGGGTTGCTGCGGGTTACCTTTGCGTGACCCTGGACTCGGAAACCTGCGAACGACTCAGCCTGGTCCCGCAGTCAGGGCTGAACACCAGCCTGCGAGGGACCCCGTTCACCGTGAGCGTCGATGGCCACCCTCGACACGGCGTCGGCACGGGGATCAGCGCTCGCGACCGCGCCGCCACCATCAGGCTGCTGGCCAGCGCGACTTCCCGCGCTGATGATTTCGTGCGCCCTGGCCACATCAACCCGCTGCGCGCGCGCGAGGGCGGGGTGCTTGTCCGCACGGGGCAGACCGAGGGAGGGGTCGACCTGTGCAGGCTCGCGGGGCTGCGCCCGGCCGCGTGCATCATCGAAGTGGTTCGAGACGACGGCGAGATGGCTCGCATGCCGGACCTGGAAAAGCTCTGTGCCCAGCATGGGATCAGGATGTGCAGCGTGGAGCAGATCATCCAGCACCGGCTGCAGAGCGAGAGCCTGCTCACCCGCCTGGAGCCGCGTGGAGGCTCGATCGTCGAGACCCCGGAAGGCCCGTTCACGCTGCTTGGCTGGCAGAGCACGATCGACCCACAGCCGCACTTGGCGCTGACGTTCGGCGGCGTCGGGCTGCCTGATGGCACTGGGCAGGTCCCGCAGCAGTCCGAGCCGGTGCTGGTCCGCATGCATCGACGAGACGTGCTGGGCGACATCTTTGGCGTCCGGCGCGATGCATCGGCTCCCGGGACGTCGGGACAAGACACGATCCGGGCCAGCCTTCGCGCCATTCGCGAGGCCGGGAAGGGGGCGCTTGTCTACCTCCGCACCGAGGACACGGGTGACGGGCTGGAGCGTCGACTCCACCAGGTGCAGCGACCACAGCGTGATGACGTGAATGCCCCCGACCTCACCGCCCCCGGCGGCATCGGCGGTCGAGCGCAGCCGATGGATCAGCGGGCCTTCGGCATCGGCGGGCAACTCCTGCGAGACATGGGGCTCCACCGACTTCGCCTCCTGACGCACGCCGCTCCCGGGTCGCCACTGGCTCCGCCATCGAGCGGCCCGATGCCCGGACTCCACGGCTTTGGCCTGGACATCGCCGAGTGGGTGGCACTGGTGGTCGAGCCGGGCGGCCGCTAGCCGCGGCTCGCCGCCGCGCGCGACCGCTCGCCGCCCCTAGCCGTAGAGGTCTGCGAGCGGATCACTCGCCGAGTCGGCGCTCGTCGCGCGCCACGCCAGGTAGAGCGCCGCGACGCAGATCGCGACCACCGGCACCACTCGCACGACGAATCGCACGCCGCCCGACCGATCGCCGAGCGACGAAATCCCGGGACTCTCGGCCAGCAGCAGCGCGAGTGGCGCGGCGATCGGGGCAAGCCACATCCAAGGCTCGATGGCCGAGTAGTCGTAGCTCCACCCGGCGAAGGCGATCATTCCAAGCGTCGCCACCGCCGTCAGCGCGCCGCCTCCGGCAAGGGTTCGCACTGGACTGTCCGCGACCACGCGTCGATCGCCCGAATGAAGCGGCTGCGCCATGACGACGGATGCCGCGCAGAGTGCGAGCGCCATCGCACCGGCTGGCACCGCCAGCGAGAAGAATCCTGACATCGCCAGCAGGATCGATTCAGTGCCGATGCACGCCGCGAGTGACATGGGGATCGCCGCACCCGGTCGCCGGAGCGCGCACCACTCCGTCGTGAATCCCACGACGCCGATGGCGCTGCCCATCGCCCACGCATGGGCTGGCGTCCACGCCGGGAACTGGACCCATCGGCCAATCGCCACGCCGATGCAACAGGCAGCGACGGCGGCCGCCAGCACTTCAGGGACTCGATGTTCCAGGACTGCGAGCCACGGCGTGAAGGCCCCAAGGGCCAGGACGGCGACGGCCACCAAGTGCCATCGCTCGCTTCCGGGGACTTCAAGCGTGCCCCGCTCCGCGATCCACGACAGGAGGAACGCGAGCGCGATGGCGGTGCCGGTCAATCCACCTGGCGAGCGCCGAACCGCCAGGACCAGCCCCAGCGCCACGATCGCCGGCAACAACAGCCCAAACCCCAGGTACGCCGCGATGCCGCCGAGGTCACTGGCCACGCGACTGGATTCCCTCGAGGCTCACCACCAGCTTCACGTCGTCCGAGAGCACGGCCGCGGGCTTCTCGATGCCCCACGACATGCCGAAGTCCGATCGCTTGATCGTGAGCGTCGCCTCAAACCCGGCGTGCGCCTCGACCGGCGTGCCGCCAAACCCCGTGACTTCCACCAGTGTGGTCACCGACTTGGTCTGGCCGCGGATGGAGAGATCGCCACTGACGCGCCATTGGCCGTCCGGGGTCCGGTCTCCGCCGGTGCTCTTGAAGCTCAACGTCGGAAACTCCTTGGCATTGAAGAAGTTTGGCCCCTTGAGGTTTCCGTCAAGCTTCTCCGAGCCCGTGTCGATCTGCTCGATCGACGCGGTGACGTCAAAGACGGGTGCGCTCGAACCGTCCTCCGCGTAGGTGACCGTGCCCTCGAGCGCGTTGACTCGACCCCAGAACATGCCGCTCTTCAGGTGATGGATTCGGAACAGCGCCACGGAGTGGACCGGGTCCAGTTTCCAGGTGGAAGTCTCGGATGCCGCGGGCGCCTGCCCGGCCGACGGGAGCGACAGCGAGAATGCCGTCGCGAGGACGAGGCACGCGAGCGAAGCCAAGGGCCGCAGGGGAATGCTGAGCATGCTCCGATCATAAGGGCGCGAATCGTGTGCGCCCGCGAGAACTCACCTCGTCCGCCTGCGTACGATCTGGTCGGTGTCGGCAGCCTTCGCCACATTCATGCTGGTCGTGCCGATGGCCTGCGCCGCGCCGCAATCAGCAGCTCCCGCGCCGGCCCAGCAGACCACCCAGCAGACCACCCAGCAGACCACCCGGCAGACCATTGACGACGTGCTGTCCGCCGTCGACCAAGCCGCCGCCGAAACCAAGATGCTCTCCGCACGCTTCGTGGCCACTCGGACGGATGCGCTGACCGACGAGACCGAGCGGAGGACTGGCGACCTGGTCGTGTCGGGGCAGGGGGCCAGCCGGCATGCGGCGATCCTCGTGCGCGACTTCATCGACGGCACCGGCCGGCTGGAGCGTGAGAATCGTCACTTCGTCTACGCCGATGGGTGGCTGACGGAGTTCGTCCCAAGCGAGCGCCGCGCCACGTCTCGACAGTTGGCCTTCCCCGGCGAGGACTACGACCCACTTCGCGCAGGTGAGGGCCCGATCCCATTGCCAGTCGGCCAGCGCCGGGCGGACCTCGAGCGAGGCTTCACGTGCGAACTGGCCACTTGGCCGACCAACGTCGCCCAGGGCTCCACCGCCGCCACCCCCGCCGCCGCTGCGGCCGTCGCCCGGCTCACGCCTCGCGATGGCACCGCGGCCGCTCGCGAACTGTCCAGCGTGCTGGTGGCCTGGGACCAATCGACCTGGCAGCCGATCGCCGTCTTCGCACAATCGACCGACGGTTCCAGCACGTTGGTCCAGCTGCGAGAAATCGCGGTCAATGAAGCCGTCGCGGAGGCCTCGATCGCGATGTTGTCCCCGCCGAAGTTGCCGGATGGCGCGTGGGCCATGGATCGCCGACCCAAGGAGTCGGCCCCGGATGCCGAGCGGCGCCCCGAGGCAGTGCCAGGGGAGCCGCGCTAGGTGCCGCGTTTCTCGGTGAAGTGTTTTTCGGCGCGGCTTGTCTCGGCGATTCGTGTCCCCAGGGCCTGGTGGCCCGCGACCGTCGCGGTGGCGACGCTGGTGTGGCCATCGACCGCTCGCGCGCAGATTGTGCCTCGCTCCATCGCTCCGGCTCCCAGCATCGGACGGGCGGAGAAGGCTGCCTTCCTCGATGAAGAGGAACGTCGACAGCTCCGGGTCCGCCACGGCCGGTGGGAGGACGGCGATCTGGTGACCGCCGACGAACGTCTCGCCGCCGCACTGGCGACCTGGGACTTTGCGCAACCAATCGCGGCTGAGGCCTCGCCGATGCTGCAAGCGCGCGCACGGCTTCAGCGCGGGCAAGCCGGGGAGGCCCTGCTCGCGCTGGACGCCTTGGAGGCGGGCGTGCCCGACGACGCCCAGCAGCCGGGCCGTGACCGCACGATCACGATGGCCGCCGCCCTTCGCGCCAGCGCCCTTCTTGACTTGGGACGACTCACCGAGGCCGCGATCGCCGCTGGGCAATCGATCGACGCCTCGGCGCGAGTGGCCAGTGCCGACGCCGACGCGGAACTCCTGTCCGCGGTCGCCGACGCCATGGAAATCCTCGCGAGGACCACGCCTCTCGACGCGCGCCAGTTCCAGGCGATGCTCGATCGGCTTGGCGCCGTCGCGGCTGCAACGCAGCTGGACTGGCAGAGTCGGTTGGCGGAGGGTCGTGTGCTCTTGGCGCACCACGCCACGGTCGATGGCGCGAAGGCGCTGCACGCGGCGCTCGCCCTGAACCCTCGGCTCGCCGAGGCCTGGTACCTGCTTGGCCGTGCCGCCGCGAGGCAGTTTGACTTTGACAGTGCCGAGCGAGCCATCGCGCAGTTGGATTCGCTGTCGCCTTCCGGGCCGCTCGCCGCGCTGCTTCGTGCCCACCTCGCACTGGTTCGGACCGATGCCGACGGAGCCGCCGAGGCGGCTCGGGAGGTCCTCGCGATGCCGGGGGCTGCGGGACATCGCGAAGCGCTCGCGCTGCTCGCCGCGGCACAATCGCTCCGGCTGGGCGATGAAGCGATGCGCCAGGCACTGGCGGACTACCAATCGGTCGCCCCCGGCAACGCCGGCGCGTTGTTCGATGCGGGTCGATTCCTCTCGCTGCAGCGCCAGTACGCGCGAGCCGAGGAGGTGCTGGACGCCGCCAGCGAGATGGAGCCCAACTGGCCAGCGCCCCGACTGGAGAAGGGGCTCATGCTCATGCAGTCGGGGGATGACGAAGGCGCCCTCGCCTCGCTCCGAGCGGGACTCGCCACCGACCCATTCGACGTGCGCGCCACGTTGAGCGTGTCGCTCCTGGAAGAGCTGGCGTCATGGCCGACCGTGGAGAGCGAGCACTTCCGCATTCGATGCCGACCGGGGCAGGACGAGCTCCTCGCCGCGGAAATGCTGGAGCCGCTGGAGCGAATGCATCGCGATGTGTGCGATCGACTCGGCTTCGAGCCACGCCGCAAGACCACGATCGAGCTGATGCCTGACCACGAGTATTTCGGCGTCCGACTCACCGGCACGCCGTTCATCCACACGATCGCCGCCAGCACGGGCCCAGTCATCGCGATGGAGCCGCCGCGCGAGGGGCCGCAGAAGAAGTTCCTGGGCCTCTTCGACTGGCTGGAAGTGCTCCGGCACGAGTACACGCACACCGTCACGCTGGACCAGACGGGCAATCGAATCCCCCACTGGATGACCGAGGCGATCGCCGTCGACATGGAGCTCGGCGCAAGGCCCGACACGACGTACCGGCTCCTTTCCGAAGCATGGCACGATGGCGAGCTCTTCAACCTGGAGGACATCAAGTGGGCGTTTGTCCGTCCCAAGCGCCCCAGCGATCGGTCGCTCGCGTATGCACAGGGCCACTGGATGGTGCAGTTCATCAGGGCGACCTGGGGCGAGGCGGCGATTCTCGCGATGATGGACCTCTACGCCCATGGGGCCACCGAACCCGAGGCGATGGCGCAGGCGCTTGGTGTCACGACAGGCGAGTTCCTGTCGCAGTTTCACGACTGGGCCGGCCGGGATGTCCGCGCGTGGGGGTTCGACCCGCAGCCGCCGCTGGATGAACTGCTGCCCGAAGCCACGACGATCACGCTGACCGACGCTGAGTTGGAGGCACTGGTCAAGGCCCATCCAGGCCACGCGGACCTCGCCGAGCTCTCCGCCCGACGCGCGATTGCCGCGGCGAATGGCGAGGTCACGGAGGATGCATCCATCTTGCTTGAGCGCTATGCGTCGATGCGACCGGTCGACCAGTGGCCACACAAGAAGCTGGCCAGCTACTGGCTCCCCCGAGAGCCGCAGCGGGCCCGACAGCACCTCGAACCGCTGGATGGCGCGACGGAAGACGAACCTTCGTTTGCCATCGAACTCGCTCGTTTGGCCCGGCTCCGCGGCGACGGCGCTGAAGCCGTCACGCGAACCGAGCGGGCGGCGCGGATCAGCCCCTTTGACCCGGCCATCCGTGAGGAGGCAGCTGCTGCCGCCGTCGAGGCACGGGACTGGGTGCGAGCGCGCCGGCACATCGAAGCCCTGACGAAGCTGGAGCCGGATCGATCGATTCACGCTCAGCGGCTCGTTCGCCTCGATGAGATGGCTCACGCGCCGTCCCTGGACCCGGCGCATGCCGAGCCATCACCCCAGCCGAAGTGATCGAAGTGATTGGAGTGGCCGCGGTGGCCGGAGTGCCCGCGGTGGCCGGAGTCAGCCGCAGGTCACCTGGGCCGATTCCGTGTGCAGGACGCCCTTGCGCTTGTGGACGAACGTGATGGGCGCGAAACGTGCATCGACCACGCCTGGAATCTGCGCAAGCTGCCCAGCCAGCACCATCGAATCGCGAGCATCCGCACTGTTGATGGATGCCATGAACTGCGCGGGTCCGCCCATGAACGCGGCGCAGTCTGGCTTGACGATGGACTCGATGGCCTCGGCGGGCGGGTGGAGTGGCCCGGCGATCTCGACGGAGAGCAGTCGACCCGGCTTCGACTCGGCCTCGGCGGCGACCAGCACGAAGGGATAGACGACGCCGCCTTCTTCAAGCTTCCGGTATCGCTCGGCCACGGCGGTGGGAGAGATGCCAACCACGGAAGAGATGCTCGCGAACGTGGCTCGACCATCGGCTTCCAGGATCCGGAGCATCCGCACGTCGATCGCATCCAGTTCGGCATGCTCGGTCGGAGGTCGCTTCGCGAATCGATCCCGCGCGCCAGGGAACATGAAGCAGCGAAGGACGGGATAGATCTGGAGGCGGTACCCGCTGCGTGGGTCCAGCCCGCCCTCGATCGAAGTGTTCAGCGCCAACAGGGTGGGTGCGTGTGAGTGCGAGAGCAGGTAGCGGTGGTCCACCTCGATGACGGACGCGCACGCCTCCACTTCCGCGAGCGACTCACCGGCGCGCCGGAGCGCATCGCCACTGAGCCCTTCCAAGACGACCGCCGCCTCGACCATTCGCCCGAACGCGGAGGGGGGCACAAAACTCCGGAAAAAAATCAACCCGTCATCCGTGAGTCGCTTCAGTCGCCTGGAAACATTCGCCTCGGAAAGCCCCGTCTCTCGAGCCAGTTCACGGCCCGTCCGCCGGGCCGAGATGCGCAACGCCTCAACCAGGGCCAGGTCTGCGTCATCCAAGTGCGGATTCTTCATGATCGTGTGGGTGAGCGGTGCGCCAGGGCGATCGAACCGGGAGTGGGTTGATCGTGAAACGGCGAACCACGCGTTCCCGGACGGAACGCGCAGCCAACCCACGATCTGTTGTCATCATAACGCCAAAGACAGGTTCTTTCCCGGTCAATCGCGCGTGGCCTGATAGGCTCCGAGGGTCGCTCAGGGCGCCGCACACTTCCTGCGGCTGAGATGCACCTGCGGAACCTGATCCGGTTCGTACCGGCGTAGGGAAGCGGCCTTTGGGGGAAGCGAGGCGCGATTGCCCCGCTCAGGCCCGACCTCAAGTTCCCGGTGCCAATCGTTGTTGCCCCCTGAGTGGAGCCGCGAACGAGGACCACTCCATGCATACATCGACACCAATGGATCAAGCCAACCCGCTTCCCACCCACGGGGCCCATGACCCCGCCTCGCGGCCGACAGGGACCACCCCGGGGAGCTTCGCGCTGCGCGCCAACCTTGGGGGGCCACTGGCATTCGCCTCGCCTGACACGCCCGGCATGCCGGCCGCGAGCGACAGGACGGCGTGGGATTTCCTGCCCACCGGGTGGACGATCGCCGAGGCGGCCGACCACGCGACCGGATGCGCCGGGCACAATCGACGGGCTGGCGGCAACGTGCCTGACCCGTCGCCCACCTTCATCCGCGCCGTGCCGGCAGCGGGGTTCCTCCCCGTCACGCAGCTCGAGTTCGCGCGGCTGGGAATCATCACGCCGCCGATGCGACGCGTGGCCGAGCGCGAACCGCACCTGACGCCCGAACTGGTCCGTGACGAGATCGCGGCCGGGCGCATGGTGATTCCCGCCAACATCCACCACCTCGCGCACCACCTGGACCCGATGGCCATCGGCCGCGCTTCCAAGACCAAGATCAACGCGAACATGGGAGCGTCCCCTGTCTCGTCCGGCACGGACGAAGAGGTGGAGAAGCTGAAGTGGGCCGAGCGCTGGGGTGCCGACACCGTGATGGACCTGTCGACGGGCGGCAACCTGGACGAATGCCGGCAGGCCATCATCCGCAACGCAAACGTTCCCATCGGCACAGTTCCGATCTACTCCATGATCATCGGCCGGAAGATCGAGGACCTGAGCCTGGACGTGATCCTCGAATCGCTGGAACACCAGGCACGGCAGGGAGTGGACTACATCACGATCCACGCCGGCGTGCTCCGCGAACACCTGCCGCTCATCAAGGAGCGGCTCATCGGCATCGTGAGCCGGGGTGGCTCGCTCCTGGCCAAGTGGATGCTGGTGCACAATCGGCAAAACCCCATGTACGACGCTTGGGAGCAGATTTGCGATGTCTTGCGCACGCACGACGTCACCTTCTCGATCGGCGATGGGCTGAGGCCGGGTGGCCTCGCGGACGCGACCGATCGAGCGCAGCTGGCCGAACTCTTCACGCTGGGCGAGCTGACCGAGCGCGCCTGGCGCAAGGGGGTGTGGGTGATGATCGAGGGTCCGGGCCACGTGCCCTTCGACCAGATCGAGTTCAACATGAAGCTCCAGCGGCGCGTCTGCCACGGTGCGCCTTTCTATGTCCTGGGCCCGCTGGTGACGGACATGTTCCCCGGCTACGACCACATCACTTCATGCATCGGTGCCACCGCCGCGGGCTACCACGGTGCGAGCATGCTCTGCTACGTCACGC
>SXOD01000004.1 GCA_005776885.1 Planctomycetia bacterium
GAAGATGCCGCCGCAGATGCGCAGCGCCGACGCGCCCAGCGACTCGCCGATGGCGAAGCCGATGAACGAAGGACCCACGAGTTCCTTGGGAAGGAACATCAGGATGCAGATCATGAAGAAGAGCTCGACCGACACCAGCAACATGCCGATCGACATGCCCGACTTGAGCGGGATGCCCAGGACCGGCAGCGGGAAGCCGCGGAGCGACGCAAAGGCCGCGCGGCTGTTGGCCTGCGTGTTGATGCGGATGCCGAACCAGGCCACGCCGTAGGAGCCCAGGATGCCCAGCACGGAGGCCGCGAGGATCACGACCACGTCACGCGCAATCTTGTGTTCCAGGTAGCCGAAGTAGAAGATGATCGCGCCGGCGATCAGGATCCAGAGGATCGCCAGGTACTTGCCCTGCTGCGTGAGGTAGCTCTTGCAGGTCTCCCAAATGATGTTGGAGACGCTGAGCATGCTCTTGTGCGCGGGGAGCGCAACGGTCTGCTTGTACTGGACCAGTCCAAAGAGCGAGCCGAGGACGGCGATCGCCAAGCCGGCGTACATCAAGGTCGCGCCGGTGGTTCCACCGATGGCGATCTTGCCGACTTCTGGGAGCTGGAGGTCAGCCTCACCGGCAAAGGAGCCGGCGGTCAGGCAGAGGATGGGGAGCAATGCGCCAAGTGCGATAGCGAGGCGGGCAAAAGCCGTTTTCATGGTCTGGTCCGAAGGTGAAGAAACGGGGCCGCAGCCCCTGTGAAGGGGCGGGAATATAGTCGAAATGGGTGCGACTGACCCACGAGCGGACGACGAGGGGGCCGCGTGTAGGCTGAATCTGGCTTTGCTTAGTCCGATAACACAGGCGCGGCCTTCTGTGCTCCGCGACCCCCATATTCCAATCGCCGCCACACCCACTCCAGAGGGCCAAACTCGTGGCGGCGCAGCCAAGGGAGGCAGACCAGCAGCCACGCCGTCCAGATCGCGACCGGAACAAGGGTGATCGTCGTGAAACTCAATCTCCCAAAGTAGCCAAGTCCCCACCCCTCGGCGACAAACGCGGCGACCACGCTGGTTGCGATGTACGCCGTCAGGCACATGCGGCCGATCGCGGCGACATGGTCAACGAACCATCCGTGCAGCGTCCGTCCCACCGTCAGGAGGATCGGGAAGTACGCCAGCGGCAGCGTGCCCATGCCGACGAGGAACAGCAGGCTCCCCAGTTGCCCGCGTTGGGCCCCCGCCAACGGGTCGCCAAGCAAGAGCGCCGTGCCGATGAGCGAGAAGGGGAGCCCGACGAGGAGCCCGATCGCGCGCAGTCGTGCAAGCACCGCTGCGGCGGCGGGTCCAGGAGCCGTCGCGCGCTTCCTCCACAGCCACGCGCCGACCAGCATCATGCCAGCGCTGTGGGATCCCCACATCGGCCACGAGAGGATCGCGTAGGCCCAGTTGACGCTTCGGAAGAGTTGCCGGTCCATCGGTGGGCCCGCCTGCATGGCGACCGTCTCGGCATCGATCCACGCTGGATTGTTCGGGTCGCCCATCGCCGCCACCATCGCGTCCCAGCCTCGGGGTGCGGGAACGACCTCAGCCCCATCCGACGCCTCCACGACCGATTCGCCCGTGGTTCCCGCCACCGGAGGCTGAAACGCCGCCGTGACTTCAGGGAACACCGCCTGCACCGCGATGGCACCGCCCATGCAGGTAGGCATGACGCAGAGGGCGACCGCCGCCAGTCGCCCGACCCATCGATCAGGCAGCCGACTGGTGAGAACCACGATCCACGCCGTCAGCGAGTACGCGAAGAGGATGTCGCCATACCAGATGAGCATCGCATGGGCCAGGCCAAAGCCCGCCAGGACGAGCAGCCGTCGCATCGCGAATCGCCACCGACTCCGCCCCGCGGCCGTCGCGCGCTCCAGCTGCATCGCCAACCCCAGCCCGAACAGCAGGCTGAAGAGCGCGATGAACTTGCCCTGAAACAAGGCGGAATTGACGAACCAGGTCGCTCGCGTCAACCATGAGTCCCACTCCGCGACCGGCGGGTGCACCGCGTGCATGAATGGCGTGAAGAAGAACGCGCCGTTCACGACCCCGATGCCCAAAAGGGCGGTGCCTCGAACGAAGTCCAGTGCCTGGTCACGCTCCCCCGGGCGAGTGGGTTGCATGGCGCCGCTGGCGATGTTCATCGGAGGGCAGGCTAGCCTTCCATCGCATGCAGGGTCAGCCGCTTTCGCTGCGAGGGATCTCCAAGTCGTTTGGCGAAGAGCCGGTCCTGCGCGAGATTGACCTGCAGGTCCGGCCTGGGGAGTGGGCCACGATCATCGGGAGATCGGGATGCGGAAAGACCACACTCCTGCGGGTGATCGCGGGTCTCGCTGTCGCAGACGCGGGCTCGATCTCCGGCCTCGGGCGGCTTGGCATGTGCTTCCAGGAGCATCGACTCCTTCCATGGCGGACGACGCTTGACAATGTGGCACTGCCGCTGGAATCGACTGGCGTGGCGAGTGCCGACCGCGATGCGCGGGCGCGCCAGATGCTGGATCGAGTCGGGCTGGGCGACCGCGCCTCCCACTACCCCGCACAACTCTCCGGAGGCATGAAGATGCGTGCGGCCTTGGCGCGCGCACTGGTCACGGAACCGGCGCTGCTCCTCCTGGACGAACCGTGCAGCGCGCTCGACGAGCTCACGCGCGACATGATGGACTCACTCATGCGCGGGCTCTGCGAGGAGCTCCGGCCCACGGTCGTGATGGTGACGCACAGCCTCCCCGAGGCCGCCTACTGCAGTGATCGCGTGCTGGTGCTGGAGCAGGGACGCGTTGGTTTCGCGTCGGAGATACCCGTCCCGCTTGGAGAGAGGGGCTGGGGCACGCGCGATGCACCGGCGTTCCACGCCGTGCTGGAGCAGTTGTCGCAGGCCATCACGGGGAGAAAGCCATGAGCCTCGTCCGCCGCCTCTGGTCCACGGCCTGGCCGCCGTTGGCGCTGCTCGTGCTCCTTGCCGTTGCGTGGCAAGCGCTCGATGCCATCTTTGACATTCCAACCTACCTCCTCCCCACGCCGCTCGAAGCGCTGGACGCAATGGGCCACAACGGCACCATGTTTGCGCGCGCGACGCTCTATACCGCCACCGCCGCGATGGGAGGCTTGGCCCTGAGCGCCGTCCTCGGCGTGCTGATCGGGAGTGTCATAGCCAGTTCGCGCGTGCTGACGCGGAGCGCCTACCCGATCGCCACGCTCTTGCAGATGGTGCCGCTGGTGGCGATTGCACCGCTCCTGGTGATCTGGTGCGGCTACGGACTGCGGACCAGCCTGGCCAGCGCCGTGATCGTGAGCATCTTCCCGGTCATCGCCAACACGGTGGATGGCTTGCGATCGACGGACCCGCAGTGGCTGGAACTCTTCGACCTCTACCGCATCCGTGGCTGGAATCGGTGGCGAAAGCTCTTGTTCCCCGCCGCGCTTCCAAACATCATGACGGGGCTGCGGATCGCGTCAGGACTCGCGGTGATCGGGGCCATCGTCGGCGAGTTCGTGGGCGGCTACACCGGCGACGACGCGCCGCTGGGCAGCGTCA
Source organism: Planctomycetia bacterium (assembly GCA_005776885.1). Taxonomy (GTDB): domain Bacteria; phylum Planctomycetota; class Phycisphaerae; order Phycisphaerales; family SM1A02; genus SXOD01. The sequence goes on from SXOD01000004.1 coordinate 3,560, forward strand.
TCATGGTCAGCCTGCGGCAGGGAGCCACCGAGAAGGTGTTTGCCGCGATCGCGCTCGGAGCGGGCGTCGGATTCCTTCTCTTGGGTATCGTCAGCCTTGTGGGAATCCTCACGCTTCACCGTTGGCATGCCTCCGCTCGTGCGCTCCTCGTCGCGACTGCTGCGACCATGGGGCTCGTCGGTTGCGGGGATTCGTCGGGCAGCGGTGGCAGCGGTGGCGCCGGCAAGCCGCTCGTCGTGCAGCTTGATTGGGTCCCTGAGCCTGAGTTTGGCGGGCTGTACGCCGCCATGGACACTGGCGCATTCTCCGGCCTTGGGCGGCCGGTCGAGATCGTGTCCGGCGGTGCCGCGCTGGCCACCCCACAGCTGCTCGCGCAGGGCGTGTGCGACGTCGGCGTGATGAGCGGCGACCAGATCGTCCTCGCGAGGGCCCAGGGAGCGGACATCGTCGGTGTCTACGCCACATTCCTGGAGACACCGGTCGGACTCATGGCCCATGCGTCCAACCCGGCGCGCACGCTGGAGGAACTGTGGACCGGCGACGGCACCATCGCCGTCGAGGATGGCTTGCCGTATGTCCGCGTCCTGAACGCGAAGCTCGGCCAGGGCAAGGCCAAGTTCGTCCCGTATGGCGGGGCGATCGCGCCATTCGAGGCGGACAAGAGTTACGCGCAGCAGGTCTACGTGACTTCGGAGCCTCCACAGATGGAGCTCAAGGGAATCCCCATCAAGGTCTTCTCGGTGAGCGCGTACTGCAATCCCTATGTCGCGGTGTACGCGGTGCGTGGCGAGACCCTCCGGAGCGATCCGGAATTGGTGGCGGCGTTCGTGCAGGGGCTGCGCACCGGTTGGAGCGACTATCTCGCACAGCCTGAGCGCTTCAATCCTGCCATCGCATCGAAGAACCCCGCGATGACCTTGGAGGCAATGAATCTTGGTGGCAAGCGTGAACTCCCGTTCATCAGGCCGGAAGGGACTTCGGATGACGCGATGGGGACGATGACCTTGGCGCGGTGGACTGAGGCGATCCGTGTCCTGGAGTCCCTCGAGCTGGTCAAGACCGGGAAGGTCTCGGCCGCCGAGTGCTTTGCGAATCCGGGCTCACCGCCCGGCTCACGCTGACTTCGCGCCCGGTTCGATCTTCGGCGCACCATCCGCGAGGTAGACCGTCCTGGAGGGGTAGGCGAACTTGACGCCCATCCTTTCCGCCAGGCGCATGATGTCGAGGATGAAGTTGTGGCGCGATTCCAGTTCCGCGTCCCAGTCCTTCGCGTCGAAGAAGACGTTCACCAGGATGTTGATGCTTGAATCGGCTATTTCGTGCACCACGATGCTGTTGCTGTCCGCGCGTGCCCCCGGTTGCTTCGCGAAGAGTTCTCGCAATGCCACGACGAACGCCTCCAGCCGATCGGGCGGCGTGTCGTGCTGGACACCCAGCGTCGTCTTCCACCGCCGGAACCGGCGTCGCGTCAAGTTGTCGACATTGGCGGACAGGAGCGTGCTGTTTGGGATGACCGTCTGCGAGTCGTGGGAGGTGCGGATGCGGGTGGATCGGAGTCCCACCGACTCGACCGTGCCCTCAACCCCCCCGATGACCACCGAGTCGCCGATCAGGAAGGGGCGGTCCAGGATCACGGTGACGGAACCGAAGAGATTCTCGACGGTGCTCTTCGCCGCAAAGCCGATCGCCAACGACGAGATGCCCAGTCCCGTCAGGAGCGGCGTGATCTCCAAGTCGACGCTGAGCGCGAAATAGATGACGCCGAAGACCACCACGAGGGTCTTCAGGCACTTGCGAAGCAGCGGGACGAGCAGGTCATCCAGCTGGTTGGTGGTCTTGGCCGCACGCTCCGCAGCGACATCTCCCGCAACATCCACGACTCGGAAGGCCAGCCACGAGGCGGACAGCGTCAGCACCGCACCCCCAAACCCCTCGGCAATCGCAGCGGCCTGCCCGGTCAACTCCAGCCCGGGAAGCGACATCAAGAAGACCGAGGCGCCCAAGAGGGTTCCCACACTCCTGACACAGCGCCGAATTCCCTCGAACCGGCTTGGCTCCAGCCCCAGGCGGCGCCCGATGGACGCGGCGGCCCCGGCGAGGAGCAGGCGGGCTGCGAAGTCGATCACCAGCCCGAGCACGAGGAGGCCGGCCAACCCCACCCACTGCCAGTTCTCAAGGAGGAACGGGGCGTCCTTCGCCCACGCCGGCAGGATGGTGTGCAGCCACTCGCGCATCCTCGCAAGTTACACCGCAGGCGAGTGGCTGTCGATACGCTTGCCGCGTGGAAGAGCGACAACACCGCGAGCGGCGCCCAGAAAAGAAGCGTCGTGCCGACTCCGAGCCGCGCGTCCGCGAACGCTTGCCAACGCTGCGCGTGATGCCAACCACGCTGTGGTCGTATCCGAGCCAGCACTATGTGGGCAGCGACGGCCGTCGCATGCAGGGCGACAAGGACTATCTCGGCGCCACGCCCAGCTGGGTCATCTGGCAGGTCCTGCAGCGATACACGCGAGAGGGAGATCGCGTGCTGGATCCCTTCTGTGGCAGCGGCACGACGCTTGACGTGTGCGCCGACCTTGGCAGGCAGGGGAAGGGGTTTGACCTGGCCCCCGCGCGCGACGACATCCTGCAGGGCGACGCCCGCCACCTCCCGCTTCCCGACGCTTCCGTGGACTGCATCTTCATGGATCCGCCGTACGCCTCGCACATCGCGTACTCGGAAGCGGAGGACTGCATCGGCCGGCTGGACGGCGCGGAGTACCTCGACGCGATGGACGACGCCATCGCCGAGGCGCACCGGGTCCTGCGTGACCGTCGCTACATCGCGATCTACGTGAGCGACTCCTGGAAGAAGCGGAAGGGGACCGAGCCCGGCAGCGGCTCGGGGACCTTCCTTCCGATCGGCTTTGAACTCTGGGCGCGCCTCATGAAGCGCTTCAAGGGGATCGACATCATCTGCATCGAGCGCCGCAACTCCAAGCTGGACCGCGGCAACTGGCGCCGGGCCGCCGAGGACGGCAACTTCTTCCTGCGTGGGTTCAACTACCTGCTGCTGGCGAAGAAGGAGGAAGTGGCGCGAACCGAGAGGCGCGAGCGAGCGCCGCGCTGATCCGTCGGGATTCCTCTGAGTCTGGTGGCACCGACGCACGAGTCTCCAGGAGCGCCCGGGCGGCGACATCGACGCGGGCCGAGCTCCCCATGGCGAGCGCCGGGTGCCATCGCCCCGCGCGGCGCCAGGTCATTGCTTCGCCGCCAAGCAGGCTGGGGCCGACAGCGGCACGAGCCTCGCCCGTCGACGCCTCGGCTTGGGAGAGGGCCTCGTCAAGTCGCGCCAGGAGCGCGGCATCGGTGGCCGCCACCGAACGCAGCGTGGCCTCCAGGTCCCGGGCCGTGTCGTCATCGGATCGAAAGTCGGCGCGGCCGCCATCCTCTCGCGGTCCGCTGAACGTGTCCGGCCACGCCTCGTTCCTGAATCGATCCACCACGCGTCGGGCCGAGTCGTCGTCGAGCGCTTGTTCGATCGTCCCCACAAGGGCCAAGGTGTCGGCGGCAGCGGCGTCCGCCAACGGGAGCGCCGGGGCGCGCGCAAGGTCGCCACCACGCGAGAGCCAGGTCGCTGCAGCCTCCAACAGGGCGTCATGGAGCCTGGACGCGACCGCGGCAGATCCCTCCAGCGAATCGTCCACCAAAGTCCTGGCGAGTGCTTCCTGGTCCAGTGGAAGCCCGAGCTCCTCCAGCCAGAGGGACGGGTGCGTTCGAGCGGGGCCGGGGATCGGCAGGAGTGACGCCGTGGGCGCGCCACCCCACGTCCCCAGCATCGCGGCCAGCTCGCGAGCACGCTGGGCGCGCGCAAGCCGCCCACCGTCGATCCCGCGAATCGCCGCGGCCATCGCAAACCGTTCTTGATCGATCCCCCGCAGCGCGCGGCGTGCGTCCCGCACCATCGCGAAGTATCGAATCGCCTCGGCCGGCGTGCTCGAATCGCCCAAGGCCTGCAGTCGAACCTCCTCCCGCCGAAGCTGGACTCGCGCCCGCTCCAGTTCGGCCGCCCACGCGCCGGAGGACCGTTCGTGGATGCTCGCCCATTCGGCATCGTCCCTCGCTCGCCCCAGTGACTCGCCCAGACGTTGCCATGCTGCCTCCGGCATGGCGACCGGCAGGAACGCCGACTCGGCGATGGTGGGTGGAGCTTCCGGTTCAGGTGGCCTGGGGGCCGCATTGGGGTCTGGACGCGGGGAATCGTCCAGCGCTCGCGCGATCAAGGACTGGGCCGATGCATCGTCCACTCCCCTGGCGCGCAGCCGCTCGCCAAGCGCGCGGGCGAGTGAGCGGTGGAGTCGATCCTTCTCCGCCGACTCAACCAGCACGGCCTGGTCGCTCCACCTCGCGCGTTCCAGCGCCGCCGCCCACTCCCCAAGCACCATCGAGGAAAACGTCCGGTCACCTGATGCGTCATCGCCCGCCGTCGCCACGGCGGCCAGGGTTCTTGGCAGCGCCGATGCAAGCGCCGGCCCAACTCGCCCTGGCGGCAGCCACGGGAGGGCCGCGCGAACGCATTGGACCAGCGCGATTCGCTCAGGGAGTTCCGCGGCGTGTCGACGTTCCACCTCGATCTCGTGGCGCTCCGCTCGGACCGCCTTGGCGACGTCGCCTGGCGGTGTCTCCCGAAGGGCACGATCCGCCGCCTGCGACAATCGCAGGGCCACCTCGTGGAGTTGACGGCTGTCTCGATCGATCGAGGCACGCCACGCCGCCTCCGCAGAGCCGTAGGAGATCGATTCCACTGCCCCCTCCGGAATCACCGCACCCGCACAGACCTGCGAGGGAGACGCCGTTCCCCTGTGCCCTGGCGCGGCGGCTCGAAGCGCCTCGGCCCGTCGCTCCAGCAGGACGCCCGCCAACGCTTGCGCAAAGGCCTCGGCCTGATCGCGTCCCCCAGGGCCGCGACGCGACTCCAATGCCCGCGCCACCTCATGCACAAGCATCGCGTCCATCTGCCGGATCGATTCATGGAGTCCCGCAGCTCGCTTGGTGATCGTGCCCATGGCGACGGGATCCACAAGCACGGTTGCCCTCGAAGTCGACGTGAGCGGCATCAAGATCGCCGGCATCCGGGCGGTGACCTCGCGGGCCCACCCATCGCGGTGTGCGTCGAGAAGCGGCCACAGCGATTGCCAGTCCTCCGTCGTGAGGCGCGTGGTCCGCTGTGCCGCATTCGGTGACGCGATGCAGCGCGCTTCGGCAGCGGCAAGGTCTGCGGCCGTGAGCGGCGGGGGGATCGAGTCGACTCCATCGGGCTCGCCGTGGCCGCAGCCGGGAAGCGTGAGGGCGGTGGCCAGGGCAAGTGCGTGCCACACGCCGGCCACCGCCATGCGCCATCGGAACGCCATTCGTGGGGCCACTCGAAGCACGACCCATTATCGCCCCTCCCACGCACCACCGCATTTCTTTGCCCATTTCCCAGGCGCCGCCAAAGTACCCCCCCAACCCAGCCGAAAGAAGGGGCGCGCCAGCCTCCCCGCCGAAAAACGACGGAATCGGTTTGGAGGCGGCGCGTTGAAATCGACCCTTGTTGAGTCCGCCACGTGGCGGGCCAGGAGCACCCGCCAGTGAACCAATTCGATCACAACCCCCAACACCCCCAACACTCCCAGGAACCGGCATCGCCCGGGGCGACCTGGCCGGGCGGAGGTCGGGAGAAGGAAACGTGCCGACGGCGGGGTCCGATGAACGGACGGACCCTTCGCGTCGGCGCGATGTTGCTCCTTGTGGGTGCAGCCGCGGCGAGCTTTGTGCGCGGCGGCATGCTCGAGCGGATCGAGGGTGCGGAGACTGTGTCTCCCTCCGCACCCTCGACCCTCGGCATCCTCGTGGTGCCCACGCAGCATGCGTCGATCCAGTCCGCCATCGCGGCCGCCCTCCCGGGCGATACCGTGCTGGTGCGGCCTGGCGTCTATCACGAATCAATCACGCTGGGATGGTGCCCGATTCGCGTCGTGTCGGAGGAGGGTCCGACGCGCACGTTCATCGTCGGCAACGGCTCGGCGCAGCCCGTGGTGCGAGTGGACGGGGCCAAGCTCCCTGACACGCTCCTCCAGGGCTTTGACATCACCGGCGCAGAGGCCTGGCAGGGACCGGGCCTGGTCGCCGAGGACAGCACCATCACGGTTCGTGACTGCATCTTCGAGCGCAACCAGGATGGCGGAGCGCGCCTGCGCGGTGGCTCCGTACGGTTCGAGAACTGCACGTTCCGCGACAACGTCGGCTGTTTCGCCGGCGGCGGCGTGTCCAACGAGGGAGGCAACCCGACCTTCGTGGACTGCACGTTCGAGTGCAACGAGGCCAAGACCTTCGGCGGCGCCTTCTACAACCGAAATGGCCGCGCAACGTTCAGCGGCACGACCTTCGACGGCAACTCCACGACGTCCGGCGCCTACGGCGGCGCGCTCTACAGCGACGGCGGCGACATCGTGGTCCTGGACTCGTGCCTCTCACGGAATCGATCGCTCGATGCGGGCGGCGCGGCCTTCCTCGCCGGCGGCACGGGCCGATTCGAGCGCTGCACCTTCACCGCGAACGTGGCCGACTCGGAGTGGACCATCGCCAGCAACGGCGCCAGCGCCCTGGTGATCGATTCCACGATCTGTGGCAGCAGCCCCGTCCACACCGACGCGGGCGTGGCGCTCCGCGGCACTCGCTTTGACGATGCGTGCTTCGCCGACTGCAACCGCAACGGCATCGACGACCTCGCTGAGATCGCGACCGGGCGGGCACTCGACACCGACTTCAACATGGTTCCGGACGACTGCGACCTCGCGGCCGACCTCGAGCAGGACCTTGACATGGAGGGGGCAGCCCTGGCAAACGCCGGCTGAACGGAACAGGGGCTCGCTTCTCTGGCGGGAGAAGCGCTTCTTGGAGTGCGCGGCTGGTCACTGGCGGGTGACCGGCCGCGTCTCATTTGCGGGGTCTGCTAAAATGGGCACTCCCCGCACGCGTAGCTCAACGGATAGAGCATCGGTCTTCGGAACCGTGGGTTGCAGGTTCGAATCCTGCCGCGTGCGCTCCACTCCAGCCACCCCAGGAGCACTCGAATGGCCTTGATGACAGGGAAGCGCGGACTCGTGACCGGGATCGCGAACGACTACTCGTTTGCGTACTCCATCGCCCAGAGCCTGATCCGAGAGGGGGCCCAGTGCCTGTTCACGCACCTTCCGGGCGAGAAGATGGAGCGCCGATGCCGGCAGGCCATCGACCAGCTGGGAATCAAGGACCCGTGGCTCATGCCGCTGGATGCGGGGAGCGACGAGAACCTGGACGCCGTCTTCGCGAAGATCGGCGCGGACTTCGGCATGATCGACTTCCTGGTGCACTCGATCGCGTTCGCGGACAAGGACTGGCTCAAGGATGGCAAGTTCACTTCGACCCCGCGCCAGGTCTACACGCAGGCCATGGACATCTCCGCCTACACCTATGCGGCGATGGCCAATCGCGCCGCACCGCTCATGGCCAGCGGCGGGGCGATGATCGCGCTCAGCTATTACGGAGCCGAGAAGGCCGTGCCCGGCTACAACGTGATGGGCGTGGCCAAGGCGGCGCTGGAGGCGACCAACCGGTACCTCGCGCTGGAGCTGGGCCAGAAGAACATCCGCGTGAACACGATCTCCGGCGGTCCGCTCAAGACCTTGAGCGCGATGGCCGTCGGCGGCTTCGGCGACATCCTGGACTGGGTCGAGAAAAAGGCGCCGCTGCGCCGGAACATCGCCGGGTCGGATGTCGGTGATGCCAGCGTCTTCCTCTTGAGCGACCTCTCCCGAGGCGTCACCGGACAAGTGCTGTACGTCGACTCTGGCTATTCGATCGTCGGTCTCTGAGCGCCCGCGGGACCGCGCAGCGCGGGGTGAAATCGCCAACGTCGATCGGACGCGATCGCGGCCGGGTCGACGAGTTCGTCGCGAACACGCCGCGCGAATCGATCCATCCCGGTGCCGACGGCGGCGCTGAGGGGAAGCTCACCCTCCGCCGGCCCATCGTCCACAGCGCGGTCGCACTGCAAGAAGGCCTGGAGGATCGCGGCGCTCGCCGGCACCTCACGCGGCAGCGTGGCGTGCGCTTGCCCGGGGGCTCGGGCCCGGATCACGAGCGCTGCTTCTTGAAGGAGCCTCGCGGCGATGGCCGTCGCCTCGCGTTCAATCGCGTCGGACTCCGCCCGAGTTCCGGGGAGGTCCACCACGACCACGTGAAGTCCCATGAGGCCCACGTGGACGCCGACATGATCGCGGGTCGTTCCCGCGCGGGGATCGACCACGCTCACCGGCCGCCCCGCGAGTGCGTTCACCAGCGTGCTCTTCCCGGCATTGGCGGGCCCGATCACGGCGACCAACGGCGGCGAGAGCAGGTGCCGCAGCGCGTGGTCGTGTTCCATCGATGGCCCCGGCGAGTTGCGCTCCCCCCACAATGCAGCCTGCTTGAGCAGCACCCCTGCCGCAAGGCTCCCTCGAACATGGCCGAGCGTGTCCAACGCACACGCCTCCGCGAGCGTCCGGGCCTCGGGCCATCGAGCCTGGAGTGAAGCGGGATCAGTGGCGACAGGCGACTCCTCCCCCAGCACGTCGCGCAGCGCCGCCGAGAGCACGGCATGCAAGGCCACGCCGCCGTGCGGGGCCAGCAACAAGAGTTCATCGGACGTGCGGATCAGGAGCCCGTCGTCCGGTCCTGGCAGGGGTCGATGGGCCACTCGGCCGGGAGCCGGCGCGCCACCCATCCCAAGTCGGCGGCACGTACGGGTGAGGTCGGCGGGTGTTCCAGCCAGCTCCACCAGCGAGATCGCGCCGCGAGGCCCGGTCAGCCACCGCCACCGAGTGGTCGGGGCAGCGGTCACTCGGAGTGGGCCTGGGGGCGGCGCGTCTCGCCGAACTTCGGCGCGTCTTCCTCGGATTGGGTGGCCGCCGCCCACGCGCAGGCGACCCCCTCGATCACCAGGTCCGGCGCGATGAGGTTCACCAACTCATCGTCGGCGAAGAGCGCCTCCGCATCCCCGCCGGTGGCGATGACCAGCGGGAACGCACCGTACGCCAGTGCGTACCGCTCGATGAGCCGCTGCACGAGGCCGCGCAGCCCTTCCAAGACACCCAGTCGCATGGCGGAAACAGTGTCGGCGCCGAAGGCCTCGTCGCCGGGCCGGGCGGGCAGGACGTCGGGGAGGCCTTCGGTGCCAGTGTGCATGGCGTGCAACTGGAGCCGCCATCCGGGAGCGATCGCCCCGCCATGGAAGGTGCCCTCGCCATCGATGAAGTCGACGGTGATGCAGGTGCCTGCGTCGATGACCACACACGCCTGCCCAAGCCGGCGCCACGCCGCGGTGGCGCAGAGCAGTCGATCCTGGCCGGGGTTCGCGCCGTCGCCCAGCTTCGTGGCCAAGGGGATGCCGATGTCGTCGCCGATGGAGCCGATGTCGGTGAGCCCGGCTTGCTGCAGCGCCTCGGCGATCGCCGTCGACCGACGCGGCGCCACCGAGGCGATCACCACGGTGAGGGAGTCATCGGCGGCCAAGCGTCGGGCGGCAGCGGCCACGGCGGTGGCATCCCCTGACGGCTCGCTGGTCGATTCGACGATCATCCCGTCCTCGATGCGCGCGACGGAAGCGCGGGTGTTGCCGACATTGATCGCAATGATGGAGGCCATCGGGCCATCCTACGTGAGCGAACGGGCATCCCGGTCGATCGCGTCAAGGAGTCCCGACCACAGCGCGGTGGCGATCCCGCATGGACGGCCGGTCGGATCGCCAACGGGCGCACCATCAAGCGAACGGACGGTGCGGATGAGCGAGCGGCTCCCGGTCGTGAAGATGGCCTCGGCACGCTGCAGCTCGCCAGCCAGGACGCGCCTCACGGTCGTCGGGATGCCCCGCTCGATGGCCACGGCGAGCAGCCGCGTGCGCAGGCATCCGTGCAACATGGGCGGATCCCCCAACGGCGGCGTCACCAGCCGGCCATCGATCACCAAAAACACGTTGCTGGCGCCGCCTTCCGCCAGCAGGCCGTCGCGCGTGAAGATCACTTCACCCGCTCCCTGGCGGTGCGCTTCCAGCAGCGGGAGCAAGGCCCCCATGAGGGAGATCGACTTGATGTCCAGCCGCAGCCACCGGGAATCGACGCAGGTCACTGCGTCGATCGCGAGCGGCGCGGGCAAGGCACGCAAGGCTTCCAGGGACTCTGTCGGCGACAGCATTGCCATCACCGTTGGCACCAGGCCTGGGGTGGGCAGGTGGACGCGGGTCGAGGCCGCGCCCCTCGTCACCTGCAGGTAGATGGAGGCATCGAGCGGTCGGCCGCCCAGGAGCGCGTGTGCCGCGCGGGGCAACTCATCCGCGACGGTCGGGTCGATCCCGACCGCCACCAGGCTCTTGCGGAGCCGACCGACGTGCAGGTCCATGTCCAGCCAGCGGCCGGCGAAGCATCGAACCACCTCGTAGACGCCATCGCCAAAGAGGAACCCTCGGTCAAAGACGCTGACGCGCGCCTCGGCGGCGGGCACGATCCCGCCATTGAGGGAGACCACGTCAAATGGCGGATCAAGCATGGTGTGCGGCCCGGCAGGGATCGCGGGCGGTGACCATCGCGCGCACGCGTACGGCGTCCAGCTCATTGGACCAGAGGCCGTCCACCTTGAGGGCGCTTCCCACGATGACTCCCCGCGCATGGCCGAAGAGTCGCGCAAGCGATTGTGGCATCGCGCCCGACCCGACGAAGACAGGCATGTCGGCCGCGGCACGGGCCGCTTCCGCCAATGATTCGCCGTCGACGGGGTCGCCGGTCTCGCGTCCAGTCACCACCACGGCGTCGGCGCCGAAGAAGGCCGCGCCATGCACCCAGTCCCGCATCGCGAGGTCCGCCGTGATCGCGTGCGAGGAGTGCTTCTTCCGGACATCGGCCCAGACCGCGATCCCCCCGGCGCCGAGCCGAGCTCGGTCTCGCAGGAGTTCACCGGCGCAGGCGTCGCGGACCAGCCCCTCGTCGCTCACCGATGCGAAGACCAACCCCTCGCACCGGATGAACCGGGCACCGGCGACATGCGCCACCGCGAGCGCGGCGCTGTTGGCGTGGGACAGGATCTGCACGCCAACCGGGATGTCGACGGCCTGCACCACCGCGCGGACGACGCGAGTCATCGCGGCGATGGTCTCCGGAACGGCCGCACACCGGAGGTACGGCGCGTCATGCATGTTTTCCACGATCAGCGCGTCGAAGCCCGCGGCGGCCAGGGCACGAGCCTCGTCCACGGCCTTCTGCTCGATCAAGTCCATCGAAAGCGAATGGCGGGGCGCCCCGGGAAGCGCACGAGCATGGACCATGCCGATCAAGGAGCAGGGCGGAAGGAGAGGCATCATGGCAGCAGGTCGTGCTCCTCACCGCCCAGGAAACGCGCGGCATCGTCCCACTCCGTGCTCACCACCGCCGACACAAGCCCGACGTTCAGCCGCCTCTCCAGTTCCTCCGGGAGCCCAGGGCGGTAGGCGATCGCGACGAAGGTGTCACGGAGACGCCCCGGGAGCACCTTGAGGGCCGATCCGGCGAGCACGTCACGGTTGAGGATCAGGTCAAGGTCCGAAACGTAGAGGCCATCGATCCGCCCGCCCTGCAGTCCCTCCACGCCACTGTCGATCGTGGGGACCAGCGTGACGTCCGCCCCCATCTTCCTGAGCCGCTCCTGGTCGCGCGCGGTCAGCACGGCCACGTTGCGGTCGCGGATCGCCGTGACGTTGGCCAGCGAGGGCCGCAGCTTGCTGACGGTGAACTCGGCGGCAACCACGCTCCCCATCAGGGCAACGAGCAACACGCTGAGGAGCATCCAGCACGACGCCACCAGCCGGCCCAGCCGCGTGACAGGGACCACGTCACCGTAGCCGACCGTGGCGAAGGTCACGATGGACCACCACAGCCCGTGCTCGAGGCGCTCGCTGTTGGAACGCTCGACGAAATAGCTCCGCCGGTGCTTTCGTTCGACGGCGATCATGAGCACGGCAGAGAGGATGCCCAGGATCGTGCCGGCCACCAAGAGCCCGCCCAGCTCGCTTTGCCAGATCGCCTTCAGCAATCCGTTGTAGGAAACGGAGCCCTCGGTTCGCACGACGGCGCGAAGGGAGCGCTGCTGCAGCGGCACCGAGAGGTTGAACTGGGCAACCGATTCGGGCGTCATCTCGATGGCGTCCAGCAAGACATCGACTTGGCCAGCCTGCACGGCCGCCAAGCCCTCGTCGGCGGTCATGACCACCATCTCCGGCTTCGCATTGGCCAGCGAGCACGCCTCCCGCCAGACCATCTGCAAGATGTCCGCCGCCGGGGCTCCTTCTTCCATGGTCGCGGTCGAGCCACGCGGCACGACGGCGACCTTGATGGGAGTCGGTTCAGCCGCCTGTGTCGCCTGGGCAGTGTGCGTGACCTGCAGCATCGAGGGAAGGGGAGGATACGGCGGGGGTGCGTCGGTATCATTCCGCCCCCTTTCCCGGCGTCGCATGCTCCGCGTCAGCCGGCCGACCCAACTGGAGGAGCACGCAGGACAGACATGCCAGCCACCACTTCGCCCAAGATCGCCATCAATGGATTCGGCCGCATCGGCCGCCTTGTCTACCGCATCGCCAACGAGCGCGGCACGCTGCAGGTTGTGGGCGTGAATGACCTGGTGCCCGCCGACAACCTCGCCTACCTGCTGCGCTACGACTCCATGCATGGTCGATTCTCCAGGGAAGTCGGCCTCAACGGCGAGGCATTCGTCTGCGAAGGGCGCACCACGGCCTGCACCGCGATCAAGGATCCCGCCACGCTTCCGTGGAAGGCGATGGGCGTGGACTATGTCCTGGAGTCCACCGGCCTCTTCACCGACCGCGACGGCGCGGGCAAGCACATCGCTGCCGGGGCGAAGCGCGTGCTCATCTCGGCACCGACCAAGAGCGACGATGTCAGGACCTTCGTCAAGGGCGTGAACGCCTGCCAGTACGACCCCGCGAAGGACACCATCCTCTCCAACGCCAGCTGCACCACCAACTGCCTGGCGCCCATCGTCAAGGTGATCATGGACCACTGCGGCATCGACGAGGGACTGATGACCACGGTCCACGCCGTCACGGCCACGCAGCCGACGCAGGATGGGCCTTCCAGGAAGGACTGGCGCGGCGGTCGCAACGCCTACATGAACATCATCCCGTCCAGCACGGGTGCCGCCAAGGCCGTGGCGCTGTGCATCCCCGAGGTGAAGGGCAAGCTCACCGGGATGAGTTTCCGCGTGCCGACGGCCAACGTGTCGTGCGTGGACCTCACCTTCCGGAGCGCGAAGCCGACCAGCATCGCGGCGATCAACGAGGCCATGAAGTCAGCCGCCTCGGGCACCGCGCTCAACGGCTCCCTCAAGGGCATCCTCGGTTACACCGATGACGAAGTCGTCTCCAGCGACTTCCTCGGCGACCCCCGCTCCAGCATCTTCGACGCCAAGGCCGGCATCCAGCTCAACGACCGGTTCTTCAAGGTTGTCTCGTGGTACGACAACGAGTACGGCTACGCCAACCGTTGCGTCGACATGCTGGAGATGATGGCCAAGAAGGACGGGATCGGCTGACCGGTCCTCGGACCATCGTGCGCGGTTCCCGGTGGGTGCCGCATGTTGTCCGGGCCTGGATCCTGCTGGTGTGCCTTGCGATCGCCGCGGTGGGCGGTTTCTTCGTCTACATGGGTGCGCAGGAGCGCAACACCGCGCTGGCGGCGATGGGGTGGCCGACGGTCGCGGGGACGATCACGGAGTCCCGGGTCGCCACCACCACCAGCCGCAAGCGGCGGAACAGCTCGCACGTGCTCCGATACGCGTACAGCGTGGACGGCGTGGAGCACGAGGGGAATCGCCGCAGCTTCCTGGTGGCGCTCGACTCGGCGGACTCACAGGCCGCGCGCTTTGCGCCAGCACAGCAGGTCGTCGTTCACTACAACCCGATGGACCCTTCGGAGGCGTGCCTCGAAACGCCGCCGCCCGGCTGGGAGGCTTGGCTTCCCGTCGCCGTCGGGTTCCTCTCGATGGTGTTCTCGATTGGGATCGCTTGCCTGGCGTGGGCCATCAGCGGGCTGATGATCCACCCGGAACGCGACCCCGCGCCACTCTTGCGGTTCCTCTTCGGGGCGAAGCGAATGGATCGCGCGCTCGCCGCGGTCCGACGCGCGCGGATGCCACAGCATCCGGACGGGGCTACGCCCTGATCTCAGCGGCGCCGCCAAGGTAGGGCCGCAATGCTTCTGGGATTCGGACCGACCCATCGGCCTGCTGGTGAATCTCCAAGAGCGGGATCAAGATGCGGGGGCTGGCGCAGACGGTGTTGTTGAGTGCGTAGGGGAACTGCAGCTTGCCGTTCGCGTCGCGGTAGCGCAAGTTGAGCCGTCGTGTCTGGAAATCACCCAGCCGGCTGGCGGAGTGGGTCTCGCCATAGGCGCCTTGCGGGACACCCTTCGCATCCAGCTCTCCTCGACCGGGCATCCAGCACTCGATGTCAATCATGTCCTCGTTCTTCACGCCCAGGTCGCCGGTGCAGCATTGGAGCAAGCGGTAGGGGAGTTCCAGCCGCTGCAGCAGCGTCTCCACGAATCCGATCATCGTCTTGTGCCACTGCCGGCTCTCGGCATCGTCGGCGCGGCAGACCACGACCTGCTCCACCTTCTCAAACTGGTGAATGCGATAGAGCCCAGCGGTGTCCTTGCCCGCCGCACCCGCTTCACGGCGAAAGCACGTGCTCACGGTGGTGTAGCGAATTGGGAGGTCCGACTCGGCCACGATCTCGCCCGCGTGAATGCCCATCAAGCCAACTTCGCCCGTGCCCGTGAGGAAGAGGTCATGGCCTGCTCCGCGCCTGGACTCTTCGATGTGGTACGCCTGCTCACGACCCGCCGGGAAGAAGCCCGTGCCCACCATGCACTGTTCCTGCACGATCACCGGAACGCCGATGGGCGTGAATCCATTCTCGTTGGTCATCATGTCAAAGGCCATGCGAAGCACAGCCTGCTGCAATCGCATCCCCCAACCCGTGAGGATGTAGTGGCGCGTCCCGGACATCTTGACGCCGCGCTCGAAGTCCGCCATCCTGTGCGACTTCACAATCTCCAAGTGCGTCCGCGGCGCAAAGCCACGACACGCCATGAATCCACGCGCCGGGTCAAACCCAGCCGGCGCCCACTGGCGGAGCTCGACATTGTCATCACTCGACGCACCCACGGGGACATCGGTCGCGGGCGGTTGCGGCACCGTCATCAGGATCGACTCCCACTCCGGCTCGATCCGTCGGAACTCTTCCTCCAGGACAGCAATCTGGTTCTTGAGCGCCAGTGGGGCCGCCTCCAGTTCCGAGAGTTGAGACTGCACGGCGGCTCGTTCGGCCGAACCCTCGGCTAGGCCCTTCAGTCGCCCCTTGAGTTGCCCCAACTGGGGGCCAATCTCCTTGGACAGCCGGTTCTGTTCAGACTTGCGGGTCTCGATGTCGGTCAGGAGTCGTCGCCGTTCGGCATCCAGGGCGCCCAACCGGCCAAAATCGACGGCCACTTGCTTGGCGCGGGCACCGGCACTGAACCGCTCTGGAGCGTCTCGATAGGCCTTGATGTCGATCATGGAGGGGGATTCTAAAAGGTGTTCAAAATCAGGTATCACGGGCGCCACATCGACACTCCCAAGACTGCGCAACCAATTCCACGCATTTTGTTTGCATTCGCTGGGATTGGCAGCACGATCCGGTCAGCCCTCCGAACTCACATTGAAGAAACGAACCCCCATGGCCCAGACGACGCAAACCGCCTTCCGCTCCTCCAGCATCCTCGCCAACCTTTCCACCGCCTGCCTCTTGGCGACGGTCGCGGCCACTGCGGCCGGGCAGGTCCAGGATGCCGACGGGCACGCCAAGCAGTCCCCCACGAATCCACCCAAGCCGGTTGAGGTTCCGCTGTCCGAGCAGTTCGGAGTCTCGTTCCTCCCCGCGCCGCAGATCAGCTTGATGCCGGTCGATGTGGCGGAACTCCTCATCGAGGACACGAGAACTCCCCAGCCCGCACCGATGCGATTTGCCGTCCCGCGCGAGGTGGCCATCGACGTCGCCGACGGTTCCTGGATGCCGGTGGATGGCGGACATCTGTGGAGGCTCTCGCTGGTAGCAGAGGAAGCCACCTGCAATCGACTCCACCTCACGGGGCTCAACATGGCGGAAGGCCAGGAGCTTTACCTCGTCACCGAAACGAAGATTCGCGAGTGGGTCGGCCCGATCACCGACGACGGCCAGTTCGATACGGGCGAGGCATGGGGACTCTTCGGCCCCAGCACGACCAGCACGATCGAGTGGTTTGTCCCCGGCAACGACAAGCCCGCAGTGCTCCCCTTCACGGGCGCGGAGGTGTGTCACGGGTATCGCGACGTGTTTGCCCCCGCGTCTGACGACTTCGCGGGCGGGGACCAGGGCGGCGTGGCCGGCAACTGCCACAACCAGCCCGCCTGCTACTCCGCCTGGGCCAACGAGAGCAACGCGACCGTGAAGCTCTTCTTCGGCGGCGGCTATCTCTGTTCCGGCCAGGTCATGGCCACCACCGCGGCCGACGAGACGCCCTATGTCTCCACCGCCAACCACTGCATCAGCACGCAGTCCACGGCGAACAGCGCCCAATACATCTTCTTCTATCGAGCCAACACCTGCGGCGGCGGGACCGCCAGCGGCACCACGGTCACGGGGAGCGACCTCACCGACACCTACGCCACCAGCGACTGCACGCTCCTCATGGTGCGAGCGGAGATCCCGGCGACCACCTACTGGGTTGGCTGGCTCACCACCAATCCAGCCAACGGGACGGCCAGCACCTGCCTCCATCACCCCGGCGGCGCCCCACAGGCGATCTCCTTTGGCAGCAAGCTGGCCACCAACAACTATTGCGGCTCCGGTTCGTACTGGTCCCAGATCTCCTGGACCAGCGGCGTGACCGAGGGCGGCTCGTCCGGTTCATCGATCTACCAGGACAGTTCGCACAAGCTCTACGGCGTGCTCACCTGCGGCGGCAGCTACTGCGCGACGCCGCAGTACGACGACGCCTACGGCCGTTGGGACTCCGCAGTCTCCTCCTCCGGCGGCAACTTCGCGGCGTTCCTCGCGTCGGGCTCCGATGACGCGCAGGAAGAGAACGACACCTGCGCCACCGCCAAGGCCGTCTCTTCCGGCACGATCTCGAGCCTGGTTTGCAAGAGCACGGACGAGGACTGGTACTCCTTCAGCGTCGCCGGCGGCACCACCGCCAGCATCGCGCTGACTTTCACTGACGCGAACGGCGACATCGATGCACAGCTCTATTCGTCGTGCGGCGGCACTGTCCTGGCCTCGGGACTTTCGCACACCAACAACGAAGTCCTCTCCTGGAACAACTCCGGGGCCAGCCAGACCGTCTTCCTGCGCGTGTACATGTACAGCGACACTCGCAACGACTACTCCATGACCATCACGGCCACGCAGTCAGGCCCTGCCAACGACGAGTGCACGGGCGCCACCGCACTGGCCTTCGGTTCCAACAACCTCGACACGTCCAACGCAAGCAACAGCGCCGTGGCCGTGACGAGCGCGTGCATCGACGGTGGCTCGACCACGATCTACAAGGACCTCTGGTATCGCGTGACCGCGCTCTTTGACGGCACGGTCACGGTGAGCAACTGCGGCAACTCCACCTTCGACTCCCGCATCATCGTCTACGGCAACGCCTGCCCGACGGCCAGCACGGCCATCCTGGCGTGCGATGACGACACGGCCGGTTGCGCCGGGAGCACGACGAGCGTCACGTGGGACGCCTATGCCGGCGAGCAGTTCCTGGTCCGCATCGGTGGCAAGACCAGCAATGCGGCCGGCTACACCACCGTCACGGTGAGCGGCGTTCCCACTCCCAGCTGCCCCGCGGACATCAATGACAGCGGCGCCATCGACGGCGTCGACCTTGGCATCCTCCTGAGTGGCTGGGGCACCGGCAGCGGCGACGTGAACGGCGACGGCCTCACGGACGGCGTTGACCTGGCAAATCTTCTCTCCAACTGGGGGCCATGCTGATCGGGACTCAGCGGATCCCCTGAAGGCGAGTCGAAAACACGGTCGCGCCGCCAGGATCAGTTCCCTGGCGGCGCCTCCGTTTCCGGGGCATACGCAGGCGCCTCGGCCCAACGCATCTTGCGCTGCAGGGTTTGCCAGTAACGACCTTCCGGGTTGGCCACCACTCGAACGCCGCGCGAGTTTCCTCGCACCAGGATTTCATCTTCAGCGGCCACGCGGCATGCTGGCTGGCCGTCCACCATCACGGTCGTGCCGGGGTTGGCTCGTTCGACGCGCACCCGGACTTCCGCCGCTCCCGTCAGCACGATCGGCCGGAAACTCAGCGAATGGGGGGCGATCGGTGTCACCAGGAGCACGTTGGCGTCCGGGTGCACGATGGGGCCGCCGCCGCTGAGGTTGTAGGCGGTCGAGCCGAGCGCCGTGGCAAAGATCAGGCCGTCGCCGCGAAAGACGGGTCCCGGTTCGCCGTCGATCGTGAGCCGAAGCTGGACCATCGTGAAGGGGTCGCCCGCGGCGATCACGCAGTCGTTCACGCAGATGCCGTCGATGGAATCGCCGTTGCGGCGCATGGCGACGGAGAGCACGCTCCGATGGTCCATGATGGCGTTGGGGCCAAAGACCATTGCCGCGTGCCGCTCGAGGGCATCGACGGTGTAGGTCGTCAGGAACCCCAGCCGACCGGCGTTCACGCCCACCACGGGAATGTCGCGGGCGTGGGCACGGCGGGCCTGGGCCAGGAAGGTGCCATCGCCGCCCACGCTCACGAGGCGATCGATCGCCAGCCCCTCCGGCAGCGGCGACTTTTCCGCCGGCAGCTCTGCCACGATGGTCCCGTGCCGCCGCACGATGCCGCGCACGCGCTCGAGCGCATCGATGGCGCCTGCGCGGGACGACTCACAGCCGATGGCCACTCGGCACTTCATGCGACCAAGCCCTTGGTCAGTCGCATGAAGGCTGTCTCGAGGTCCAGCCGCTCCTCCGCGAGGTGGGAGACGCGCAGCCCCGAGGCCACCAGCCGCGCATTGAGCTCGCCCGGCGTGAGTGCGGCGTCCTCGGCCACCTGGACGTCGATCCGGACGACATCGTCATGGCGTGCGCCTTCCACCTGCTTGACGCCAGGCACCCCCTTCAGGAGCCGGATGGCCTCGGCGTGCCGATCCTCCACCACGACGTGAAGCACCCGGCCGGTGCGCGTGCGCGCCATGATCTCGCGCATCGGGCCCGCGAAGAGCAACTTGCCTTGTTCGATGATCGCCACGTCGGTGCAGAGCTCAGCCAGCTCGAACAGGATGTGGCTGGAGATGAGGATCGTCTTCCCCATGCGCCGAAGCTCCTTCAGCAGCTCCCGCATCTCCACGCGCGCACGCGGGTCAAGGCCGCTCGATGGCTCGTCCAAGAGGAGGACCTGCGGATCGTGGAGCAAGACCCGCGCGACGCTCAATCGCTGCTGCATGCCCCGGCTGAGGCCGTTCACCTCGGCGTCGCGCTTGTAGGACAAGTCCGTCAGCTCCAGCACGTCCTGCACCGCCTTCATCCGGGCGGGGCCGTGGATGCCGTAGCAGCTGGCGAAGAACTCCAGGTATTCGGCGACCAGCATGTCGTCGTAGGACCCCATGAAGTCCGGCACGTAGCCGATGATCGGGCGAATCAGGTGATTCTGGTAGCCGACCACCTTGCCGTCGATCCTGGCCTCGCCCCAGCTGGGCTTGAGGAGGGTGGCCAGAATCTTGATGGTGGTGGTCTTGCCGGCCCCGTTGGGGCCTATGAACCCCAGGCAACTGCCCGCCTCCACCGTGAGGTTCAGGTTGTCCAGCGCCGCCAGCTCGCCGTACTTCTTCGTGAGGTTGACGGTCTCGATCATCGCCATGACACGGTCGCCTGGTCGGGAATGGTCGGGGCGAGCCACGAGCCGTTGCTTCCCAGCGGGATGATAGACCTCACGATCGTGGTGCCCGTCGAGGAGAGTCGCTCGCCGTCCAGCTGCACGTGCACCGGAAGCGATCCATGGACGGCACCGATGACGATGACTGCCCCGCCGGCGGCATGCCCACCCAGGTCCATCCAGTGGCCCAGCGAGCGAACGAGGCGTGTGGCCCCGCCGAGCTCCGATTCCATGTCCTGCCGCGGCCTGAGATAGGCCGGCGGCGTGAGGAGGCCGTACAGGCTCATGGCCGCCAGTCGCTGGTTTGGGGTCAACGTCGTCGCATCCATCGAGAACACGCTTCGCGATCGCAGCGGGGTGCACCACGAACGGTTGATCTCGTTGGCCAGGTCGTTGCGGTCACTCGTCGCCCCGTACAGCATGGCCGTGCCGAACGTCCGATTGAGGTCCAGCGGCGTGCCGGGTTCCCATGTTCCCACGTAGCGCATGGTTCCTCGCAGTGGCGCGGCACCGCTCGGCACGGGCCTCGCCGGCGTGCCGTCCAGTGCCGTGACGGGCGTCCGGACAGGGGCCGCGAGCACGACGTACACGTCTTCCATCGCGGCGGGCAGGCTGTGCACGATGGAGCCGAAAACCTGTGCGCGGATGGTGGGGCCGGCAAAGATTTCGCATGAGGCTGGCTCCGTTCCGGTCAGTCGAACGGGGTCTTCCCAGCCTTCGGTCGCGGCACCCGCCGCCTCGTACTCCAAGAGCGTGACGGTCGCGCGTGCCGGAACGTCCAGTTCGCTCGCCCTCGTGGTCGAGAGCGGGATCACCTGTGTGTCGGGGAAGCCCGTCGTCAACGATTGCGGCTCGGAAAAGGGAAGCAGGGAATCGCCTGCCTCGGCGTGGTCAAGCGAAAACATCGCTCTTCCATATCCCGGCAACGGCACGCCGATCCACCCACGTGCCGTCCGCCCCCCCGGCGACCCAACGTCCGCCGGGCCCACTGACACGACCCAATCCACGATGCTGAGGTGCCGTGCCCCACGACCTTGCCCGCCCGCGTTCGTCGAAAGCCCCCAGGCCAGGAGACAGAACGCCAACGCGATGGCGACAAAGGCCAGCCACGCATGCCGCACCCATCCCTTCGATCGCAGCGAGTAGTACGACACCGGGACGGCCAGCGCCCAGTAGGCGGCAAAGAGCACGAAGGCCACGAGGATCGCGGAGACCGCATCGCTGCCAATGTCAACGGCGGCGCGCACCGTGCCGCCCAAAAGGTCAAGGTCCGCACCGGGCGACGCCATCAGGATGGGGGGCTCTGCCTGGCCGAGCGACGCGTACTCCGCCCGTGTCACCGCGTCCCCGCGACGCCCGATGACCGGACCCCAGAACGTCGAAGCTTGCGGGAAGCCGCCGGCCTGAAGTGCGCGCCGCGCGAGTTCGTCGGCATCGATTCCCAGCAACGAGACCAGCCCTGTGCCCCACTCGCGCCGGACCGCCCAGACCCGGCCGTCAGGCGACCCCGGCTCGACCTTGGCCAGTGAGGTGTCGTAGCGGCGTGTCGGGAGGGCTGCAAGGGGACGCCACGGGGATGCGAGTCGGTCCCCATCAAAGCACCACACGGAGGTGGTCGCCTTCGGCGTCCGGAGCGCGGGCGACTTTGACAGCGCGAAGACGATCGATTGGACCGTCACGCCTTCCAGTCGCTCAGCCGGGAAACCGCCGGACGGCAGCAGGGATCGCAGCGGGTGGGTCGCCCGGCGATTGGGTCCCGCGGAGATTCCCCAGGTGTCGTCGGCTCCGGAAGCAACGATCGCCAGGTGCCCGCCGCGTGACACCCAGCCAAGCAGCGCTTCCGCCTGCGCCGGTGGAATCGACTGCGGCGCCGGTTCGCCCCACGCCACCAGCGAAAAGCCACGCAACCCGATGGCTCGGTCGGGCAGGTCGGCTGCACTGTCCACGTTCGCCACCCGCATCGGGGAGTTCAACGAGGGTGGCGACGCGCCCGCTCGAGGATCGAAGTCAAACTGCTCCAGCCCCATCGTGTTGGTTCCGATGACCAAGGCCAGGTCGACTTCCACGTCGGCCGCGCGGACCGGCGGAAGCAGGGCATCAGGAGAGAATCGGGTTCGCGCCAGTTCAGTGGTGCGCTCGCCGCCGCGAAGGGCCCAGAGCCGGACGGTGGACTCCGTGAATTCGGCCGACGAATCGGCGAGTGGGGTGCCATAGAGCCAGGCCCGCACGGTCTGCCCTGGTTCGACGATGACCCGACGCGTGACATCCACGCGGTCGCCGTCGGGACCCCGGAACTCCCACGACAACTCGGCCTCGGCGGCTTCCTCCACGGCGGCTCGCGCCTCGACCAGGAGTCCGGTCGGGGTGCCGGGCCTGAACCACCCGCCCACACCCATGGACACCACCCGAACGGATTGCGCGGGCGCCGCGGAAGCGACCGCCAGCACTGCGGCGAGCATCGTCAGCCAGAAGTCCAGCCGGAGGCCGCGGAATGGGCACATGGGGTGATCAGGCCCGGAGCGAACCGATCTCGGCCAAGATCGATGCATGCGAGCGCGAACCATTCGCGAAGCAGGTGACCTCGAACTTCTCGTTGGGGGAGTGCACGCGGTCATCGTCCAGGCCGAAGCCGACGAGGAGCGTATCCATACCCAAGACGCTGGAGATCATCCCGACCGCCGGAATGCTGCCACCGGTCCCGATGCGGAAGGCCGGGCGGCCAAAGACGCGCGCCAGCCCTCGCTCGGCGGCCTCCAGGAATTGGCTCGCTTCGCGCACTTGTATGGCCGGGTTGGCGCCGTGGCAGTGGCACTCCATCCGGCAGCCAGCGGGCAGTCGCGACAAGATGAACGCCTTCACCGCGGCTTCGATCGCAGCGGGATCCTGCCCAGCCACCAGCCGGCACGAGATCTTCGCATTCGCATGGGCACCGATGACGGTCTTGGCGCCCGGGCCCGTGTAGCCACCCGAGAAGCCATTGACCTCCAGCGTCGGTCGAGCCCACACTCGCTCCAGCAAGGAGAAACCGCGCTCGCCAAAGCCCTCCCGCAACCCGATGTCCCCCAAGAACTCGGCCTCGGTGTCGGGGAGTGACTTCCACGACGCAAGAGTGGATGCCGTGGGCATCTCCAGTCCGTCATAGAAGCCCGGAATGGTGACTCGACGCTCGGCATCGTGCATCTGCCCGATGATGCCGGCGATGACATCGCACGGGTTGGGCACTGCGCCGCCGTACATGCCCGAGTGCAGGTCGCGGCTCGGCCCGTGGATCGTGACGTCCAGATAGACCAGCCCGCGGAGTCGGGTCGTGATCGCTGGGGTCTCCACATCCCACATCCCAGTATCGGAGACCACGCATACATCCGCCTTGAGTGACTCCCCATTCGATTGCAGGAAGGGGAGGAAGCTTGGGCTCCCGGATTCCTCCTCGCCCTCGAGGAAGACCGTGACCGCGCAGGGCAGGACGCCGTGCACCTTGTGCCAGGCCCGACAGGCCTCGAGGAAGGTCATGACCTGTCCCTTGTCGTCCACGGCGCCTCGCGCGACGATTCGCTCGCCAAGCGGGCCCTTCAGGAGCTGCGGCTCGAAGGGGGGCGATTCCCAGAGTTCCAGCGGGTCGGCGGGCTGGACGTCGTAGTGGCCGTAGAACAGGACGCGCGGCGAATCGGGTGCGGGACCATCGGCATGCGCCACCACCATCGGGTGTCCCTGGGTGTCGTGCAGCGCGGCATTGAATCCCATCGATCGGAGGTCCTCCACGGTCCACTGCGCCGCCGCTCGAACGTCACCCTTGCGGGCCGGGTCCGTGGAGATCGACGGAATGCGGAGGAAGTCCTTCAGCCGCTCCAGTGCAGCAGGTCGATCGGCGTCGAGGTGGGCAAGGACCGGAGCGAGGTCGAGTGACATGGGGTCGGCAGGCTAGCGCAGCGAAGACGCCGCCTCTCGCCGCCTCTCTCCGCGCCTGGACCTAGAGTAAGCCTCCGTGGAGGCTCCAATGGAACCACAGACTCGCGTGACGGTCGATGCCGTGGACCTTCCCCGGTTGGTCCGGTTCCCATCCATCCTGTCGTCGATCACGGCAGCCATGCGGGGCAGCCGTGTGCTTGTTGGCGTCGCAGCGATCGTCGCACTCGCCGTCTCGGGGCGAATCTGGGATGGTGTTGTGCCGCATGACATCTCTCCTTTCGGCCTGCTCGCGGGCTCGATGACCCCCGAGCAGGTCGCCCACGCCGAGGAGAGTGCACAGCGGATCCGGTCGAACACCATGGCCTTCGCCGAGCCTGGCGACAGCGAGTCTTGGGGGCGGTCCATGCGCATCGCCGACATGACCCGTCCCAAGGGCACGTTCGAGGCACTCTCGGCCGAGGTCGCGCGTGCGACGTATGGCGCCGTGCGGAGCATGGTCGACCTTGATTTCAGGACGGCGGTGGACGACGTGTGGACCTTGGTGGTGCGAACCCCGCTTGCGCTGTGGCGCGCATCGCCCGTGTTCACGATCCTCTACGGCACATTCGCCATCATCGTGATCGGATTCGCCGGCGGGGTCATCTCCCGGCTCTCGGCGCACGATCTCGGGGCAGGTGGGCAACCCAGCCTGGAGCAGGCTCGCGCCTTCATCAAGCGCCGTTGGCGCCATGTGTGCTTCGCACCGCTGGCCGCCGGTGGCGTGGCGCTCGCCCTCCTCGTCGTCGCCAGTGTTCCCGGGATCCTCCTTCGAGTTCCGTTGCTTGACGTCGTCGCCGCTGCGTGGACGGGGATCGCCATCATTCTGACGTTGCTGGCCGGGATCTTGATCGCTCTCCTGGTCCTTGGTGCCCCGCTCTTCATCCCCGCGGCTTCGACGGAAGCGTGCGATGGAACCGAGGCCGTCCAGCGAGTCAGCGCCATGCTCCTGAGCCGACCACTGCACGCAGCCCTCTTCGGGGCCGTAGGCCTGCTGACCTTCGGTGCTGGGTTCGCGCTGGTCGATGTCGCCATGACATGGTCCTATAACACTTCACTTGAAATGTCGGGATGGCTTGGAAGTGAGCAAGTTGTTTCAGGGGCTGGTTTTATGGAAGTGCTCCAGCCAAGCGGGTTCAGCGATCGGAGCCACCTCCAGGGAACGCAATGGCTCTCCGCCGAAGTCATCCGCGCATGGCGAGCCGTCGTTGGCGGGGTGGTCGCTGGCTATGCCTTCGCACTGTTCTGGACGATCGGCACGCGGGCCTACCTGCTCCTGCGGCTGGCCGCGGATAGCCAACCGACGGACGTCGTGCCCGGCGACGGCCAAGCCTGAGGCCGTCAGCCGAGGCCGCCCTTGAGCTTGCTGCTCGTGGCGAATCGGGCCAGGAGTTTTCGCATTTCGGGGTCATCGGCGCGCGGCGTGACGTCCCGTTCCTCTCGATCGCCACGACCGCCTCGGCCGCGATTGGGGCCACCGCGGCCGGGAGCGCGCTCGCCGCCTTCACGGGCAGGCTCCGGCTCGCGGACAGGTGCCTCGCTGAGCTGCTTGATGGAGAGACTGATGCGCATGTTGGGGAGGTCGACGCTGAGGACCTTCACCTCGACCACCTGCCCCCGAGTCAGCCGGCTGGCCGGGTTCGGGATTCGCTCCCAGGTGATTTCCGAGACGTGCACAAGGCCATCCAGCCCTGGAGCCAGCTCGATGAATGCGCCAAAATCCGCCAGCCGGGAGACCGTCCCGCTGAGCGTGGCACCGGGGACGATCTCCTCAAGCTTGGCCCGGAGCGGATCGGCGATGAGGTCCTTCCGGCTGAGCGAGATCCTCGGCCGCTTGGCAGACGCGTCGATCCGCTTGATCGTGACGTCGACCACGTCACCCACCTGGACCACCTCGGCCGGCGACTTCAGCCGCTCGTGGGAGAGTTCGCCAATCGGGATGAGTCCGTCGATGCCCCCGAGGTCGGCAAACGCCCCGTACGCCTGGAGGCTCACGATGGTGGCACGGCGCGTCTGCCCGACTTCCAGCGTGGCGAGCGTTTCCAAGGCCTTTTCGCGGCGTTCGCGCTCAGCGACGCGGCGGTGCGAGAGCACCATGCGGCCCTTCTCGCGGCGAAGTTCGATGATCTCGCACGGCAGTTTTTGTCCCAGGAACACGGACACGTCGGGCACGTGGCGAACATCCACTTCCCGGGTCGGCATGAAGGCGCGCTTGTGGGCAACCTCCATGTCCAGCCCGCCGGCGTTCATGCCGACACACCGCGCCTCCACGGTCATCCCCACTTCGAGGTCGGTCCATGCCGTGCCCTTGAGGACGCTCCCGGGTCGAGCCAAGACGAGCAGGCCCTCAAAGGGGTCCAGGCGCTCGACGATGAAGTCCCATTGCGTGCCGACTGCGGGAAGTTCGGCGAAATGGCTCGCTGGGCAGACGCCATTGCTCTTCGCATCGAACTCGACGTAGATCTCGCGCTCCGCCACTCGGGTGACCGTGCCGCGTCGGCTGCGCCGGATTCCTGCGGCCGCCGTGCCGGTCCCGGAGGCCGGACTGGCACCATGGGAGGCGGCCTTTTCCATCAGGTCACCCATGTCGATCCCTTCCATGGCTGCCGCGATTTCCGCCTCGAGGCGTGCAGCGGCATCCACATCGCGATGTCCGGACGACGGGGTCGTCCGCGCGGTGGCGGAGGCCACGTCGGAGGACTCAAGATGCTGGGGGGTCGACTCGGAGGTTTCGTCAGGGCGCATGGTGGGTTCCCGCTCGGCGGGCCTGGGGGACGTGAAGCCTACTCCGACGTCCACAGTTTCTGCGCGGCAGACGGAACATCGGCGGTCCCCCGTCCGAACTGGTTGAGAGGGGGGCGAGTGCACGAATCCCGTTATCATCGCCCGCCCTGCGCCTTCGGCCTGCGCATCGAGAAGGCCCCCATCCCGATCACACGAACGACGCGAGATGCGGCCACCGGCCGCCCCACGCTGGACCCTCTGGAGCACTCTTCATGGCACGATCGAACGGAGCATGGGGCATCGAGATTGGCGCATCGGGACTGAAGGCCATCCGGCTCGAACGGAAGCCCGAGGGCATTGCGGTCACCGACTTCACCGTCCTGCGCCACTCCAAGATCCTGACCACGCCCGGGCTGGATGTCCCCGCGATGGTCCGAAACACCCTCGTGCAGTTCGTGCAGGCCTATGCCGTGCAGCTCAAGTCGGACACGGTCGCCGTGAGCGTGCCGGGCAACCAGGCCCTGGCGAGGTTCGTGACGCTCCCACCCGTGGACAAGAAGCGCATCCCGGAGATGGTGCGCTACGAGGCCGAACAGCAGATTCCGTTCCCGATCGACGAAGTTGAGTGGGACTCGCAGGTCTTTGGCGGGGCTGATGGCCTCGACGTGCGCGTGGGCATCTTCGCCATCACGAAGGATCGGCTCCGGGAGACCCTGGAGCTCTACGCCGAGTGTGGCTTGAATCCATCGATCGTGACGTTGAGCCCGGTGGCGTACTACAACGCGTTCGTCTACGACGTCCAGGGCGGGAAGGCCGACGGCACGGTGACCCTCATCGATGTCGGAAGCTCATCCACCGACTTCATCGCCGCGCAGGACGGCACCTGCTACCTCCGCACGTTCCCGGTGGGTGGCCACCAGTTCACCGAGGCCGTCGCCGCCGGGTTCCGCTGCGCCTACCCAAAGGCCGAGGCGGCCAAGCTGGCCGGCGCGACCGGCAAGTACGCGCGGGAGGTGATCCGCGCGATGGCGGGGGCCTACGAGCAATTCATCGACGAACTGCGCCGGTCGATCGAGCACTACCAGACCATCAATCCCAATGCGCACGTGCGGTCCGTGGTCGGCGTGGGCGGCACCCTGCGACTCACCGGGCTGCGGAAGTTCGTCGGCGGCCAGATCCAGGTCGAGATCGCCCGTTGGGACGAGTTCAAGCGCATTCGCGTCGATGGCAAGGAAGGGCCTGATTTTGCGGCCAACACCGTGAACTTGGCGACCGCCTACGGCCTGGCGCTGCAGTCGCTTGGGGAAACCGCGATCGACATCAACCTGCTCCCGGCGGAGATCATGCGACGCAGCATGTGGAAGTCCAAGGTGCCCTACTTCGCGGCCGCGGCGGTCCTTGGCGTCGTGACCGGTGCCGCCATGTTCCTGGCGCCATTCGTCGAGGCGAGTGCGCTCGGTTCGGGTGCGGTCCCGGCGTCCGTCTCGATGGCCGAGAATGAGGCGAAAGCCAAGTCCGCCGAAGTTCAGGCCCAAGTCGATCGGGTCGCGTCGAACGGCAGCGCCGCACCATTCATGGCCCTCCTCGATGACCGTGAAGTCTGGCCGTGGATCATTTCGGACGCCTACGCCGCGCTGGGGGCAGCGAATCCCCAGGCCGCGCTCCTGGGTTCGGACGTCGAGGCCATCAGGCGGATCAAGGCGAAGGATCGAAGCCTGGTGATCTTGGAGGATCTCCGGGGTGCCTACCAGTTCGACAAGGCCAAGGGGACGCGCGACATCGTGGTCACCATGCAGGTGGGCCTGACCAAGGACGACGGCGAGCGATTCCTGAACACGACCGTCGTCGAGTGGCTTCGGACGAACGCCAAGCGAGATGACGCCCCATACGAGATCCTCATCGATGAGGACAAGACGGTGGGTTCGCTCGCCAATCGTGCCAAGTCCGGCAGCTCAGGGGACTTCGGACAGGGGGCCACGGCGGGCGGAACTGGAGCAGGCTTCGGAGCGGGCGCGGCAACGCCACCCCCCGGTGGTGGCTTTGGCATCTCCGGGAACGGCGGCGGCGGCGGTGGCGAGGGTGGCGCCTCAGGTGGAGGTTCCTTCCAAGGGCGACGAAACACGGATGCCGGCACGGTCGACAGTGGCAAGGCACCCGGAGGCCTGGCTGGGTCTGGCGCGGGCGGGGGCGGCAACTCGGGTGGAGGCGCAATGGGGCGCCGCGACCCATCCAATCCAGCTTCGACCGGCACCGCTGGGGCCGGCAGCACGACCGCCAACGCCGAGGCCAAGTCGATCGACGACCTCGCGCCACTCCCTGCGCGCCCCAATCTCCTGGAAGCCTCGGATGCCGACTTCATGACGACGATCACCTTCACGGTCCGGCTCAAGGGTGGCGTCGCACCCGTGGCTCCGGAAGCGGGGACTGAACAGTGAATCCACAGGTTCAAAAGGCCGTCGAGATCGCCAAGGCAAACGCCGCTCTGGTCGTCCTGGGCACGGTTGCCGTCGTCGTGCCCGTCGTCGGCTGGTACTTCGGCTCGGAGCAGCGTGCGCAACTCGTCTCTGACGCCCAGAAGCTTGGCCAGAAGCTTGATTCCATCACCCGTGCGGGCCGGATCGACGTGACCCTCGACATCCCCGGCCACGGCCAGTGGAGCACCAACGCCGTCGCCAGCGATGGCCTGATCACGGCACTTCGCGAGCGAGTGGATTCAATCGTCAACGGCAGCGCCGGCGTCGACAGCCGCGCCGTGAAGCACAATCAGGGACGCCACGGGCCGCTGCAGGCCATCGACGCTTCCCGGCCAGTCGACATCACGAACGTTCCCTCCAGTGAGCGGCGCGTCTTCCCAGCCAACTTCCACGAGGCGATGGTGCGCGCGTACACGGACCTGTTGGCCGAAGTGGGGGCTGGAGCTCCCCCCGCGCCAGAGGCCGTCCTCACCATGCTGCAGGCCAAGCAGGCCCGCATCGTCCAAGGCGTTTTCGGGCTCGCCGCAGGTGCCGCCATGGACGAGCCGCAGGCCAAGAAGTTGCGGGAAGAGCTCGTGGCGGCCCGGCTGTCGCAGTACGCGGACGCCGCGGCGTCCATCAAGTTCTACGCATTGGCCCAGGATGTCGGGGCGCCATCAGCACAGTCGCCGGGGATGGACCCGGAGACGTTTTACGGACAGCTCTGGAGCCTCTGGATCACGGAAGACGTGCTCGGCGCGGTCGAGGCAGCGAATGACGGCGCGGCCAACGTCCTCACCGCACCCGTGAAGCGAGTGGAGTACATCGCGCCGCTCCAGCTGTATCCACCGGCGAAGGAAGGCAACGCCCCCGCCGCTCCGGAGGGTGGGGACGTGGCGCTCGCTGCGCCTGCTGGGCCGGACTTCTCCGCATCCATCACTGGTCGCCGATCGAGCGCCATGGGCGACGTCATCCCTGTCCAGGTCGTGGCCATCGTGGAAACGGCCAAGATCCCGGCCTTCGTCGATGCACTGGCCCGGCAGAACTTCATTTCGATCTTGGACGCCGGCATCGCGCCGGTGGATGCCTTCGCAGCGGCCAACGACGGATTCCTGTACGGCACGGAACCGTGCTCGCAACTCAATCTCGTGTTGGAAACCGTCTGGCTCCGAGCTTGGACCTGCGGGATGATGCCGGACGCCGTCCGCACCCGGCTGGGTGCCTCGTGCGGCGGTTCAACCGGCGGCGACGCCGGACCCGTGGACCCTTCCGCCGACGGATCGGGTGACGGAACAGATTCTTTTGACCCTTCGGTGAGCGGCTGAGGCCGCGCCAAAGCCAGCACGAACCAGTGCAGAGGACACTTCGATGAGCAAGCACGGCATCTCGGTCTTCGAGCGACATTTTGAGAAGGGCCTGGTCGGCCTCTTTGCCATCGCTGCCGTCGGTGCGGTGGTATGGGAGTTCGCGCTCAACCAGACGACCGTCAAGGCCGGCAGCCGTGATCTCGCCATCGGCCAGGTGGTGCCGGAGCTCGAGCGGGCCGCGTCCACATTGCGCAGCAGCACGTCGGGGTCGTTCGGCGATTCCATTCCTGAGCCCACCGAAGGTGCCGCCAGCAGTTTCGCCGCCAACCTTGGCGGCAGCGTGTCTCCAGTCGCGCAGATCAACCCGCTCACGCCGCGGCTGGCGCCGCCACAGGAGGCTGCCGCGGGTGGCGATGAGCATTACTACGTCCCCGTCTTCGCGTCGCCCCGTGAAGTCGCTGCCGCACAGTTTTGGGACGCGATCCTCCCGGAGGCCGTGGAACAGAACGAACGGCTCGCGGACTACTTCAAGGGCCTGTCGGCCCCCTATGACATCGCATGGGTCACTCCCGTCGCCACGATCGACCTCCAGGCCGCGCGTTCCCAGCTCTTGGGGAACAATCCGTCGGCCAAGCCGCCGGAACAGGCGATCAGCTCGACGTGGTACGGCGCGGCCACGCTCGTGCTGGATGTCGTCTTTGAGCGCCAGGAGATGAAGAACGATGGCTCGTGGGGACCAACCACCGTCGTCGCGCCTGCTCCCTGGCAAGACTCGCTCCGCGGCCAGCTCCTGGGGGGAGAACTCACGCCGACTCGGCGCGAAGAGCTCATCACCTCGCTTGGCAAGGAGGAGATGCAACTGGCGATTCTTCGGCCCGGGCTCCCGGAAACGCGTCGCGGCCGCGGCGCCGACCCGGTCGCCGAACTGGGGCAATCGAGCGCCGAGACCGCGGAGTCGACGGCGCCGGACGTCGAGGATGCGCGCGTCAAGATGGAACGCCAGTTCAAGGCGCTCGGCAAGACCATCGACACGATCACCAAGCGACTGGAGGCGGCAGGGGGACCGTTGTCGGACGAGGAACACCGCAAGCGCAAGCAGGACCGTGACCGGGCCTCCAAGCCAAGCGGTGATGCCGACGGCGATGGCGGGAGCGGGGGCGGCGGCGGCGGCGGCAAGGGAGGACCCCCGGGCATGGGTGGCGGTGGCATGAACGGGCGCCGCACTGCGGATGGCGCCGACGCCAAGGCGGCCGCCAAGAAGGCACAGCAGGCCGATGACCTCCGCCGAAACCTCACTCGGCAACTCAACGATTCCAAGCAGCGCTACGCCACCTTGGCCAAGGAACTGGGGCTTGATGGCACGGTCGCGCCGACGGCGGCCGCAACTCCCGGCAGCGGCGTCATCTCGTTGGCCAACGACGAGTTCATCGAGGCTTGGACGCACGACGTAGCGGTCCAGCCCGGCCGAACCTACCGGTATCGAGCGGCCGTGCAGCACTTCAACCCGTTCTTCGGACGCGAAGCGCTCCTCTCGGACAGCCAGAAGACGCTTGCACGGTCGCCCATGCTCTCGTCAGCGGTCAGCGATTGGAGCGATCCGATTCGAGTCTCGCAGCGCACGCCGTTCTTCCTGGACACCGTGACCAAGACGCTCACGGGCCCGATGGAGGCAACATTCGACGTCTTCCGCGTCCACGATGGCGACGTGAAGAAGGTCGGGTCCTCGGTGCGCATCGGAGACGTCATCGGTCACGGCAAGGGCGACGAGACCACCGGCGATTTCACGACCGGCTGGCTCATCGCTGGAATCGAGCCCGATCCCTATTCCGCGCTCACCGGCACCGAGGAGCAGTTCATCGTGGTGATCCAGGACGTCGCCACCGGCGAGTTGTTCCAGCAGCGCGCCGCACGCGCTGACCGTTCTTCCGCCGAGCGAATCCGACTGGCCGCTGAAGCAACTGCCGACAGCCAGCGCGGCACCGAACTGCCCGCCGCTCCGGCTGGTGCCGGCTCGGGCGGCACGCTCGGTGGCGGCGAAGGAGCGGGCAGCGGCCCTCCAGGGCTGTCTCGCTGACGCCTCAGCCCGCGTGGAACGCCGTGTTCAGGAAGGATTGGCTTCCATGGCGTTCGAAGTCCCCCGGCGCCTCCGCCGTGGACGCTCCTTGAGCGCGTTTTATTGGCCATCCCAGCGGTTCCCGGGGTCGTTTTCGGCTCACCTGGAACACCGGACCGACGCGGCGCCGATGTGCGGAACCATCAGTTTCTGTGGACAAATCGTCAACTGATCGCCTCGGTTGACAGGCTCCGAGGATTTGCTACACTCTCCGTTCTGCGCTCAAACGAGCACAGCTGGCTTCGGCCAGATCTTTGACAATCGAGATTGAAGGTTCATGCATCGCGCGACTGTGCCGGTTTCCGGCGCCAGAAGCTCGATGGATGCACCGAGAATAGAACGAGCAGCCAAGGCGGCCATGTTCTTCTGACCTCGTCTTGCCGACGGGATCAGGTAGGCATGGCCAAGCTAATAAGGGCACACGATGGATGTCTTGGCGTCAAGAGGCGATGAAGGACGTACGAACCTGCGATAAGCCCAGGGGAGCCGGTAACGAGGCTTTGATCCTGGGATCTCCGAATGGGGCAACCCACCCGCAAGGGTATCGACACCTGAATGCATAGGGTGTCGAAGCGAACGCAGCGAACTGAAACATCTCAGTAGCTGTAGGAAAGGAAAGCAACCGCGACTCCGTAAGTAGCGCCGAGCGAAAGCGGATTTAAGCAGAAGCATTGTGAACCACTTGAATGGTGGACCAGAGAAGGTGATAGTCCTGTAGGAATGCAACTGTGAATGGCCTAGAGTAGGGTCGGGCTCGAGAAACCCGGCCTGAACATGGGGGGACCACCCTCCAAGCCTGAGTACTCCTTGACGAACGATAGTGAACCAGTAAGGCGACTGAACGATGAAAAGAACCCCGATAAGGGGAGTCAAAAGAACCTGAAATCGTGTGCTTACACAGCGGTCACGGCCCTTCGGGGTTGTGGCGTGCCTTGTGCATAATGATCTGGCGAGTTACTGTTTGCGGCAAGGCTAAGCGTTTACGACGCGCAGCCGAAGGGAAACCGAGTCTGACAAGGGCGTGTAGTCGCAGGCGGTAGGCGCGAAACCGGTTGATCTACCCATGGGCAGGTTGAAGGGAGGGTAAGACCTCCTGGAGGACCGAAGCCGTGAACGTTGAAAAGTTCTGGCATGACCTGTGGGGAGGGCTTAAAGTGCAATCATAACCGGAGATATCTCGTTCTCCCCGAAATAGTTTTGGGACTAGCCTCGGTTATTCTGCGTGTGGGGGTAGAGCTACTGAATGGGGTTGAGGGCCTACCCGGCTACTCACCCCAATCAAACTCCGAATACCATACGCGGCAACCCGGGAGTAAGACTGCCGGCCATAATGTCGGTGGTCAAAAGGGAAACAACCCAGAC
>SXOD01000042.1 GCA_005776885.1 Planctomycetia bacterium
CGGCCGTCGAGGCCTGAGTCGCCAGCGGGACACACAGAGGCGCGGCCAGCAAGGCCACGGCAAGGATTTTGCGAAACAGCGAGGGGGCGAGAGTCATAAAGTTCATGTTCATCATCCTCGGCATCAGAAAGTTACATCCTCGAAGCCCGCGCGCTAGCGGTTGAGGCCGCCCGGCCCCAGGGCCGAGAGGCGCCGCTCATGCACCAGCATCGAGAGCGGGTTGGTCTGGTCGACGACCTGCGAGAGCTCGCTCCGGCCGAAGAAGAACTCCACCGCGCTGGACACGCTCTTGGTGTTCATGAGGTCGGCGATCTTGAGCGCCTCGCTCGGGTCCTTGGTGCTCATCCGCTCCTGGACGGTGCGGCGCAGCTTGGCAAAGCCCTTGCGCATCTCCTCGGTGGCCAGTTCGTCCAGCGTGCGGAGGCGGCGGGTGCCGAGATGGTCGATGTCATCGACGATCGCGTTGCGCTTGCTGCCGTCGTGCGGCCGGCGAAGCTCGAGGATGTAGCGGAGGATCGCCAGGAAGTCCTCGGCGGTGAGGCCGAGGTCGGTCGAGGGGACCTTGTGCCTGGTGTCGTGCTCGAACTTCCGGTTGATGCGGAAGCGGCCGACGCGGCCCATCCGGTAGCGGTCCAGGTCGAAGAAGCGCTCGTGAAAGAGCTCGCGCGCCTTGTCCACCTGCGGCGGGTTGCCCGGGCGCAGGCGGCCGTAGATGCGCAGGAGCGACGCCTCGTGCTCGGTGACTTCCGACAGGAAGTCCAGCTTCTCCTCGGCCAGGGTGTTCAGGATGAGCGAGTCGCCCGGGTCGCGGATCGCGCGGACGGACTTGAGCCCGGAGCCGATCACCGTCTCCAGGCTCTTCTCGCCGAACTGCTGGCCCGGCTTGCAGAGTTCCTCGCCGGTGTCAAAGTCGACGAGCAACTCGGCGGAATAGTGCTCCGGCCTGAGTTTCTCGACCTTGACTTCCTCGATGTCGTGGAACTGCTCGAGGATCGATTCCGTCGAGCCGTACTTCTCGGCCAGCGCGCGCAGGAAGGTGGTGGCCGCGATCTTGGCGCTCTTGTCGATCTTGAGCGCGAGGACATCCTTCTTCGTCACTTCCAGCTCAAGCCAGGAGCCGCGGTCGGGGATGATGCGCGCGCCGTGGAGCGGGCGGTCGCCGACGCTGGAGTTGATGCTGAAGTCGACGCCAGGCGAGCGGTGCAGCTGGCTGACGATCACGCGCTCCGCGCCGTTGACGATGAACTCGCCGCCGCCGAGCATGATCGGGATGTCGCCGAGGTAGATGTCCTCTTCCGTGACCTCGGAGGTCTCCTCGCGGTGGAAGCGGAGCTTGACGCGCAGCGGGTAGCCGTAGGTCAGGCGAAGCTCGCGGCACTCCGCCTCGGAGTGCTGCGGATCGCCGAAGGCGTAGCTCACGTACTCGATGCGCATCGAGCCGTCATACGACTCGATGGGGAACACCTCGCGCAGGAGCGACTCGATGCCGAGCTCCTGGTCGCGCGACTCGGGAGACGATTCCTTCTGCAGGAATCGGTCGTACGAGCGCCGCTGCACCTGCTGGAGGTCAGGGACGTTGATGACGTCTCCACGCTTCGCATAATTCCGCACGGTCTTGGTTGGCATGATGGTGATCCGGTGGCGGGGTATCGAGACGGGCAACGTCGACGCGAGCACATCGCGCCGACGGAAAGCCGGTCAGGTCAAGATCGAATTCGAGAGGGACGCGGGGGGCAGCCGAGCAAGTCCTGAAGTGTACGGGACCCCGGTGCCGTTGCGCAAGGGCCGAAACGATGTTTTTTCAAGAAAAAGGGGCTCCCCGGCCCAGGCCGGGAAGCCCCTGAGTTCCAGCAGGGTTGGCTTACTTGATCTCGACCTTGGCGCCGGCGGCCTCGAGGGTCGCCTTGAGCTTGTCGGCGTCGGCCTTGGCGATCTTCTCCTTGACGGTCTTGGGAGCGCCGTCGACGAGGTCCTTGGCCTCCTTGAGGCCCCGGCCGGTCGCTTCGCGGACCGCCTTGATGACGTCGATCTTCTTCGCGCCAGCCTCGGCGAGGATGACGTCGAACTCGGTCTGCGCCTCGACAGCCGGGGCCGCCGCAGCGCCGCCGCCAGCCATCACGACCGCGCCACCCGCGGCGGGCTCGATGCCGTAGGTGTCCTTCATGTAGTCGGCCAGGTCAACGGCCTCCTTGAGGGTGAGGGCTGCGATGCTGTCGCCGATCTGGCTGATCTTGGCGTCGAAAGTCTTTGCGTCTGACATGGTGTTCGTATCTCCAAACAATGTGAACTTGCGCACCAGAGGAGCGTCACGCGACGCTTTTCACCAACGAGTGGCCTGTGGTGAGCGGAAGTGTTTCGGTTCAGCCCACCTGGGGGACGGACTTGGCGATGGCTTCGCCCTTCTCCAGGCGGGATTCGATTTCCTTGACGATCCCCAGCAC
Organism: Planctomycetia bacterium; assembly: GCA_005776885.1. Taxonomy (GTDB): domain Bacteria; phylum Planctomycetota; class Phycisphaerae; order Phycisphaerales; family SM1A02; genus SXOD01. The sequence goes on from SXOD01000042.1 coordinate 2,442, forward strand.
GCGCGCGCCGGGGGCCTTGGCGGCACCGACGACGTTGCGGGCGGGGCTGAGGAGCAGGGTGACGACCCGGGACTGGGACTCTTCCTTGGTGGGGAAGGAACTCAGTCGCTCGACGCCCGCCTTGCCGGCAAACCACTCGCCGTCGATGCAGGCGCCCTTGAGGCCCAGCTTCTCGTTCTTCTTGGCGTCCTCGACCAGCTTGCGTGCGATCGAGACGACGCTCGCACGGCCGTAGACGAGGGCCGAGGGGCCAGAGAGGCCGGGGAGGATCGCTTCCAGCGCCGTGCCGCCGAGCGCTCGCTTGGCGAGGTTGTTGCGGATGACGGTGACGCGGACGCCGTCCTTGCGAAGCCCTTGCCGGAACGCGGTGTCCTCGACGCTGCTCATGCCCCGGATTTCGACCAGGACGGCCTCACCGACGCCGTCGAAGCGGCGCTGGTACTCGCGGACGATCATGTCCTTGACTTGCTTGCTCATGGTGAGTCTCCTTGCAGATCAGACGGCGACCTGGACGCTGGGCGTCATGGTGCCGGAGATGCATACTTTCTTGAAGTACAGGCCCTTGGACGAAGAAGGCTTCACCTTGGCCATGGTGTCGATGAAGTGGGCGAGGTTCTCGGTGAGCTGCTCGTCGGAGAACGAGAGCTTGCCGATGATGCAGTGGATGTTGCCGTAGTCGTCGTTGCGGTACTCGGTCTTGCCGGCCGCATACGCCTTGACGCCACCGGGAACATCGGGGGTGACGGTGCCGGCCTTGGGAGAGGGCATGAGACCCTTGGGTCCCAGCACCTTGCCCAGCTTGGCGATGACGCGCATCATGTCGGGGCTCGCGACCGCCACGTCAAACTCCATCCAGCCGCCTTCGATCTTGGCGACCAGGTCTTCGGCACCCGCCTCGACGGCTCCGGCGGCCTTCGCCGCTTCCACCTTGTCGGACGCGCAGAAGGCCACGACGCGGGCCGTCTTGCCCGTGCCGTGAGGGAACGAGATGGCGCCGCGAAGCGCCTGGTCGGCGTGCTTGGGGTCGATCCCCAGGTGGGCGACCACGTTCACGGTCTGGTTGAACTTGGTGGCCTTGAACTTGCGGAGTGCCTTGACGGCGTCAGCGGGGGCCTGCGGCGTGGCGACGACGAGCTCGGCGTTGGCGCGGGACCGCTTGCTGTGTCCGACGATCTTCTTCTTGGTTGCCATCGGTTCAGCCCTCCACCGTCACGCCCATGGAGCGCGCGGTGCCTTCGATGATCTTCATGGCGGCCTCGATGCATCCCGCATTGAGGTCTTCCATCTTCTCTTCGGCGATCTTGCGCACTTGGGCGCTGGTGATCTTGCCGACCTTGTCGGTGTTCGGCTTGCCCGAACCCTTCTCGGCCTTGGCGGCCTCCTTGATCAGCTCGGAAGCAGGTGAGCTCTTGAGCGTGATGTCGAAGGTGCGGTCGCCGTAGACCGTGACGACCGCCACGACGATGCGCCCGTTCTGGGCCTTCGTCATGTCGTTGAACTTGGTGATGAACTGGCCGGGGTTGACGCCGTTGGCGCCAAGCACGGGACCGAGTGGCGGGGCCGGGGTGGCCTTGCCACCGGGGGCCATGATCTTGAACTGTTTGGTGACCTTCTTGGCCATGGGCTCGAACCTCCTACTCCACTTGACTCGGACCCTCTTGGGGCCCGGGAATGCCTTGGTTCAGCCGAGGACCAGGGCAGCGGGGTAGTACATGCGGTGCTGAGTTGAGCCGAGCAGTGTATCACGAATCCTCGCGACCGCAAGCGACCGATACGATTGGACCCATGCCTCTCCCCGCCGCCCGAGCCGGCCGTGCCGCAGCGACCACGGACGTCATCGCCGAACTGGAATGGCGCGGCTTGCTCCACCAGGCCACGTCCGAGAACCTCAGGCAGCGGCTGCTTGGTGCGTCCCACACGGCCTACGTGGGCTTTGACCCGACCGCCTCCAGCCTCACGGTGGGGAACTATGTCCCGATGGTCCTTCTCGCGCACTGGCAGCGCGCGGGCCATCGGCCCATCGTGCTCACCGGCGGCGGCACGGGGCTCATTGGCGACCCCAGCGGGAAGAGCGCGGAGCGGCAGTTGCTCACCCGCGACGAGGTTCGCGCCAATGTCGCCTCGCAGCGGAAGATCTTCGAGCGTGTCCTGGACCTCTCGCCGGCATCGGGGGCGGCGATGGTGGACAACGCGGACTGGCTGGAGAAGCTGGGTTACATCGAGGTGCTGCGCGATGTCGGCAAGCACTTCAGCGTGAACCAGATGATCGTGCGGGATTCGGTCGCGTCGCGGCTCAACGAGCGCGAGCAGGGCATCTCGTACACCGAGTTCTCCTACATGATCCTCCAGGCGTACGACTTCCTCCACCTCTACCGATCGCACGGATGCAGCGTGCAGATGGGAGGTGCCGACCAGTGGGGCAACATCGTCTCGGGGATCGACCTCATCCGCCGATGCGAGCAGGGCGACGCCTTCGGGATCACCAACCCGCTGGTCACCAAGTCGGACGGCGGCAAGTTTGGCAAGACGGAGAAAGGCGCGATCTGGCTCACGGCGGATCGAACCAGCCCGTACCGCTTCCACCAGTACTGGCTCAACACGGCCGACGCGGATGTCTCCAGGTTCCTTCGATGGTTCACCTTCCTGGGCCGCGATGAGGTCGAGTCACTGGAACGCTCCGCCGTCGAACGCCCGCAGGAGCGTTCCGCGCAGCGTGCCCTTGCGGATCACCTCACCACGATCTTCCACGGCGAGACGGAGCGTGCGCGCGCCGAGGCCACGGGCCGGGCGCTGTTCACGGGCGATCTCCGGTCGCTTGATCCCGCACAACTGTCCGACGTGTCCGCGGACCTCGCGGGCGGGGAGGTGGCTGCCGCCGAACTTGGGACGCTGGCCGTGGTCGATGCGGTGGTGCGGGCGGGACTTGCCGCCAGCAAGCGCGAGGCAAGGGACTTTGCCGCGCAGGGTTCGCTGGCCGTCAACGGCGAAAAGTGCGCGGCGGACCGGGTGCTGTCGCGCGAAGACCTGCTGGCCACCGCATCAGGGGGAGCGGTGCTCCTGCGGCGTGGGAAGAAGCAGTGGGGCGTCCTGCGCCTGGTCGGCGGCTGAAATCAGTTGCCGGGAGGCGTGGTCAGGGGAAATCCTGCCGCGGCGGCTGCAGGCGCGATTTCCAGGTTGACCGAGGGCTGCGTCTCGGTGCTGCCCCCGACCGACACCACGTTGACTCCCTTGGGGAGCAGCCAGAAGTCGACGATGCCGGAGGTGGCCTTGCCGACCAGCTCCTCGTGCGTGAGGTGCACGATTGCGATTGGCTTGAAGGCGTTGGATTCCAGCAGCGTGATCGCGTCGGGCGGCCCCTTCACGACGACGTCGGCGATGAACTGGCTCTGCGAAGGGATCGACACCACGTAGCGGGCCAGCGTGTCGGGCAGCGCCGCGACCTGCACGGGCACACGGCTGAGCGTCAGCTCCCGGCTTGCGGCCACGATGGAATACGCAACGCGTACAGGCCGCAGTCCGCGGCATTCGGCAGCGCGCGTCGCCGGCAGTCCAATCACCTTGGGGAGCAACTCTTCCTGGTACGCGCCCGGCGGGCGGTCCAGCCCCGACACCCGGACCTCCAGCGACAGGGCAGCGGTGGCCAGGTCCGGAGGGACGAGCAGGACCTGCGACGCGCTGCCTTCGACCGTCGCGCCACGAATCCCCTCGCCCGGCTGCAGCACCAGGTCGACGGATCGCTCGATGAGGTCGGTGATCGTGAGCGTGGTGACGGAGGGGGGCGGCTGCGCGGACTCGATCGTCACCTCGGACGCCGGCAGCTGCGCACCGATGTAGTCACGCAGCCGTTCGGCGATGGGCCAGCTCCCGGCGGTGCCGGGAACGTCTCCTGCGCCGGCGGGGAGGTCGACCAGCGCGGGAACCTCGGACTCGAATCGGCGAAGGTGCGAGGCCGTGCCGACGATCGTGCACGTGACCGGGAAGACCTCGGCAGGCGACACCAGCATCCGTTCCGAACTGGGGACGAATCTCGCGCGGATCACCACTTCCCTCGACTCGGTGATTGACCGTGTTGCTTCCTGCAGGAGGAGCACGGTGATCGCGACCGCCGCCACCATGTTGAAGAGGTGTCCTCGGACGAGTCGGCTCAGGCGTTCACGCATGGCCGGCCACCTCCGCCTCGCGGGCGCGCGCCGCTGTCGAGGTGAGCGGATTGGCGTCCGCCTCAAGTTGCCGGGTCAACACACGCTGCACGTCCTCCCGAGCGAGCGGGTCGCTGAGGTGTCCCCGTTCGGCGAGGCGAACCGTCCCGGTCTGCTCACTCACCACCACCACCAAGGCATCGGTGTCAAGGGTGACGCCGACCGCCGCGCGATGGCGGGAACCCAGCGCCGGCGGCACGGCCCCCGTGGGGGGCATGGGGAGTTCCACGTTGGCGGCCGCTATCCGGCCGTCGCGGATGATCACCGCCAGGTCATGCAATGGGGTCGATGGCCAGAAGATCGATTCCAGGAGCCGCGGGGACAGCGCGGCATCCACGGTCACGCCACCCTGCGCGAGCGCTTCCAGGCTGGTCCCGCGCTCGATCACGATGATGGCGCCGATGTGCTGGCGAGCGAGCGTGATCGAGGCCTCGGCGACCGCGGCACCGATGTCCGCGTGCGGGCGACGACGCGCCGATGGATCGATGGCCTCGAGCGTGGACTCGCCCACGCGGACCAGCGCCTGCCGGATCTCCGGAAGGAAGACGGCGACTCCCACGATCGCCACCACGGAGAGGAGGCCCGTGAGGAGCACGTGCAGCCTGGCCAGCTCCCGCGAGAAATTGTCGCTCACCCCGACCACGAGCACCAGGACCACGCCGACAAAGAGGACTCCCTTCACCACGCCTGCCCCGCGGGATCGTCCCAGGAACTCCAGGGCCGCAAAGGTGCAGAGCCACACCACGGAGAACTCCACGACGGCCGGCCAGTCGAGCGCCAGGACTGGTTGGAGGCTGTCGGTCGACACGTCACCGTTACGATACAGCGATGGCCCTCGACAACAGCCTGCAGCCCGGTTCATTCACCGGGACGTGCGCGCACTCCGGTGAATCGATCCGTCCCGGCTGCGCCTACGTCGCGGCACTGGTCGATGGAACGGGAGGCGATGGATCATTGACGCTTCGCCGGGTGGACACCAGCCTCGTCGCGTGGGAGGCGGGCCATCGGCCGGCGGGGCTCATCGCGTTCTGGCGCAGCGAGGCGCCCAGCCCCGACGATCGACGGACTCGATTCGTCGATGACGAGACATTGCTGGACATGCTGGAGCGGCTCGGCGAGGCCACGGATCCCAGGCAGGTCGCGTATCGATGGGTGCTGGCCCTGCTGCTCTTGCGCAAGCGACTGCTCCGCCAGGACTCGATCCGTCGCGATGACGTCGGCCACTCCTGGTGGACCTTTCGCCGCAGGGGCGTGGAGGGGGCACCCTCCTTCGAGGTGCTGGATCCCGGCCTGCGCGACGCCGACGTGGCCGACCTGGCCGATCAACTGAGCGAAGTCATCGCCTCGGACGTCGCATGAGGTGCCTCGGATGGGCCGCCCCGTGTCGCGCGGTGCCATCGGTGCTCCTCCTGGCGTTGATGGCCGCGACGTGCGCGCCGTGCCTCACGGCGTGCGACACGTGCGCCACGCAGCGCGTGGAGATCGACCCGTCCGAGGCCGCGACGCTGGGAGCAGGCGTTCCGGCGGATCTCGAGGTGCGCGCGCAGGGGGAACTCACCTGGATGGATCGCGATGGCGGTCGTCACGCTGAACGAGTCGACCTCAAGATCTGGATGCAGGGCTCGACCGCCGTCGCATGCGACGTGAGCTCACTCGGGTCGCGCGTGGCATGGGTCGGCGGGGCCAAGGCCGAGTGGTGGCTCTTTGAGCGCCGCGAGGCGGGCATGGTGCTCACCCGCGGCGTCCGTGAGGAGCTTGACCCGGGCTCGCCGCTGGCGGTCTTCCTCAGGCCAGGCCTCGTCCGGCTCGTCCTCGCGCTCACGGCGCCCGACGACGTGCCGACCATCGACGACGCCACGCGCATCACGTGGATAGGACCGATGCGGGATGGCCGTCCCTCGGGTTTGGACCTGCACCGGCCGGGGACCGACGTGACCTGGCACGTCACGTGGTGGGGTGACCGGCCGATCGGAAGCGCCGGGTCGGGACAGGGGTCGATGCCCTCCACCATCACCATCGACGGTCCGGCCGGAGGATGCACACTGTGGGTGTCGCAGGTCCAGCCATCTGCGGGGAAACCCGCCTACTTTGACCTTGCGGCACTTCGCGCGGCGCTTCGACCGGTGGAAGGCCAGCCCGTTCCATGATCCCGGCCGTGTTGGCTCTCGCCTTGGTGACCCAGCTCGCACCCGCGGCACGCCGGGAAGCCGACGCCCTCCCCGCCGAAGTCGCCAGCAGCGGCGGAATGCTGTGGTGGCACGATCCCGAGGATGGATCGCTGATGGCGATGACGGCGTCGCGCGGCGTCGACGAACCGATCCGCGTGCGTCCGCTTGCCGTGGCCCCGGCGGACATGGCGGCGGCAGGGCAGTCGCTCTGGTGCGCCATGTCACCCGACGGCAGCGGGACCGCGATCTATCGGGTGGAAGGCGGAGCGTCGCTCCTTTCGTCGAGGCTCCAGAATCCAGACTTTGGCGACATCGAACTCCTCGCCACGCTCGTCCCCAGCGTCGGCGCCCTGGTGGCCGATGGGGAGAGGCCGCTGGTGCAGGAGTCTGCGGCAGGCCGCCTGCTCAGTGTCGTCCCATTGGGAAGCGTGCCGCTCATTGTCACCGACAGCCGGATTCACTGGGACACGGCACGCCTGGTTCAGTGGCCCGCTGGCGACTCCAGCGGACGCGGCTGGGCGTTGGCTTGGGATGACGAAACGTCACTGGTGGTCCTGACCCCGCTGGCCGAGCACGATGGCGCCACATCCTTCTCGATGCAGTCGATCGCCGGCGCAGCAGGTTGGCACCCGGTGCCCGGGGCGCGCCTGCCGACTCTCTCGAGTGGCGACGTCGCCGGTCGTCGGGTGGCCTCGGTGCGCGACGGGGTCCTGTTTGCCATTGGCACCTTCCCAAGCGATGCCGGCGTCAGCCCGGTCGGGTTCCTGGACGGTGGGCGAGGCGGCATCATCGCGATCGGCAACAGCCAGGCGTGGCGGATGGATCCCGTGTCAGGGGATGTCGAACGAGTCACGCTCTCGCCGCCCGGAGCGGCTGCGGTGCCCGCGCCCTGGTGGCCGCTTCCGATGGTGGGTGCCCTCACCGTGGCGGCAGTGGTCGCGCTGGTCATCATGCGACCAAGCCGTGCGGGCATCGATCCGCGAAGCCTGCCCGAGGGGTGGGTCCCACTGGGGATCGCATTCAGGGCACTGGCCTTTGGCATCGATGCCTTCCCCGTCTGGGTCCTCGTCGTGTTGCTGCGGGGCGACGTGGAGCTCTCCGCGTGGGCCCGGTGGCCCGCGTGGGCAGGAGGCGCGGACGACGTCGGCTGGGGACTGGCCCTCATCGGTCTGCTCACGCTGAACTCCGTGGTGCAGGAGTCGATCCTGGGGACCAGCATGGGCAAGCGTTTGGTCGGTGCGGGCGTGGTCACCCTCGTGCCCGGCGCCACGCGGGTGCGCGCGACACCCGGTCGGGCCGCGATGCGTGCGCTGCTGCGAGGCATCGTGCTGGTCGCACCGGCGCTGGTGTTCCTCACGTTGATCGACCCCTCGATGTGCGGCCTGCCCGAGGTCGCCACGCGGACCGCCGTGGCGAGGCGAAAGCCGGTCGCGCCACCAGTGGCGGGGAATTGATCAGGCGGTTGTCGGTGCCTCGCGCCTCAACCGGCGTGCGGCCGCTCGATGTGCCCGCCAAACCCAAGCCGCATGGCCGACAGCACCTTGTTCGCGACCGTGGCTCGTCCCCGCGAGGAGAACCGCGCGAAGAGCGCCGCGGCGAGCACGTCCGCCGGCACGCCTTCTGCGATGGCGGCCTCGACGGTCCATCGCCCCTCGCCGCTGTCGGCCACGTTGCCCGCGAAGCTGTCAAGCCGCGGATCGGTCGCCATGGCCTGGGCGGTGAGGTCGAGCAGCCAGGACCTGACGACACTGCCGCGACGCCACACCTCCGCGATCTCCGCGAGGTCAAAGTCGTACTGGTAGAGCTCGGGATCGCGCACCGGCGCGGTCTCCGCGTCGATCGCCTGCGCCCCGGAGCCGACGTTGGCGTGTGCGAGGATGTTGAGCCCCTCGGCGTATGCGGCCATCATGCCGTACTCGATGCCGTTGTGCACCATCTTCACGAAGTGGCCCGCACCGGCGGGGCCCGTGTGCAGCCAACCATCATGGGCAGTCGATCGCGAGTTGTCGCGCCCGGGGGTGGCGGGAGCCTGGCTCGCACCGGGAGCAAGCGTCTCGAGGATCGGGGAGATCCGAGCCACCGCGTCATCGGTGCCGCCCACCATCTGGCAGTAGCCGTAGTCCAGCCCCCACACGCCGCCGCTCACGCCCACGTCCACGTACTGGATGCCATCGGTGGCCAACTCGCGTGCGCGACGGACGTCGTCACGCCAGCAGGAGTTGCCGCCGTCGATCACGATGTCACCCGCCCGCAACTGTGGGCGGATCGCCTGGATGGTCTTGTCCACCAACGCCGCCGGCAACATCAGCCAGAGCGCACCGGGGCGGTCGAGCTTGGCGAGGATGTCCGGAATGCTCTCGGCAGCTTGCGCCCCGGCGGCCACGCAAGCCTGGAGGTTGGCTGGGGAGAGGTCATAGACGACGCAGGAATGACCCGCTCGCTGGAGGCGCTGAACCATGTTGCCGCCCATGCGGCCCAATCCGACGAACCCGATCTGCATTCGTGAATCTCCTTGGGGTCGAGGACTCTACCGCAGTCAGTTGAGCCCCACGCGATGGTGGTTGCCGTCGCAGTCGGGGTGTACACTCAGAACTTCCCCTCTGTTGGGGGCAGGGCGAGGAACGAGTCACGTGGCACGCAAGAGCAGACAGAAACTTGGAGAGATCCTGGTCGTCCGCGGCAAGGTCGCCGAGGAGGCGCTTGCGGGTGCCCTCGCGGACGCCCGTGCCAACCGGAAGAAGATCGGCGAGGTGCTGGTCGAAAGGAACTTGGTCACCGACGAGGATGTGGCCCGCGCGCTCGGTGAGCAATTCGGGCTGACGTTCTTCGACCTCGACAAGCCCGAGAACTCGGCACGCGTCAATCGAAAGAACCTGCCCGACGACATCATCAAGAAGAACCAGATCCTTCCGCTGGAGAAGGAGGGGGGGCGCCTCCGGATCGTCATCCACGATCCCGTCGACTTTGACCTGCTGGAGACCCTTCGATTCCGCGTCGGGGAGACCGACCAGGTCATCAGCAGCCGGACGCAGATCAAGAAGTTCCTGGAAGGCGGCGTGCCATCGGGCGGTGGCCCGGCGCAGCTGAAGCAAATCCAGACTTCGTCCATGGACCGTTCAGTCGACAGCTCCGTCGACAAGTCAGTCGACAGGTCCGTCGATCGATCGATTGACGCGGACGCCGAGAGCAAGAACATTGTCAAGATGGTGGACCGGATGATCATCGAGGCGGTTCGAAACCGTGCCTCGGACATCCACGTCGAGCCGCAGGAAGGGAGCATCCGGCTTCGGTACCGGATCGACGGCGTGTGCCTGGAAGTCCCCGGCGGCATCGCCAAGGACATGCAGGCTTCGGTGCTCGCGCGACTGAAGCTGATGGCGGGGATGAACATCGCGGAGCGACGCATCCCGCAGGACGGCCGCATCAAGATGGTGATCGACGAGGTCCCCATCGATTTCCGTGTCAGTGCCTGCCCCGCGTACCACGGCGAGAGCGTGGTGCTCCGTGTCCTGCGCCCCGACGCGGTGAACCTTGGCATCGAGAAGCTGGGATTCGAGCCAGCGATGCTGGAGCGGTTCAACCGGATCATCGCGCGGCCCAACGGCATCTTCCTGGTGACGGGGCCGACTGGCTCGGGAAAGACCACCACCCTCTACTCGGCGCTCAAGGAACTGAACACGCCCAATCGCAAGATCATCACCGCGGAAGACCCGGTGGAATACAACTTCGAGGGGATCGTGCAGGTCCAGGTGCGCGAGCACATCGGGCTCACCTTCCCGATCATCCTCAAGACGATGCTGCGCCAGGCGCCCAACATCATCCTGGTGGGCGAAATCCGCGACCGGGAGGTGGCTGACATCGCGATCCAGGCGGCGCTCACCGGCCACATGGTCTTCTCGACGCTGCACACCAACGACGCGCCGAGCGCGATCACCCGATTGATCGACATGGGCGTGAAACCCTTCCTGGTGGCGTCCAGCATCCAGGCGATCATGGCCCAGCGGCTGGCACGCGTGCTCTGCCCGGTGTGCAAGACGCCGGACCTCGAACCCGACCCCAAGTTCCTGAAGCTCACGGGGCTCTCCGAAATGGCCAAGAGCGGCAAGATCCTGCGGAACAAGGGTTGCCAAGCCTGCTCCAACGGGTACAAGGGACGCATGGCCGTCTTCGAGCTCCTGACCATGAATCAGGAGATCCGCGAGCTGGCGTTTGCACGGTCGACCGTGGCCAAGTTGCGTTCCGCGGCGATCCGGACCGGCATGCAGGCGTTGCTTGAGGACGGCCGGGCCAAGATCCTCAAGGGACTGACGACCCCGGCAGAAGTGGCTTCCTTCGCGCAGGTGGAAGGGATTGATGCGAGCGCGTCGACTTGACCGCCGCCGGCGCGCTGTGCACTGACGAGACGAGCATTCCATGAGCACCATCCAGATCGACCGACTCCTGGACACCGTCGTGAAGACGGGATCGTCTGACCTGCACCTCTCGGTGGGGCGGCCCCCGACGCTCCGACTGCACGGATCGCTGAAGAACCTGGCGACCAAGGTCCTCGAGCCCGATGACATGGTGGCGCTGATGAAGTCGATCACGCCCGAGAAGAACCAGCAGGAGCTCCAGGAAGTCGGCGGCAGCGATTTCGGCTTTGCCTACGGTGACGCCGCCCGGTTCCGTGTGTCGGTCTTTCGCCAGCGCGGCAACATCTCGCTGTGCCTCCGACTGATCCCCAACAAGCTGCTCACGTTCGAGCAAATCGGCCTGCCCGCGATCAGCAAGGAACTGATCCGCCGCCCCCGCGGACTCTTCGTCGTGACGGGACCCACCGGTTCGGGGAAGTCCACGTCGCTCGCGACGATGGTGGACTACATCAACATGAACTTTGACCGCCACATCGTGACGGTCGAGGACCCGATCGAGTTC
>SXOD01000043.1 GCA_005776885.1 Planctomycetia bacterium
CCTTGCACGCCTGCGTGCCGGAGTAGTCAAACTCGCAGCCCTGTCCAATGACGATGGGCCCGGAACCGATGATGAGGATGGTGTGGATGTCGTCGCGACGAGGCATCGGGCGGCTTCCAGGGGGGCGAGGGCGGCGAGGGCAAAGCCCTCGCGGCAAGGGCGGATTTCTGGGGTTTCGACGGCACCTTGCCGCCAAGATCCCATTCCGGCGGAGGGTACCAGAATGCGGGTGTGGGTTGGCTGATCGAGGGGGCGTGGGGGAGTCGCTCCGAGGAAACTGGAGATCCACTCAGCAGGCCTTGTCAACAGGCTCGACTGGCGCACGATTGGAGAGCAGGCTCCATGCCAAGAGGGGCACCGCTGCCACGATCAGCGCCAGGCGAGCAATCGATTGCAGCATGGCGAAACAGGTCAGCCAGGGGATCCGGCCAGCAAGCACACCTAGGAGGAGCGCAACCCCGGCGAGGAGAGCGACTGAGAGCGCCACCGCGGCGACCGCGGCGAACCGATTGAGGCAACGACCTCCCGGCCCTGACACGCGGTGGCTCATCCGGAAGCGCTCGACAGGCGTAGCGCTGGACCCGCACTCGCTACACAGGTCGTTGACCGACGGATGTCCACAGGACGGACAACTCCTGCTCCGGTCGGCCGAGCCCTTCGGGAGAACGGATGACCTGAGGAGTGTCGCAGCACAGCTGCACCACAGTGCCGCTCCTCCAAGCACCCAGACGAGGACGAGCAATCCAAGTCGTGTGGCCGAATCGCTCGCCACCGGCAGGTGTCGCGCCAGTTCCGAGACTCCGAGGTCAAGGAGCACCACCACGACGGCCGCGTGCCTGTATCGCAGAATCGTGCCGACTAGGCCGCGCATCGAAGCACATCGCTTGAACGGGTCGCTCTCATCAGCCTTCGGCAGGATGGTGTCGCTGCGATCCACACTCCGGGCAGCGGCCCGGCTCTACAGGCCCCGGCCGAATTGCGGGATCGCCGTGGCGAGTACGCCACTGGGTCGGCGCCGGAAACCCACAACATCGGCACCACCGCACGGCGAACTCGCCTGTGCGTCGCAGCCTGCGGCGAGCGGGCACCGCTGTCATCAACCCGGCCGCCAATGCAGTCCCACCGACCACCCATGCCCCGTCGACGAAGGCGAAGGGGCCGGCGATCGGGTGCGGCATTCTCGCCGTCTGTGGTGCCCCGCGCGCCCACGCCGCTTCGAGCCGCAATTCGTACGACCAGGCGGCGGAGCATGCGCCTACGAACGAACCTGAGAGCCCAATCCCGAGTCCGACAATGGCCACCAACCACGCGCGCGGCGCAGATGATCGAACCACCCGTTTCCAACGTGCCCGGATGAGGGCCATGTCCTCTCGGGGAACATTGCGGAGTCGAATAGGGACGAACACGCTGGCGCCATGACGTGCTGCCAGCAGCCCGACCGTCGCCGCTGCGAACAGCACGAGCGCCAACGACACCCCGAGCCAGGTCATCTCAAAGATGTAGTCCCACCGCAAGGCACGGGTGGACGGATCGACGGCGGCATATCGAAAGACGAGGAGTTCAGCCGCGTGCTCCCGGAGCACTCCGACTCCATCCAAGCCTTCAGATTCTCGATGAGCCTCCACGAGCCAGTTGACAAGAACGGACAAGCCGAGCCCGTAGCCAAGGGCACAGGCGAGCGCCGACACGCTCCCGGCGAGCACCCACTGGCGCGCCGCGCGCATGGCCGGATGACAGCTAGACCGTCGGTACCACATGCACGAGCCTCAGTACGAACTGCTGCAACTGCTTCCTGCCGCGGGCGGGCCTCCCGACGGGCACGCGGTGTCGATGTTGGTGCATGTTTCCAACTCCCAGATCTCGTGCCACTTCACGCACGTCCAAGTCCAGAACAGGAATCGGCACGTCGTGCTCTCCCATCTCCCCCATCGCTGGATCCTTGAACAGATGCAGTTCGTCCCGCCGCCAAAGATTGGGACGGTTCGGCATCCCCATCCGGGTGCGGCCGGCCACCCACCTGGGATCCAACTAGGTGCGGTCGGCACGGTGCCCGGGGGACTCCACACCGGCGGTGTAGCCGGCTGAGCTGGCTTCACAGGCGCCGGCCCCCGAGGTATTCCAGTCAGAACCTCGCACGTGACATCGGTTGCCCCCAGCGTGAGGACCGCGTGGTCACCCGAGGCGACCATCCGCGTCGCTTCGCTCGCCAGCGAATCGAGCTTTTCCGCGGTCGTGCATTCGTCGCCCCTCTCCACCGGAAGAGCAGCCGCTTTGTACCCGACTCCCACGAGGATGTCGACGATCGCGTCTCGGTCGGGTGAGGACGCGATCAGCGCCGCGAGAGGATCGTCGGCAAGGACCCCTCCCGCGAAGTCCTTCGGCACTACGGCGTTCAAGTTTCCAGCGCCGCTTCCACCGAGGTTCCAACGTTCATCTTCGGAATCGGGTATTTCCAACTCCTGCTTCACGAACTTGACCGCCTCCCATGGGTCAGAAGTCTCCCACGACTTCGTCGTCCAGCCCCCAGCGCCACGCCGACACCACACTGCGACGATGTTGTCGCCAACCAAGCTACCTGGGTCGGCAAGCGAAAGGAGATTGTCAGTTGCGATCACTCCGTCCGCGCCCTCCGAGTAGATCGGATGCATCGTCCAGACGCCAGTCTCTATCCTCGACCATGCGACATGGTGCGATTGTGCCACTGAAGGGGCGCAGAACATTGCAGTCGCGCCAAGGGTTGCCAGGCAATGGTTCATGAATCCCACCCTTCTGTTCCAGTAGTAGTCGACCTGCCGTGCTCGCGCAGAATCGATGCTCGAGGCTGATCGACTTGCCCGCCGCGTATCTGGACTGCAGCACCATGAGAGACCTGACTCTCGAGCGCTTGAGCGAAGCAACCCGCTACCAGACGCAACGTTCGGAGCGAGGATCAAGACAACAAATCGGGACACGTGTGAAATCCACGATGGCAGTCTCATGACTATCAGTCCTTCCACGGAGCAAGAATCAGCCGGCCAACTTTGCGGTGATCCGGCAGTTCTCGGTTCGGCAGCTCCCGGCTGCCCCGGCCCGCCTGCGTGGCGGCAACTGCACACTACCCCCCCCCGGGGGGGGTGTCAAGGCATGGCCGCGCCACTCGGACTGTGCGTTGTGCTACCACCAGACACCGATCTCTCCGTCACGCGATCATCCCCTCATGCCATCGCCGGCCGGTGCTTCGAACCCGCCTCGCCCAGGATGCGCCACCGGGCCGGCCTGTGCCTCCACTCGTCGCGTTTGACTTGTGACTCCTACCATGAGTCTGTTCGTCCAGCTGGGAGTGTGGGCGAACTCCAGGATCCCATCGCTCTGGGAACTGGTCCGGATCCGCGCCCGCAGAGGATTCAGTCGTGAACAACACACGCCAGGGGCCGTGCTTGCCAGGACGAAGGCCATCACATCGACAAGCGCTTCGGCGCGGCAGTGCCATCAGGATCGCCAACTGGACCCTCCTCGCTGTCTTCTCCATGGTCATCGCGTATTGGCCATCAAGCCGGCCCCGGCGCTTGCGGAGGTCCTACCCCTTACGGCAAGCGACGTTCTTAGCGCTCATGAGGAGTTGTTCCAACGCCTCTTCGACCGACCGTGGCAATCTGAGCATTGGACCTATGAACTCTCGGAACCGGTCACTGGACCCGGGCGTTACCCTGGGGCGAATCAGTTTGGACAGACGTTCGAACTCACGCTCTTGCAATGGGGGGAGGTGGACCTCACCCAGTTGGAGCTGCCTGAAGACATCTCTCGTTTGGTGGCTGGTCGCCGGATCTCCATCGCATGGGCAGTAGCGCTCCTGTCCACCTCCGCCTCGCGGGCTCACTCATTCGGCGTCATCGCCTCGGTGCGGGATCAGGATGGGCTCACTCACTGGAGTTTCCTCCCGACCTATCCCACCGAACTTGCGAGTCCGCTCCTCGAACTCACCACGATCAGCCCTATGCAGGGGACATTACCGGATGATGATGGGTTCCGTGACGATGTTCCGGCCCCGCCCGTCGTCCCCGCGAACAGTGATTGCGTTGGTCAAGCCATTGCAGACTATGAGGCGGAGGTTCGATCTTGCAACGACTTGCACAACACCAAAGTATCCATCTGCAATGCTGTGTACACGGCCTCCATTGAGCTCTGCAACAATGCATACAACTCGGCCGTCGATGGCGCCCTGTCCAGTTTTGAGTGGTGCATGAGGCTATCCGTCGCTGGTGGGGCCGTCTGCCTCTTGACGTGCCTTGCCGCTACTGGCGGATGGGGGATCTTCTTCTGTGAGCTGGGGTGCCTCACGGTCATTGCGGAGTTAGAACTCACCTGCGCTCTCACCTACAGGAGCGCCCTTCAATCGGCCGGGGCCGCAAGACTCTCCTGCAGCCGGCAAGCGAATGTCATCCGCGCAGGGTGCTTGGCAACGGCTCATGCCGACCGCAATGCCTGCATCGACGCTGCTGCCTTGCAGTTCGCGGACAGACTTGCGTTGTGCGGGGGCGGCCAGTGATCCGACGGCGGAACCGAACACTGGCCGCAGGCGCCCTGTTTGCGTTGATCTGGACCCTCTTCGTGGGCGGACTCGCTGTTCTTCAGCACGATCGGAGAACGGACTTCACCGGGTCAATCGTGGCTGTCGATGTCGGCATTGGGCCTTGGCTGACCCTGTCACCCCGCAGAACAATCGCAAACACAAGGGGGATCGCATTCCCAAGGTGGGTGGTTCACCCCGCTGGCACCGCCGTGCTCGTGGTTGCCTCCGTGGTCTCCGCCATGGCCTGTTTCCGACTGGCGCGCTGGGTCATCAGGAACTCGGCGATCCATGGTGTCTGCGAGCGTTGCGGCCATTCATCGGCTGGTCTCGCCCGTAGTACCTGCCCCGAGTGCGGATCCGGCCCGCTGCCGTCGCGACATTCGATCAGCCCCCGGTCGGCGCAGCTCCTGTGGTGTTCCCTTGGACTCGTCGGATTCGGAACACTCGGCCTGCTGCTGGAAGGAGCGGCTCAAGCATTCGGCATCTACATGTCAGCTGCTCGTGCGCAGCATCCTCCGCCACAACCCGATTGGGTCGGCGTGCAGGGGTGGTTATCCGTGCTGCTCTTCTGCGCGGGAGCGTGTTTGTTCATGATCTGGCTCTTCCGCGAACCGCGCAAGCACGCGCGATAGCCGAGCGACGCGGGTCGGCTCGTCATTCGCTCAGTCTGCGGGCTGCGACTTCGGAGAAACCGGCTCGGGTGACGGGTCCACACTGCGCAACCTACGGATCGCTCTCTCGGCCACACGCTCGGCCCCCGGGACCGGCGCCAAGTCGTTGAGGAGGATGTTCGACCCTACGCCTGGCTCATTCGTCGCACCGGATCGCACGATGACCCAGATCCCTTTGGGCGCGGCCGTGAACGGGCCATCCAGTCGCGTCGCGAAGTGGAGCACGGCGAATCCGCGCGCATCAGACTCAGTGCGTGTGGGCATGATCCTCGCCGGTGCGCCCAGCGCATCACTGAGCACCTGGACACCCTCACGCATGAGGGTGGCTGACACGTCCGAGGGGCGCACCCTGGTCACGTCTCCGGGCGCCCAGTAGAGGACATCACCATCAACCCTGAGGGCACCGGCATCATCAATCGAGGAACTCCACTCGCGGACTACCGCGCCGCCGGCATCTCGCTGAGGGCCCGAACTCACCCGAATCGTTGCCGGAAAGACAAGTCCATTGCCAGATCGGTCGGTCACATCCACCAGGAGGTGGTACCAACCCTCGCAGGGGAGCGGTAACACCTCCTCGACCGCGACATCCTGCAGCGCCGCACCCGCGCAGTCCGCCCTCTGCTGTACCAAGACATCGGGACTCAACTGCAACCGAAGTCGCGGAGCGGGATCACAGTCGTCCGTAACGGAGGCGAACACGCGCACGGGCGCCCCTGGCGGCACTGTGACCTCGAGGCCTTCCTGACGTACGCCGTTCACCACGAGTCCCTCCAGCCGAACGCCATCCACCTCGAACTCCAGTGACACACTCGGCGGTTGGCGGTCGACCACCAACTGAACGGCATTCCAGACATGCGGGATCGCCAGCAGCGCGACCGCGACGAGGGCAAGCAGCGTAAGGGCTCCCGCGAGAGGGATCCAGGGAGCGCTCCAAAGAGCGCTCCGGCGGCGCGGTGGGCCAATTGGCTGGGTTGAGCCGCCCTCGGTCATGCGGCTTGAATCGTAGCGATCGACGACGGTATGTCGCGTCGCAAAGCAGCGGATCGGGCGGCGGCCGCGGGTCGTTCACGGGTCCTTTGGCGTCCTAGTGGTGGGATCGTCAAGGAATCCTTCACGAAGTCACCACTAGGAGGGGGTTGCCGCGATAATCCGTGCATGCCATCGCCGACCGACGCCTCATGCCAGCCTCGGCTCGGCCCGCTTGGATGGCTGCGCGCATTGCCGGGTTGGCTGTGCGCACTGCCGTGCCGACTGCGCGCATTGCGTCGCCCCACCGTTGCCGACGGGCTCCTGATCCTGTTCGCGCGCACACTGGTGCGACTCCTCCACGGCGGCGGGTCGATCGACGACCCCGCGATCCGCGCGGCGATGGAAACGCCGGGGCCGGTCATCATCGTGGGGAACCACACTGCGGGGATCGACCCCATCCTGGTGCAGCTGACCACGCGCCGGCCGATTCGGTGGTTCATGGCCGCCGACATGATGTCGCCGTGGGCCAACTGGTTCTGGCGATACGAGCGGATCATTCCCGTCCACTACGACGCGCGCGACGCCCGCGGCGCGGTGGAGGCGATCCGGCACCTGCGCGACGGGCATGCGCTGGGGCTCTTTCCCGAGGGCGGCATCGAGCGACCGCCCGGCGCGATCCGGCCGTTCCTCGGCGGGTTTGGCTCGATGGCGGTGAAGACTGGTGCACGGGTCGTGCTGGTGGCGATCGAAGGAACGCCGAAGTGCCGCACGGCGGCGGGATCGCTCTTCAAGCCGTCGAGGGCGCGCGTGAGGTTGGTGAAAGTGTTCGATCCGCCGGTGACGGGTGCGGGAGTGGGCACCACGGCGGCGGAGGCCCTCGTGAAGGAAGTGCGCGAGGCGCTGGCCGAGGCGCTCGACTGGCCGTTGGACGACACGCCGCTGGAACACTTGGCGGGGCGGGGGTGAGGGGGCGGAAGCGGGGGCGAGCAAGCCGACTCGTCCACTCGGTCTAGCCGGTCATGCCGGTCATGCCGGTCATGCCAGCTCCCGGCGGAGGCAGTTGAGCTCCGACACGGGGAGTGCCTCGATTCCAGGTCGCATCCGGAATCGAGATGACCCTTGGTGCACGACCCACAGTCTCGTGAGGGCTAAGTCTTCCTTCGCATGCTCCATGGACCTTGTGACCACCGGGGCCTCCGTGCACTTGACTTCGACGCCGATGCGCTTCTTGCCTCGGACGAGCAGAAGGTCCAATTCCGCGCCCTGCGGGGTCGCCCAGTGGTACGCCTCGCCCGGGCGCGCGCCGGTCGCGTGAATGACCTGTTCGATGACGAATCCCTCGAACGACGCACCGACCTGCGGGCGTTCCCTCAGGTCCGTCGGCGTACCGATGTGGAGCAGGGCGTGAAGCATCCCGCTGTCACGAATGTAGACCTTCGGCGACTTCACCTGGCGCTTGGCGATGGAGGCATGCCAGGGTCGGAGGATCCGTATGGCATAGAACCCGTCAAGCGTCTCGAGCCACCGGCGGACCGTGGCTTCGGAGGTTCCGAAGGCCCGGGCGAACTCCGACGCGTTCCACCGCTGGCCGTGCCAGTGCGCCAGCATCTGCCAGAATCTCCGCAGTTCTGCCGGAGGCATGCGCAGTCCCGTATCGAGCACGTCGCGCTCGAGATAGGTTTGGACGAACGCTCGCCTCCATTCCATGCTGTCTCGATCGGACTTGGCCAGGAATGATCGTGGGAAGCCTCCCCGCAGCCAGAGCTGTGTCCAGAGCCCCTCGCCCACCTCATCGAGACCAAATCCATCCAGTTCGTGGTAGGCGATCCGGCCGGCGAAGCTCTCGTTCCCGTGCGTGGCGACCTCGGGTGACGCGCTTCCAAGCAAGAGGAACCTGGCTGGAAGCGGTCGGCGATCAAGCAGCGGCCGGAGCGGTTGGAAGAGCGACGGAAGCCGCTGCACCTCATCGATGACGACGAGGCCCTTGAGTGGGGAGAGCACTGGCTCCGGATCCTGAAGCAAGCGAAAGTCGCGGTCCGACTCAAGGTCGAAGTGGCGTGACCCGCCAGCGAGCCCCTCGCTCAGTGACCTCGCCAGCGTGGTCTTCCCCACCTGCCTCGCCCCAAGGATGGCCACAGCCTGGAACGACCTGAGCAGCCGGCGCACAGCCTTGAGGTGGTGCGGTCGATCAAGCATGCCAAGACCCTACCATGCAATTTCGACATCTCATGACGAATTTGCATTGTTTGTGACGATGTGGACTTCCGGACTGGGGGGATCCGGGGGCCTGTCGGCGGGGGTGAGGGGGGAACACCCCGCGCCTGTCGTTCCATCCCGTGGAGTGCTCTGGTGCGGTGGGAATTCGCCCGAAACGGGACAAATCCCACCGCGTCAGCGGGGTGATCCGCTTCTCACGAGAGCGGCCGGCACGCAGAGCCCCCCCACCCCCCGCAGTAACCTCCCCGAGTGATTTCTCGCATCGCAGGCGTTGTTGAGGCGGTGGACGACGACTCCGTGCACCTGCGCATCGGTCCGGTGTGTGTGCAGGTGCTGGTTCCGGCGTGTGACCGCGCGAGGTGGATGGGGCTGGTCGAGGAACCCGCCGTCCTGCACACATGGATGACCTTCGATGGACAGGTGGGTGGCTCCAGCCTTGAGCCGCGGCTGGTTGGGTTCGCGTCGCCGGAGGACCGCGACCTCTTTCACGCGCTCACGACGGTGAAGGGCATCGGCCACCGGCGTGCGCTGCGGGCGATGGAACTTCCAGGCGACCAGATCGCTCGAGCCATCGCAGCCGCCGATACCACCACGCTTCGAACGCTTCCCGAGGTGGGCAAGAAGCTCGCCGAGACGATCGTGCTGGAACTTCGCGAGAAGATGGAGAAGCTGGTGGGACCGCAGGCGCCGGCGTCGCGCGCGGGTCGGGCGGTTGCTCCGCGTCGAGCCGCCGAGTCCGAGCCCGCACTCGACGAGACGGCATCCGCCGCGGTCGCGGTCCTCATGCAGATGGGCGAAAAGCGGACCGTCGCCGTGGACCTGGTCCTCCGGGCGATGGAGATCGAGATTGACGGCGCCGCCGAATCGACCCCAGCCTCGAACGGAACCCGCTCTGCGGATACGCTTGTGACTTCCGCGCTGCGGATTCGATCGTCGCGGAGTTGACCCACGCTTCCTGCGTTCCATGCCCAACACTCCCACGCCACCATCCAATCGCTACGCCATGATCATGGCGGGCGGCAGCGGCACTCGGCTCTGGCCGATGAGCCGCGCGCAGACTCCCAAGCAGCTGGTCCCGATGATCGGCGAGGAGAGCCTGTTGCAACTGGCCGCGGCACGGCTGGAGGGCTTGATTCCGAATGATCGCCGCATGGTGTGCGCGGCGGAGACCTGGCGCGATGGCATTCGTGGCGCGTTGCCCACGCTCACCGACGCCAACTGGATCGGCGAACCGATGGGCCGCGACACGGTGAATGCCGTCGCGCTCACCGCGGCGATTCTGGCCAAGCGCGACCCAGACGCCATCTTTGCCGTGCTCACCGCCGATCATGTGATCGAACCGGTGGGCCTGTTCCAGCAGTGCATCGACCACGGCTTCCGCTTGGCCGAGGCCGATCCAAGCCGGCTGGTCACCTTTGCGATCACGCCCACCTTCCCCGCCACGCAGTACGGCTATGTGGAGTACGGCGGGTCGATTCCCGGCAGCGCGCCCGCCGTGCGATGCGCGCGGTTCGTCGAGAAGCCCGACTTGCCGCGGGCGAAGGAGTATGTGGAGAGCGGTCGATTTGGCTGGAACAGCGGAATGTTCGTCTTCCACGCGCAGGGGTTTCTGGATGCGCTCAAGCGATTCCGCCCCAGCAACCACGCGGGCATCATGAAGATCCAGTCGGCGTGGGACACGCCGGAGCAGTCGATGGTGCTGGCCGCGGTGTACCCCACCCTTCCCAAGATCAGCGTGGACTACGCGATCATGGAACCGGCGTCGCAGGACACGCAGTTCAGCGTGGCAACCGTGCCGATGGCCGTGTCGTGGAAGGATGTGGGCAGCTGGTCCACCTACGCCACGCTGCTGAGCGAAGACCCCGAGGGCAATCGAGCCACTGGCGAAGCCATGCCCGTCGGATGCAAGGACACGATGGTGGTCAATCGCGAGGCTGGGCACTTGGTGTGCGCGGTCGGGTGCGAGGGGCTGGTCATCGTGCACACGCCGGAAGCGACGCTCATCGTGCCAGCCTCCATGAGCGAGCGGGTGAAGGAACTGGTCCAGGAGCTGCCGCCGGAGTGGCGGTAGTTGCGGGATGCGATTCCTCGCCGTCGATGCCGGAGACAAGCGGACGGGGTTCGCCGCGGGTGACGATGTGCTGCGAATCGCCACGCCGCTAGAAGTAGCGGAGGCGAGCACTCGCGAGATGGTGCTTGCGGCGGTCGCGCGCATCACGACATCGCACGGCCCCGACGCGATCGTGCTGGGCTTGCCGTTGCACATGGACGGCACGGAGAGTGCCCGGAGCGCGGCGGCGCGGGACCTGGCGCGAGAGATCGCCGCTCGCACGGGTCTGCCAGTGCACTTGCAAGACGAACGGCTCACCAGCTTTGACGCCGAGGATCGAATGAAGCAGTCCGGTCGCTCGCGCGGGCAGAAGAAGTCCGTGCGCGATGCGCTGGCTGCGTGTGCGATCCTCGAGGACTTCCTCCAGCAACGAGCCACCAACGGGTGACGCCATGAATACCGACGCCAATCCCAACGCGAACGCCGACGCCAACACAAACGCCCCAATCCCATTCGCCGACGACGCCGCCTCCAACGCCCCCGCCCTTCCCGGCGAGGTGATCGTCCGCGCGCAGCACGATGACGCGATGGACGCGTGCGGCGACGACTTGCTCACGCAGGCGATCGCGTGCGTCCACGAGTTTGGCGAGTTTCACATGGCGCTCTCTGGCGGCAACACGCCAATGCCGCTCTATCGAAGGCTGGTGCTGGACCCCGCGATGCGACTCTTCCCGTGGAAACAGACGCACCTGTGGATCGTGGATGAACGATGCGTGCCTTACTCCGACCCCAAGAGCAACTGGGGCCACATCAGCGACCTGTTGGTGGAACACTCGGGGATTCCCAGGAGCCAGGCGCACCCGATGCCGGTGGTGGGCGCGAGCGGTGCGGCGACGCTTGAAGCAGCCGTCGCGGGCGCGCGCGTGTACGACGCCGAGCTCCGCGCCGCGCTTGGCAAGCGAGCCGAGGGACATCGACGGCTTGACTATGTGATGCTTGGGATGGGCCCCGATGGGCATACGGCCAGCCTGTTCCCGCAGTCCACGGCGCAGCTGGAGCGCGAGGCGTGGGTCACGACGAATGATGGCCCGACCGTGGTGCCGCCGCGCCGCATGACGATGACCTATCCGCTGCTCAACGCCGCGCGCATGCTGTGCGTGCTGGCGCTTGGCGAGGAGAAGGCGCCGACGCTCAAGAAAGTCAGCGCGGCGTGGCGGGGAGCTGAGTCAAGGCTGGCTTCGGAGGGCCCCGTCTGGCGCGAGCTCCCCATCCTCGGCATCACGCCCGTCGCGGGATCGATGCGGTGGTACCTGGATGAGGCGGCGTGTGGGTGACATGCCGGAGCAGCGAGGGGGCGATCGTCAACACTCAACGAACGCGCGCCGTGCGACTGCGCAGGTGGCGCTGACAGATGTACAAAGAGAGGCCGATGCCAATGCAGGCTGGAGTAGCAATGGCCAGGCAAGCACTGGCAGCCAACCATCCGACATCAGCGAGAACCTGCCCACAAGTCGGTCCATTCACGAGAGCACTCCAGGCAACAGCTCTCCACGCGAGCCACATCGCCACGCCGGCGATGAGGATCATCGCCCCAGCACTGGAACAGCCAATGACGAGACACAACTTGGCGACGCACCAGCGTTCATCCTCTGACAAGTTGGAACAAGGCAGGGGCCTCATGGACCGAAACCCTCCGGCGGTGGCCAGCATCCGGAGTCGCGCAAGTCTCGAATGTACCTCACACGCGCCTCCGCGCGGCACGCCAGATATTCGGCGAAACTCTCGCCGATACAAATGAGCGTGTAGGCGATCACGCCAGCCACACCGATCGTCCCGCTGGTCCCGGCTTGCTCCTGGGCAGATTGGGCACTATCCACAACTTGCACGGCGGCATCGACGTGCTTCTCGGCGGTGACGGGCAGGAGGAGAGATCCTTGGAACTCGGGGCCGAATTGACCCTGATTCGTCCCATGAAGATCCAGCAGGAGCGCGGTGAACGCGGCCTCTGACTCACCGGTGAGGCTGGTCACAACCCCAGCTGCCAGCCGCACATCGACAAAGGAACCGTCAGGATCTTGCGGCGCGTCCAAGAACGCCCGCCCCAAGTAGATCGAACTCTCCTCCCTCCACGTGACCGTCGCGATGAGCACAGAGTTCGCCATAACCTCTTGTTGATCGACGCCGGCCTGCAGGCTATGTATCTCAGCCAGATGAACTCCATCGCCGGAGGTCGAGAGCAACGTCATCGTTTGTGCCACGCTCTGGCCAGTGACAGACTCCCACACGCGCCCGAGCGAACTGCGTTCCAGTCGCATCGTGACAACTTCGATCTGAAGTTCGCAATGGCCCGAACACTCCGGTGAATGGGCCTTCGTCAGACTCAGCCCCAAGAGTATCGGTCGTGTCGCCGGTCGTCAACTTGCGGCTTCGCTGCCAGAGTTGGTGGTCCGGAGGACCCCGTCCGGCGCGGTTGACATCCTTGAAATGGTGGGAATCATCCCACGAGGGGACCATTCCCACCGTTTCAGATGGCCTAGGAGTTCAAGGGCACGCGCCCCAGCTCTCCAGGAGCAGGGCAAGATCAAGGTGATCCACCTGCAGGTCGATGTTGAAGTCTCCGGCGTGGCCCAACGGGTGTGCTCCCCAAACCACAAGAAGGCGCGCAAGGTCCATCGCGTCAATGACCTGATCGGCGTTCAAGTCGCCCGCGCACGCGCCGACGCTGCCAGCAAGGGCGTATCGAGCGGCCAGCACCTGCGTCATCATCGTGGCGTCCTGAGGCGTGGTCGACGACTGGGTCGAGTTCGACTGGTATTGCCAGTTCGTCGGTTCGATGCTGAACTGAATCGACCAGTTCGACGAAGCCCAGTAAGTGAAGCCCGCCCAGACATCCGTGTTCGATTCCATGAAGTCGAAGACACCGTTGAGGTCGTCGTAACAGGTCGTATTGCTCCCCGCGCCGATCTCGCCGAGAAAACCAATCTGGCCGTGGCTTTGCATCCATGTGGTGAACGTGGCCAGGTCCGACGCGCCGTGGGACGCGTCACATGTGTCGCTCGTCCCGGAGTAGTTGGAGTCCAGGTACTGGTGGACTTCGAAGGCACACTTGCCGGCGCTGTCGACGATCGCCAACATCGCGGTGGCGTTGTTGGTCCCTGTCGTGTCGGTCGCAGAGCTCCAACTCCACGCACCGGTCCAGAAGTTGCCGGGGACGAAGACCCAGTTGTCAATGGCGCCGGCCGCGCGAATCGCGGCGATGGCCTGGTTGGCATAGCCAGCCCATTCGGCGCACTGAAGTTCCTCGCCGTAGTCATCCCACTGCACGGGTTCGTTCATCAGGCCGAACACAACCCCCGGGTCACTTGCGTAGAGCTGCGCCAGTCGCGTCCACAGGTCCACGAAGGCCGAGACGGGAACAGTGCTGGATCCGATGTGATGTCGGTTTTGCCCGGTGGGTCTGTACATCGCATAGTTGTGCGGGTCCAGGAGAACCATCATGCCCTGACCGCGTGCCGTGGCAACAGCGGTTTGGATGTAACCGAGGTAGGTCGCATCAAACGCTCCGTTGAGCGTGGGCTGCAGCCGCTCCCACGCGAATGGCAGGCGGACGATTCCCATGTCCTTGCCCGCGTAGTAGCCAAGCTCGGAGGCGGTCGGAGCGATGTAGTTGGTGCCCAGAGTTCCCGGGAAGCTCCCCTCTGCAAACTCAAGCCCCGATGCGTTCACTCCCATTCGGTACCCGAAGCTCGTGTCCGCGACCGCGGGTGCCGCGCCAGCGAGACAGGCGACCGAGACAACACCCATGGCCGCTGCGCCGAGGCGCGCCAACGGCGTGCAAATGCAGGGCGATGTGGCGCGGAGCATCGAGACAGACATTGGAACTCTCCGATTGCGAGGGTGCGTGTGAACGACCACACGCCACTGCGGCGTTTGAAGACAACATGATTCAGGAAGGAACCGACGCAAGCATTCCAACGAGATCTGCTGCTCATTCCAGCGTCGTGTAGCACATTCGTGCTACAGGCGGACTGGACGCTCTCGTACGATCCGTTTCCAATCCATGGCCGCACTTCAATCCCACCCCGGGGTCCTCGACATCCGGACGCCCGGCCTTGTTGATGCGATCGGCCCCCTTCCTCACCTCCTTCTGTGGGAAGCACTGAGGCGACTGGGCCGCCCCACTACGGTGCAGGAACTTGCAAGTGTGGTCGGGCAGCCGTCTGCGTCCGTGACGAGAGCGCTTGCGGCCCTGGAAGGACTTCACCTCGTCTCGCAGGTTCGTGCGGCGCGTAAGAGACCGCATCCAGCATGGCAGGTGACGGCGGACGAGATCACGGTCAGCTTCAGGCCCTACGACGGCCGCGATGAGGCGCTGAGGGCATCGCTGGTTGGCCGCTTCGGTGCCAGCCGTGCCGAGGAGATTCGTCGAATGACCAAGACTCCGCAGGAGCGGTCCCCCACCGATTCCCAATGCGACTCCTTCAATGCGGTGTACTTCGACCCGGCTGATGTTCGGGAGTTCTGGGGCATCGTGCAGCGACTGGAACGGTTCTATGCGCGATGCGCCAAGAAGTCCACGGCGAGGAAAGCCGTCGGCCCGGATGCCGCGACCGACCGGACGCCTCAACACTGCAACTACCACGTGAGCCTGACCCTGGTGCCCTTGCGCCCCGGCGTGCTGCCGCTCCCGGCACTGCAGATCATTGGCTCGCAAGTGGCGAACGACGTCGCCGACGCTGCCAGCAAGAGCGCCACCAACATTCTCACCACACGAGAGTTCGCCGTCGCGGCGCAGCTGGCGCGCGGCCAGACCAAGGCAGAGGTGGCGCGGGCGCTTCACATCTCGCGACACACGGTGGCCGAGTTTGCACGGCGCATTTATCGCAAACTCGGCGTGACGCGCAGCGCGCAAGTCGCCGCTCGGCTGGCCGAGCTGGAGTGAGGCCGGTCCGGCGCGATGGCCTTCCTTGAAATGGTGGGATTCATCCCACAAGGGGACGATTCCCACCGTTTCAGAGGGGTGAACCGGAGCGAGCGACTCTGCGCCGCCGTGGTGCGGTGACGCCGTGCGCGACGCCGAACCGAGAGGACACGGCCTCCGCGCCTACCCGTGGCTGCTTCGGGTCGCTCTCGACCCGTGACGACTTCTCTCCTGGGGGCCTGGCTCATAGGCTCTTTCCAAGAACTTCCCAGTGCCCTGTCTTGTCGGAGCCGACTCGTCTCAACCGGCCCTGTTCTCGAAGCGACTTGAGGTGCCGCTCTACGGTCCTGGTGGTCTTGTTCAACATCGTCGCCAACTCGCTGGCCGATAACTGTGGCGACTGGGCAACAAGAGCCAAGATCCTGTCCGTTACACCGACATTTACACCGACATTTACACCGACATTTACACCGACATCCGCACCAGACTCCGTTGCCACACTGATGAACTTGTGGAGCGAGTCGGCGACGATCTAGGCACCGTCAAGTCGTCCCGCTGCCTCTCCCACTCACGCTTCCATCTCCTCCAGCCTGGCCAACACATAGTTGACCGCGCCGCGGCGTTCCAGAAACTTCGCCAGCGTCTCCCACGCCTTCGGGTCCACAAACACGGACCCAAAGGGCTGAAAGAAATGCAGCGCCTGCGCCGACACGCCACCCAGCGGCCGGTACGACTCCAAGAAGACCATCGCGGGACCGGTCATGTGTCGGCGCACGATCTCGCGGCAGAGTCGATCCACCAGCGCGCGCTCCGGTTCCGTCGGGTCGGCGTGGTCGGGGTCGTCCATCGCGAAGGCGTGGCGAAAGGTCTCGCGCCACGATCGGCGCGGCGGTGCTTGGGGTGCTGGCGGTTCACGCGACTCGCCCGGCCCGGGCAGCCCGCCCGACTCAGACGGCGACGCCATCGGCTGCCCCCTGTGCGATCGCCGCGGTCCGAGCTGATTCCAGCAGTCGCTCCACGGCCTCGCGCTGTTCGCGCGCACGCGCGGCATCGGCGCTGAAGCTCACGACCAGTTCGCCACGACCAAGGAGCCGCGGACGGATCGTCGACGCGAGGAGTGCGCCGCGCGCGCCGACAATCGAACGCTTGACATCGACCCACGGCACTCTCACGCGGCGCAGCGGGAACTCGGCGGTCATGCCAGTCTCGTCGGCGGTGTACCTCGTGGGCAGGAAAAACGGGCTGAGGACGATGAAGAGCACGACCGCGGCGCCCGCGCCCCAGATCCAGTCCGCTTGCAGCGTGGCGATGAGCGCGGACATCGCGCCGACCACCGCGCAGGTGATGACGGTGGTTACCGGGCGGTCCCGCGCGGGATGGACGGTCCAGGTCATGGGCATGGGGACGGGGACGGGGACGGGGCCTGGGACGGGAGGGCGATCGCTTCGTTATTGCGCGAGTGAACTGCTCGTCCGCGGCTGCGGCTTCTCGATGCACCTGCCGCACTTGGTGCAGGTGCGCAGCGACTCGTCGGACCAGAATGCCTCCATCTCCGCCGCGAAGTGCTTCACGATGTCCTTGCAGTGGAAGTGGCGGTCGTAGACCAAATGGCCACACCCTTCGCAGAAAAACATGCAGTGTTCCTTCTCGGTCTCTGGGCGACGGCGCTCGATCACCATGCCCAGCGTGTTGGGCCCGCGCTGCGGCGAGTGCGGCACGCCACCGGGGATGAAGAACACCTCGCCCTCGCGCACGGGGCAGTCCTTGATCGTGCCGTCGGTGTCGCGAATGCGGACGAAGATGTCGCCCTTGAGCTGGAGGAAGAACTCCTCCGAATCGGTCATGTGAAAGTCGTTGCGCGCGTTTGGTCCCGCGATGAGCATTACGAAGAAGTCTTCGCCTGCATAGAGGTATTTGTTGCCCACCGGCGGCTTGAAGTCCGCGCGGTTGGCGGCGACCCACGCCATGAGATTGTGTGCGGGCGCGACCGTCCCGTCGGCGGCCCACCCGGTGGCATCACCAAGTTCATTGAGCTTGAGCGCCATCGCGCCGCACTTGATCGGCATGGCGCTGGTGGCGGCGAATGGGGTGCCGCACGGATCGGCTGGCTCGGTGGCAGTGGTCATGAGGTTGTTGTACCACCCGGACTCCTCGGAACCAACCCGATGGAAGTGAGGAACCCACAAGGCTCCCGCGGCGATCACTCTTCGCCTTGAAGCAATGCGCGTAACTGCAATCCGAGGGCTGGTGCGTTTACCGTGGCCACCTCCCAGAGCAAATCGTAATCCACTCCGAAGTAGGCGTGGACCACGCGATGTCTCATGGCGATGATCCGCCGCCACGGAATGTCAGCGAAACGCTCGGTGACCTCCGGAGGCAACTTGTTGGCCGCCTCGCCAAGAATCTCGACACTCCGCTCGAACGCTCGGCGCAGAGTCTCATCCGACAGAAAGTCTTCCTTGGTGGTGTGTGTAGTCGACCGCTGGAGGTAGTCAACCTCATCCACCATGTGTCGGACAAGTTCACGCCACTCAAAGGACATCGCGAGCCTCGGCGAGAATGTGTGGACGGAGGCGCGGACTCAGCCCGTCGGTCGTCACAACATCGACCGCGCGACCAAACGCTTCCTCAAGCAGGTCACAGAGCGCGAGCAGGCGATCCAGCCGCTTCTCCCCCTGAACGAATTCAACCAGTACATCAACATCGCTTGATGGAGTCGACATACCACGTGCCAACGAGCCGAACACTGCCAGGCGTCGAACACCCAGTGCCGACACATGGGTCGCCAGCGAGTCGATTCGCTCGCTGACCTCAGCAAGTGTCTTGACAGCAGCCTGCCTTGCCATTTCTGTGAGTGTACCCTTCATACCATCCTCCCCCATGATCGACCTGCATACGCACATCCTTCCGGAGCGGTGGCCGGATATGGCCGCGCGCGCGGGCGGTGGCGACTGGGTGTCGATTGAGCATCACGCGCCCTGTTGTGCGCGGCTCATGCGCTCGGGCAAGAGTTTTCGCGAGGTGAGCAGCAACTGCTGGGATCCGGCGGCGCGACTCTCCGAGTGCGACGCGGCGGGCGTCTCGATGCAGGTGCTCTCCACGGTTCCCGTGATGTTTTCCTACTGGGCGCGCGCCGACCATGCCCTGGACCTCTCGCGATTCCTCAACGACCACATCGCCGAGGTGGTGGGTGCGACCCCCGCGCGGTTCGCCGGGCTTGGCACCGTGCCTCTGCAGGATGCTTCGCTGGCGTGCGCGGAACTGGAGCGATGCATGCGCAGCCTTGGACTTCGCGGCGTGCAGATCGGTACCAATGTGAATGGCCTGAACTTGGACGATTCATCGCTGGAGTCGTTCTGGTCCTGCGCGGCGTCGCTTGGCGCGGCGGTCTTTGTGCATCCCTGGGACATGGTGGGTGCCGCGCAGATGCCTCGCCACTGGATGCCGTGGCTGGTGGGGATGCCTTGCGAAGGGGCGCGCGCCGCGGTGAGCCTGCTGATGGGCGGCGTACTGGATCGACATCCAGCACTCCGCGTCTGCTTGGCTCACGGCGGAGGCTCGTTCCCGTTCACGATCGGCCGGGTACAGCGCGGCTTTGAGTGTCGACCCGACCTGTGCCAGACCGCGTCCACCGTGCCACCCGTCGCCGCCGCGCGAAAGCTCTACTACGACTCTTTGGTCCACGATCCCGATGCGCTGGCGTTCCTCCTCAAGAAGGTGGGCGCTGATCGAGTGGCGTTGGGGACCGACTACCCGTTCCCGCTGGGCGAGGACTCGCCAGGAGAGACGATTCGGGCCACTCCCGGGCTCGACCCGGTAACGATCGATCGCCTCCTGCGCGGCACGGCTCGCGAGTTTCTTGGGTTGGCGTGAAATCATTCGCCGTGGGATGATGCGGGCGTGACCACTGTCCCCACCAGCGCACCCACACACTCGCCTTCCTGGATCGATCTCGCCGCGTGCGATTTCCAGGACTCGCGCGCGTGGGCGTGCGAGCTGGATGCGCGCGATCCGCTCGCGCCCTTCCGATCTCGCTTTTCCATTCCGCCCCACACCGACGGGAGTCCGTGCGTGTACCTGACCGGCAACTCGCTTGGCCTCAAGCCGCATGGCGTGCGTGAGATCCTCCTCGAGAAGTTGGAGGACTGGGCGCAGCTGGGCGTGGAGGGCCACATGAAGGCTCGCAAGCCGTGGGTGGACTACCACCTTCGCATGCAACCGCTCCTGGCGCAATTGGTCGGCGCGCATGTCGACGAGGTCGTGGCGATGAACACGCTGACCCTCAACCTGCACCTCATGATGGTGTCGTTCTACCGGCCCGAGGGTCGTCGCACCAAGATCCTCATCGAGAAGGGCGCTTTCCCAAGCGATACCTACGCGGTGATGTCGCACCTGCGAACTCGCGGGCTGGACCCGGCCGAGCACCTGGTGCAAGTCGCGCCACGCGATGGTGAACGGACGCTCCGCATGGACGATGTGGCCGCTCGCATTCGTGAGCTGGGCGACACACTCGCGCTGGTCTTGCTCCCCGGCGTCCACTACGCCACGGGCCAGGTGTTTGACATCGCGAGGATCACTCGCGAGGCGCACGCGGCCGGCGCCAGGTGCGGCTGGGACTTGGCGCATTCCATCGGCAACGCGCCGCTCCAGTTGCACGACTGGGGCCCGGACTTTGCCTGCTGGTGCAGCTACAAGTACTTGAATGGAGGCGCGGGCGCGGTCGCGGGCTGCTTTGTCCATCGTCGACACGCGGATGACCACAGCATCCCTCGATACCTCGGCTGGTGGGGCAATGCTCCGGGCAATCGATTCGAGATGCGTGACGACTTCACCCCCACCCACGGCGCGGACGGCTGGCAGTTGAGCAACCCGCCGATCCTCAGCATGGCGCCGCTCCTGGTGAGCATTCCGATCTTCATCGAGGCGGGCCTGGACGCCCTTCGGCAGAAGAGCCTGGCTCTCAGCGGATACATGATGTGGCTGCTGGCGGAGCGAGCCACGCCGGGCGCGACGGTCGTCACGCCATCGTCCACGAGCGAGCGAGCGAGCCAAGTCTCGATCGCCTTCGCCCGGAACGCCCACGCGATTCACCGCGCGCTCCTCCACGACGGCTACATCGTCGACTTCCGGGAACCCGACATCATCCGCGCAGCCTCCGCGCCGCTCTACGGTTCGTTC
This sequence comes from Planctomycetia bacterium, assembly GCA_005776885.1. Lineage (GTDB taxonomy): Bacteria > Planctomycetota > Phycisphaerae > Phycisphaerales > SM1A02 > SXOD01. The sequence goes on from SXOD01000043.1 coordinate 20,556, forward strand.
GAGGATGTGTGGCGATTTGTGGATCGGCTCGATGGGTTGGCGCGACGATGACGGGGGCGGACGCAATCGCTCCCGATCGCGACCCAGCCCACCGCGCCCGCGTGCTCATCGTGGGCGCGGGCCTCACGGGAAGCCTGCTCGCGTGCTTGCTCGGCGAAGCGGGATGGGAGGTGGAGTTGATTGAGCGACGCCCCGACCCGCGCATCGGCCCGCTCCAAGGCGGCCGCAGCATCAACCTGGCCATCAGCGCGCGCGGACTGCAGGCGTTGCGCCGCGCGGGGCTGGAAGATGCCGTCTTGGCGCAGGCCGTCCGCATGCCGGGCCGCATCATCCACGACCGCGCGGGGCACACGCAGTTCCAGCCGTACAGCGCGAATGGCACCAACGCCATCAACAGCATCAATCGCGCCGTGCTGAATCGCCTCTTGGTGGAGCGCGCGGCGGCGTGCGCGTCGGTGCGGCTCTCGTTTGACGAGCGATGCGTCGCGGTGGATGTCAATCGACCCAACGCCACCTTCCGGCACGAATCGACCGGTGCCACTCGCGATGTCGACGCGGACTTGGTGGTGGCCACCGACGGCGCATACTCCGTCATCCGGGACACGATGCAGAAGCGCGAGCAGTTCGAGTACTCGCAGGAGTGGCTCCACGCTGGGTTCAAGGAACTGACGATGATGCCGGCGGCGGCGGAAGGTGGCGCGCAGGCTGCGGGCCACGGTGCCCACGGCCACTGGCGCATGGACCCCAACGGCCTCCATATCTGGCCTCGTGGCGAGAGCATGATGATCGCGCTGGCCAACGCGGAGGGCTCATTCACATGCACGCTCTTCTGGCCGCACGAGGGGCCGCATTCGTTCAGCGCACTCGCGGGCGACGCGGCCATCCGCGCGCGCTTCGAGCGCGACTACCCCGACGCGCTCGCTCTCATTCCCGATGCGGTGGAACAGTATCGAGCCAACCCGGTCGGCCACATGGTGACCATCAAGTGCGAGCCGTGGCATGTCAACGGCAAGGTGGCACTGCTTGGCGACGCGGCGCACGCCATCGTGCCTTTCTTCGGGCAGGGTGCCAACTGCGGCTTCGAGGATTGCGAGGCGCTGGCCGACTCGCTGTTTGAGTGCGCCGGCGACTGGCACGCCGCGCTGGATCGATACCAGGAGCTGCGCAAGCGACACGCCGATGCGATCGCCGACCTGGCGCGGCAAAATTTCCACGAGATGGCGCACCACACGGCGACGCTTCGCTACAAGGCCCGCAAGTGGATCGATCATGCCATGCACCGGATCATGCCGCGCATCTGGATCCCGCTCTACGAGATGATCTCGTTCACCACCATCCCCTACGACGACGCCCGCGAACGAGCGGCGCGGCAGTGGCGGTGGCTTGGGTTTGGTGCCGGACTGCTGGCGGGCCTGGCTGGACTGGCGATCGCTGCGGCGTACCTGCTCTCGCGGCGAGGGTGACGGTGGGGCTACAACCGTCGCAACACGGCGCGCACCGGACTCCCGTCGCTTCCCTCAAGCTTGAGCGGCAACGCGATCAGCTCCCATCGAGCACCGTCGGCGGTGGACTGAACGCCCTCCAGCCGCAAGCCCTCGATGATCGACACATCTCGCGCCAGGCACCGCGCGTGGGTGGGAAGCGACTTGCTGTTGGCGTCATCCACGCTGGGCGCATCCACGCACACCAGCCGAACACCCGCGTCCGCCAGCGCATCGATCAACTCCGGAGCCAGCGAAGTGAAGTCGTCGTGCCAGACTTCCGGATCCGGGTAGGACGATGTCCGCAGGAGCACGCGCGGCGTCGCGGGTCGACCCCGCAGCAGGTCAAGTCCCGCGCGCCAGCCGTCGGGGCCGCGCGCTGCGGGTCGCGCCAGGTCCAGCACATCGCATGGGCCAACGTACAAGTCCAGCGGCTGCTGCTCGATCGTTCGCGCAGGCGGCTTGCCGTAGTGGCGAGGCGCATCGGCGTGTGAACCCAAGTGCACCGTCGCACGTGTGGTCCCCAAGGTGATGTTGTCGCCGCGCGCGGTGTCCAGAAGCACTTCTCTCGTGAATCCAGTGTCTCCCGGCCAGACCGCCAGCCGAGGCGAGATCAGTGGAGAGATGTCGACGAGGTGGCCTGGCGTCGCGTTCACGGGCCAGTCCTCGTCTCCGTCCTGTCCACTGGCGCGTACACCACCAACTTCACTTCAACCGAGATGGGCGTGGGCAAGGCCTTGATCTCCAAGGTCGTGCGAGTCGGATTTGGATTCCCCGGCCCCGCGAAGCACTCCGCCCACACTCGGTTGTAGGTGGCGAAGTCGCGCTTCATGTTGGTGAGGAACACGGTCGCGTCGACGACCTGGTCCCATCCAGCACCGGCGTCTTCGACCACCGCGCGGGCATTGGCGAAACAGCTGCGACACTGAAGTTCGATGTCCTCGGCGGTGACGCTTCCAGCGGCATCCTGTGTGACGCCAGGAATCGAGGCGCTTCCACGAGCGCGCGGGCCCACGCCAGACAGGAAGATGAAATCGCCAGCGCGCCTGGCGTGCGGATACGCGCCAACCGGCTCTGGTGCCCGGCCTGAATGCAGCTCGTGGGAGGGCGTTTGCGAAAGATTCGCCATGGGCACCGAGCATATCGCTCGATGCCCATGGCGCCCGATGTCTGTCAGTGCCGGCGGCGTCCGCCGCGCGCAGCCAAGCCGGCCAGGCTCAGCAGGGCCAAGGCCCCTGGCGCTGGGATGAAGGTCAGGTTGTCAAAGCCGAAGCCCCCGCCCGTGCCATCGTCCGTCATCTCGATCGCGAGATAGGCAATGGTGGCGGCGTCATTGCCACCGTCCAGCGAGAAGGTCCAGCTGCGGCCGTTGAGTGTCTCGCCGCCGACGCCCGCGTAGTTGGGACTGTCGATGGACTGGATGATCGACCCATCCGCCGCGTAGGCGGTGATCGTGTACTGCTCGCCGTGGTCCAGGTCATTGAGGCGACCGCCGACCTGCCAGACATTTCCCTCCATGGCGACGAGCAATCGACCCGTGGTCCGATTGAACCCGTTCTCCTTGTTGGCGCGGACAAACCAGTTCCCGCCATCGTGGCTGTAGTCGTTGTCCCAACTACTCGCCCCATCCTGGAACTGGGTTGAGTAGCTGGCGAGCGAATAGCCGCCCACCCCCGCTGTCTCGGAAGCACCGTCGTTGTAATCCTCAATGCGAAGATCCTGATCGCTGGTGAAGTCGTGGTTCGTGTCCCACCCGAGGCGGAACGTGCACCCACCGGCCTCGTACATCGCGAAACGGCTCAGCACGGAATCGTCACCGTAGCCGAGATGGGCTGAATCCTCGAAATCGAAGAGGTACCCCGCGGACGCGGTCACGCTGGCTGCAAAGACTGGAAGCGCGGCGCCGATGGCACCACAATGGAACCTTTTCACTCTCTCCTCCTTGCCCTATGAAAGGGACGGCAATCTTGGAGTACTTCGATGTCCTGGCAACCGAAGGGAGCACCAGGTGGCGGGCAATGGGAAAGGGGATCCCGCCAATCACTACAGATAGCACTGATTTCCCGTGAGGGAAGGGATACGCACGAAAAGACCGTGATTTTCCCCGGGCCAGCGAACACCCATCGATAGTTATCGGCGGATTGTCATCGATTTCGGCTCCGTGAAGTGCCGAAGGGCCTCTTCCCCGCCCTCCCGCCCCAGGCCCGATCGCTTGGCACCGCCGAATGGCGTTCGGAGATCTCGAACCATCCAGCAGTTCGTCCAGACGATCCCGACTTCCAGCTGGTTTGCGATGCGCGCCGCCGCTGCTGCGTCCTCAGTCCACACCGAGGCCGCGAGCCCGTACGAAGAGTCGTTGGCCAACTCGATTGCTTGCGCCTCCGTCGCGAACGACTGCACCGTGACCACGGGACCGAAGACTTCCTCGCGGTTGGTTGGACTGTGCGCACCGAGCCCCGAGAGCACCGTCGGCGCGACGAAACAACCATGCGCGCACGCCGTCGGCAAGCGGGATGGATCGATTTTCCCACCGCCGCAATGGACGGTCGCACCGCCAGCACGAGCCTGGTCAATCGCCGCCATCACCTTGGCTTGGTGCGCTTCACCCACGAGTGATCCAAGTTCGGTCGAGGCTTCCAGCGGATCGCCCACGCGAAGGGCACGTGCGCGCTGGACGAGGCCATCGATCAGTTCGTCGCGACGCGACTCGTGCACCAGGAGTCGACTGGTGCACAGGCAGATTTGCCCCTGGTTGCGGAAGCACGACCGAGCGATCTCGTCCATGTGCCGCGGCAGGTCCGCATCGGCGAGGATGACCGCAGCGTTCTTGCCCCCCATTTCCAGGGCCACCTTCTTGAAGTGCGGTGCTGCCTCGCGCGCGATCCACTCCCCCACGGCCGTGCTGCCGGTGAACGAAAGCACGGGAATCTCCGGGTGTCGAACGATCGCGGCGCCCACCACATCACCTCTCCCATGCACCACATTCAGGACACCCGACGGGAGCCCCGCCTCTTGTGCCAGCGCGCAGAGCATCCACGCCGTGACCGGCGTCACTTCACTCGGCTTGGCGACGACGGTGCATCCCGCGGCCAGGGCCGGGGCGATCTTCCACGTGAACAGGTAGAGGGGCAAGTTCCACGGGGAGATGCACCCCGCGACACCGGCGGCGCTGCGCACCACGCGACTGCGGCTGTTCGAACCCGCGTCCTCAAGGTGTTCCTCAAAGTCGAACCGCTCCGCAGCGTCAGCAAAGAACCGGAAATTGTGCGCCGCGCGGGGGACTTCCACTTCGCGCGCCAGCGTGATCGGCTTCCCGGCATTTTCGGATTCGGCGCGAGCGAGGGGCTCGATGTCCCGTTCGATGAGCGCCGCGAGCCGGCGCAAGACCGCCGCGCGCTCGGCGGGCGCGGTGCTTCTCCACGAAGGAAGCGCGCGACGAGCAGCTGCAACGGCGGCATCGACCGTCGCGGCATCGCCCGCGGCCACCCCTCCTATCACTTCCGCGCGCGCAGGGTTGGTGATGGGGAGTCCCGCGGCGGGGGTGTTTGCATCCGCCAGCTCCTGGAATCGACCATCAATGAAATGCGTGACACGGAGCACGGGGGGAAGGTACCCGTGGGGGCTAAGCCACCGCGCTCGCCCAGCGGCCACGACACCAACCACCGCTAGGTCACGGCTCGTCACGCCTTGATGCTCTGAAGCGGTGGGATATTCGAGTTTTTCTTGAATCGGCCACCTGCTCAACGGTCTTCGCGGGGGCGAACGTGCGTTTCGCCGTGCGCACCTGGTTGCCACCTAGCCCCGAGCCATCCAGGGCCACCCAACCCCCTTGAGCTGGCCACCTTGACTCAGTCCCCCGTCTCGCTCGCCGCGCGGGCGACGTGCCGCGGTCCCTTCCCCTTGGCGGAGAGCATGACGCCGGCCCCGATCACCGCCACCACGCCGCCGGTCCACTGCATGCCGGTGAGGGTCTCGCCAAAGATCCGTTCGCTCGCGATCGTCACCAGGAAGGGCTGCAGCTGCAGGACACCGCTGGTCACGCTCACGCCGAGCCGCGCGATGCTTGTGTAGTAGAAGACATGGCCAATGGCGATGCCGATGATCGCTGACACGCCAAGCATCCACAGGTCCGACGAGCTGAGTTGCGGCACATACCCCCCGCGATCGCGACCGAACACAAGCATGAGCACGAGCAGTCCCAGCGCCGTCTCTTGCGCGATCACGGAAAACGCCGTGATGGGGTGGTCGTGCACCATGTGCTTGCGCACGAAGATCCCGTAGCACGCATAGCCAACGGCACTTCCCATCGCGTACGCGATGCCCAGGAGGTTGCTCCCCTCCCACGCCACATCCCCGCCAAGCAAGACTGGCGCCATGCCGATGATGAGCATCGCCACTCCCACCAGGTAGCGCGCCGTCTTCATGAGTTCGCGCTCCACGGGGAACATGAACCACGCCATGACGGCCACAAAGATGAGCTGCGTTCGCAGGCAGAAGGTCACCAAGCCTGGGTCAAGCTCGACGAAGGCTGCGGTGAAGCACATCTGCCCGAATATGTTGGCCACGCTGGGCCAGAGGGCCGATGTCCAGATGCCCTTGCGCAATCGACCCGACTTCCAGACCCACACGATCCAGGGCAGCCACAACATCGCGCTGAATCCGTAGCGCCATCCGTTGTTGGTCCAGGGGTCGATCCGCTCGCCGAGTTCGCGCAGGAACAGCGGCACCGTGCTCCAGCCAAGGAGCGTCAAGATGACGGTGACCGCACCCAGCCATCGGTTCGTGGGGTGGTGTGGTTGGTGCGACATGCTGGGGAGCGTGTGTCGGATCGAGTCCGCGCGGCTGTGGCTCGTGGCGATTCAGTTCCCCGCCAGGCGAGCTCCGTCGACGGGGAGATTGACGCCGCTCACATAACTGGCCGCTGGGCTGGCCAAGAACAAGACCGCCGCCGCAATCTCCTCAGGCGAACCCAGCCGCCCCGCCGGGATGCCGGCAATGGCAGCCTTGCGAACTTCATCCTCTGAGGAGCCAGACCTCGACGCCTTCCCCTTGAAGAGCGACTGCAGGCGCGCGGTGTCGGTGAATCCCGGCAGAACCGTGTTGGCGGTGATCCCGAATCCGCTCAGTTCCTGCGCCAGCGACCGAGACCAGTTGGCCACCGCCGCTCGAATGGTGTTGCTCACGCCAAGCCCCTTGATTGGCGTCACGACGCTGGTCGAAGTGATGTTGACGATGCGACCGTAGCCGGCCGACCGCATGCCTGGCGCAAAGGCTCGCACCAACGCCTGCCCAGTCATCACATGCATCTCGAAGGCCTTCGCGTAGTCGGTGGGCTCCGCGTCCACCGCAAACCCCGCCGCCGGGCCGCCGGTGTTGTGCACGACGATGTGGATCGTGCGCCGTGCCGCGAGTCCATCCGCCGCGGCCTGCACGGCTCGCCAGTCGCCGTAATCAACGCAGCACACGCCGTGTTCCTGTTTCACCGAGGTTCCGCCGCCGGACGCACCACCGCACGCCGGCAACTCGCCCAGCACCTTCTGGAGTCCTTCGTCATTGCGCCCCGCGACGATGACACTCGCCCCGGCACGAGCCAGCGCCATCGCGCACGCTCGTCCAATGCCTTGTGACGCGCCCCCGACGAACGCCGTCTTCCCTGCGATCGAGAAACACGTCGGGAAACTCATCGATGAGGTGGCACAGGATGACGATGCGGCGCATGACATGGCGCGGGATGGTAGTCCGCAGGGCGCCGCACTACTCCCGCGCGTAGGTCACATACGCCACGCCCGCCTCGCCAAAGAGCGTGCGTGCCTTGGCGATGCTGTCCATCCACGCCGCGTCGCCTCCCGACTCCACGTCGTAGCACACCACTTCCCTGAGGCCGGCCTGGATGATCGCCAGCGAACACGCCACGCAGGGACTGAAGGTCGTGAAGACTGAGCAGCCTTCTGGCGATGCCCCATGCCGGGCGCAGGTGAGGATCGCGTTGAGCTCGGCGTGGCAGGTCAGTTCGTACTTGGCCGGGCGCTGGAGTCGCTCTTCGTGGTCATGCACGCCCTGCGGCAGGCCGTTGTAGCCGGTGCTCACCACTCGCCTCGATGGCGCAACGATCACGGCGCCCACGCCTCGAGAAGGATCCTTGCTCCAGGTGCCGATCTGCTCGGCCAAGGCGAGAAATCGTCGATCCCATTTTTCGCCGTGGCTGCTCACTGGGGTACCTGTGGTTGGTCGCTTGCTCGCGTGTCCGGCTTCACTGGCGTGAGGATAAGCGAGCGGATCGACAGCGTCGACGGCGCATCGGGGGCGCTCACTTCCAACACGCACTCGCCGGCCGGCAGGTGCACGTCGCCCACAAGCTTGCGGACAAAGCGGCTCCGGACCGTCTTCTTGAGGGGAGCCTCGGTGGAATCGCCACCGACCACTTGAACCAGGACTCGCTTCACTGGGCCTTGTCGATCCCCCGGCAGGCTGTACCGGACATCCACCTGGTATCGACCCTCCACCGGGACGTGAAGGTTCCAGCGGATCGAATCCGCTGGTGACTCAAATCCATCCAACGAGCCCTCGGAGCCTCGAGTCGGGATGGAGTACCGCATGTCGCGACCGATCGGCTCCGCCGACGCGGGCGAGAGCGTCGACTCCGATTCGACGCTCACCTCAATGGGGGGAAGCGGCGCCGACAAGCCCACGGGCTGCTTCCCGGCGGCCATGTCCACACGCATGACATCCAGCGCGCGCGCGACACGGTCGGCGCTCAAGGCATACGTGCGAGTTCGATCCACGCGCGCGATGTTGAGCCCCACGACGTGTCCATCAAGGTCCACGACGGGAGCACCCATCTCGTCGGCCGCCAGCACGCTGTCATGTTGGACGACGCTCCCAAACCCGCTTGAACGCCGGCTCGCCGGTGCATCGGGCGTGGAGGCCGGGGGGCCAGATTCTCGCGGTCGCACGGCGCCGCGTGCGGTCAACTTGATGCGCTCGCCGTCGCGCGCCAGTTCCAGCACCATCGCCTCGCCGATCGCGTGTCGACGGACGACGTCGCCAAGCACCTGCTGCGTGGGGATGGGCACGTCATCGACACTCACGAGGAGGTCTCCCTCCCGCACACCCGCCGCCTCGGCGGGACTGCCTCGGGTGAGCATGCGCACCCACACGGCGCCGGGCACTCCCGCGCCCTCCAGCTCCTGCTTTTCCGCCTCCCGAACCCCAACGCCGAGGAATGCGCTCGTGACGTCGCGGCGCGAGGTCGTGCGTTCACGAAGTGCCACGGCGCCGATCGCCATGGCCGCGCCATCGGCACCTGGGCTGACCAGCAACATGCCTTCATCCAGCACCGAGCCATCCGGTGCGGCCCGCTGTGCCAGCGCGGCGCTCGAAAAGTCCACCGGTGCGTGACCCGGCTCGTTCGTGGCCAGGAGTGCAAGGTCTACTTCAGGTCGCGCCGCGACCATCGTCGCTGACACCATCGCTCCATCTGGCATCGTGACGAAGATGCCCCTTCCGTCCGCTGGGAGCTCGGATCGCTTGGTGAGGAGGTGCCCGGCATCGTCCACCACGGTCGCCAGGGCGACAGCGTGGTCGTGGACGTAGACGACGCCCACGGAGACCGAAGCCAACTTGCAGGTGTCGGCGACGGCACGCAAGAGCACCCGCGACTCGCGCGATACGGCGTCTTCCGATTCCCGGGTCCGGTCAAAGTCTGGCCCGCGCCGCCGCCCGCGCCGCGGAGCTTCGCCCTCCTCTCCCCCAGCTTCGCCCTGCTCTCCCCCAGCTTCGCCCTGCGGGGCGGCGCTCCCGTCATCGCCCGAGTCGGGCATCGGCGTGGATTCCGACCCACCGGCTCCCGAGTCGTCCGTCGGCGCCGCGCCCTCCTGCGCGACGACGGCAGGCATCGCCTTGGCCGGCAATTCCGCCTTGAGTCGATCCAGGTCCGGGAGGACCGGTACCAGGCTGGTGGCGGTGCTCTGCCACGACAATCCTCCGGCACTGGACACGATGCCGATGAGTTCGCCATCGGCGGTGAAGACACCGCCTCCGGAATCGCCGCTGGCAAATGGGGCATCGACCAGCAGCACCAACTCATCTTGTGCCAGCATTCGACCCATCCGCATCGCGGGTGGAATCCAGTCATCCATCTCCGGTCCGTAGGTGTGGCCAAGCGCCAGCATCCACTCTCCATTCGAGAGGGTTGCCGGCGATCGCATCGTCGCGGGCACCAGCTTGACTCCCTTGGGATCGACCTTGATGAGCCCCCAGTCACGCCGACCTTGGAACACCTGCCCTGCCGTGACGCCGGAGAGTTCCGTGCCGTCGAAGAGTTTCACGCGGCATGCTCGACCTGCCGAGTCGCCGACGTGGCCAGCCGTGACTATCCATCCGTCTTCAGAGATGATCGTGCCCGACCCCGAGCTGCCGCGATTGGATCCTGAGGCGCTCATGAGGACGGCGACGCTTGAGCCAATCGCCCGATCGGCGCCCGCGCGATACCTGGCCTCCAGCGCCCGCACCTCGTCCAGCGTGTCGATCGCCTCGTCATCGGCCGGTCCCGTGGCCACGGCGGGCACGAAGGCAACAGTGCCGCCCGCGAGGGCCACCGCCACGGATGCCCCGGCGATCGCACCCCCGCGCCACACAGGATGAAGGAAACTCATGAAGAGAGCGTAGTCCGCAGCCACGCCGGGAGATCGCGAGAATCGCACTTCGACCCGGAAGTGACGTTCTACAGGTCCGCCGGAACGGGCGACACCATCTGGGGAATCTTGAGGCTCATCCCGCCCGGGGAGTGTTGCAGGTCGGACTCCAGTGCCTCAAGCCGCATGGCCACTTCGGTCATCGACGACACTCGATCCCCGGCCTGTGGCTCCACGCAATCCAGGACCAGCTTGCCGAAGTCGGGATGGACCGATGGATTCCTCAGGTGTGGTGGGTCGGCTCGACGAATGCTGGCGGTCGGGATGGCCTTCACGGCACCGTCCACGGATCCTGGTGGCACCACCGTCGGGATGACGTCATGGACAAGCGTCCAGTACATCGTCGCGCCGAAGTTGTAGATGTCCGTGGCACCCGTGATCGGCTCACGATGGCCTTGTTCCGGGGCGATGTAGCCGGGCGTCCCCTGGACCCGCTTCTTGCGCTCGCCGTTGGCGCAAGCCTGGCCGAGGTCGATGACCTTCACGCCATCATTCGTGACCAGGATGTTGTTGGGCTTCATGTCCGCGTGGACGAAGCCCTTCTCGTGCATGTGCGCCAAGCCGCGCGCGACCTGGGCAAAGATGCCGGCCGCCTGGCGATTGCTGGTGAGGCCAAGGTTGTCGAGGCTGGGTCCATCCACGAACTCCAGGAGGAGGCCCACTTCGACCCGCTTCCAGAACTTCAGGCCCTCGCGCGAACGGAAGATCTGCTTGACGCCCCGGATGGCCGGGTGCGCAACCTTGGAGCCGATTTCATACTCCTGCTCCACCTGGATCAGCCAGCGATCATCCTTGTCGCCATCTTCGAGTCGGACGTGCTTGAGCGTCGAGAGTTCACGCGACTTGGGGTCTTGCACGACGTACAGCGTGGAACGGGCGCCAGTCCCGAGGCTGGCGATCACCTTGAAGCCGTACAACTGCTTGACGTCTGTAATGCTCACGGTCTACGAATGGCCCTTCAGCCGGCTGTCTGCACGCCACCCGGCCCAAGCGAACGGCCCCATGACCACCTCGAGGGAGGGTGCCTGGGGTTGAGTAGTTGGCCCCACAAGTGACCACCGGGATTGGCGGCCGAGAGAAATGCACTGGCCAGTCTATCGAGACACGCCCGAGCGACGCAAGTGTTTCGAAGCCGGGATTTCATTCCAGCCCCGACGGTGTTCACCGGACCACGGACTCACGCAGCGAGGACTCGAACCATGCGGCCGGGAAGTGGGTCCCAGGGCCAGTGGTGCCGGGAAGATCCGAGGCCAGGTAGACCTGCTCGGATGGAATATTTAGTTCGCGCTGGAGTTCCGAGACCAGTTCCAGCAGTTCGTGGAGCTGCCGCGGGGTAAAGGCGCGCCGGTCGCCGTGGCCGATGAGGCAGACCGAAATCGTCCCCTTCAGGAGCTCATTCCCGGTGAGCGCCACCTGGCGAGCTCCTCCTGGCGCGGGCTGAATGGCCTGGGAGCCGAGGTGCGCCCCGGGGAGCTGTCGATTCCATCGGTAGCCGACGTGCACCGCTCCGTCTCCGAGCCCTGTGCCGTTGCCGATCAGGAAGTGGTGGCCCAGGCCGGCCCGTCCGTCCGCGACGTGGTCCCTGGCCATCGACTCGGCAGTCCCTCCCATGGTGCCCGAATGGTGGATCACGATCGCCTTCCACTGCCCTGGGACCAGCGCGGCGCCGCGGGGAGCAATACCGCCGTCTGACGATTTGTCAGTGGACTGGGCGACGCTGGCGGAGGCATCCTTGGTGACGATGGTCGCCAGGCTGATGGCCGGGGACGGGACGGCCGACTGACCATCGTGCCCCCGCTCACTCAGGATCAGGCCGCCAACGACCACGGTGGAGGCCGCGATGAGCGAAGTCCACACAATGCGTGCCCGGTGTGAATCAGACGGGGTGGCTGGCTTGCTCCTGGACATCCGTGTCAACTCCACTTGGCCGTTCGAGGCATTTCGGGGTCGTTCGTCGTGTCCCGCGCCCATCCGTGGCGCAGGCTGCATGTGTTCATCGGCCATGCGACGCATTCAACTTTCGCTCATTCGTGATTGCACGAAGAATCATTCGCAACCATCGCCGCGCGCGAGCCCGATCACTGCGTCGTCGGCGTGAGTCGAGCACGCAGTGCCGGCTGTGACCGACCGTATAGGTCGGACTCCTGGCTCACCGCGTCTTGCTGTCGCATGCGGTCGTACGTCTCGAACTGCGTGCGAGGCTCGTTGGGGCCAAAGAGCTTTCGCTGACAACCCATTGTGGTCGCCAAGGACGCCACCACTACGACTGGCACGACGCACCATCGCCATCGCTTCCGGGCCGCCGAGGCTGAATCGATCTGGCCAGAGGTCATCATGGGGTGGGATTGTCCCCGATCGACGCGCTCGTGCCAGGCTCTGGAATCGACGCCGTCAGGTTTCGGTCGCTCCCGGCCAGGGCGACGTGCACCGACAGCTCCAGCCCCTCGGCGCCGTGACGGGGCCGATTGGCATCCGGGGCCAATGGGACGGCGAAGGCGTAGGCCGCGCCCATGAAACCACTCCGCCAGGCGTCCCGAACCTGCGCCGGGGTGAAGGATGCCTCGGTCCGGCCACCTCCCCCTGGCCAGTTGGCCAAGATCGTGACCGTCCCCGCGAACTGGACGAATCGCTGCCTCCCGTCGAAGGGCTCCACCCATACCCGGAGCACGTCGGGGTGATCGGGGTCGATCCCCGTCTGCCGACCAAGCCGAATCCCGGAGATCAAGGGCGCACTGTCGGGGTCGACCGTGCCGGCGGCGCTCCCCTGTGCGGCGGCAAGCGCCGTCTGGAGTTCACCGACCTGAGCCTTCAGGGCCCGGATCTCCTCGTCCTTGGCGGCGATTTCCCTTCGGAGCGGATCTCGCTCATTCGGAGTGAGGATCTTCGCCTGGCATCCGCAGATCGCACCCAAGCTGGCCAGCGCCACGACCGAAGCCCATACCGTTGCCGATCCTCCGCTCACGCCGGCCTCCGGTTGGCCGACGCGCGCTCCAAGGCTGCCGTTTCCTGCATCACGTCCATGGCCAATCGCCGCAGTTCCACGCCGAAGTCCACGTTGGAGGCCGCGATTCCCTCCGGAACCACGATCTCCACGGGCGCAAAATTGAGGATGCCACGAATGCCGGCCCCCACGAGAAGGTCAGCCACCTTCTGGGCCGAGCCAATGGGGACGGCGATCACTCCCAGTTCCACTCGCTCCCGCTGCACCACTGCGGCGAGGTTGGCGACCGGCTCGACCATCCTCCCGCCCCACCGCTGGCCGATGGCGGCAGGGTCGCAGTCCAGGGCTGCGACGATGGAGACTCGAGACTCACGGAAGGGGGCGTAGCTGAGGAGCGCACGACCGATGTTGCCCACACCCACCAGCACCGCATGCCACGGGCGTTCCAGCCCCAACTCTCGCGACAGCATGGACACCAGCGTGGAGAGGTCGTAGCCGACCCCTCGCTGGCCCGCCTGGGCCAAGTACGCCAAGTCGCGCCGGACCTGTGCCGCACTGATTCCCAGCCGCGCCCCCAGCCGCTCGCTGCTGACGGTCGCCGCGCCGATCGCAAGAAGCGACTCGCCCTCGCGCAAGTACAGGCTCAGGCGCCGGGCCGCAGGCCGTGGGATTCGCGTTCGGAGGGGCACGCCCCGAGTCTACGACCCGTCCCCCCCTGACTCACGGAGAAACCGGCATTCGCCGACCCCCTTACGATCCACCCATGCGGATCACCGACCTCATCCGCGAGGCTGGCCCCACGGTGAGCTTCGAGTTCTTCCCGCCCGCCGATGAAGCGGGGTCGGTGTCGCTCTTCGAGACGATCGCCTCGCTGGTGCCGCTCCACCCGGCGTTCATCAGCGTGACCTACGGTGCCGGAGGTTCCTCTCGCGAGCGCACGCAGCGGCTGGTCGAGCGGATTCGCGCCGAGACCGATCTGGGGCCACTGCCGCACCTCACGTGCCTGGGCCATCGCACGACGGACATCGACCGCATCGTCGATCGCTACGAGGCCCTTGGCATCTCGTCGATTCTCTGCCTACGGGGCGACCGCCCCCGCGAAGGCACGGAGGCACCCGGCGACTTCACTCATGCGGCAGATCTGGTTGCCCATGTCCGTCGACGGTCGCCCGGCCTTGAGATCGGCGTGGCGGGCTACCCGGAAGGGCACCCAGAGACGCCCAACACGCTGGTCCAGATGGAGCACCTCAAGGCCAAGGTGGACGCCGGCGCCGACTTCATCATTTCGCAGCTCTTCTTCGACAATCGAGCCTTCCTGGATTGGCGCGAGCGGTGTCGACTCGCCGGGGTCGCGGCACCGGTCCTGGCCGGCATCATGCCGATCACGTCGATCGCGGGCATGCGCCGGATGGCGGAGCTGGCTGCGGGCACCCGATTCCCCGCACCGCTGATGCGATCGCTGTCACGCGCCGGGAGTGATCCAGAGTCCGTGAAGCGCGTTGGCATCCACTGGGCCTCCGAACAATGTCGTGACCTCCTCGACCATCGAGTCGACGGATTCCACTTCTACACATTGAACAAGTCCGACGCGACTCGGCGGGTCTTTGAGAACCTCGGCATCGTCGACAGCGCCGGACTTCGGTCCCCGTGACCTCCGCGATGGATCATTGACCGGGAGGTGGGTCCAGCCAGATTGCCCGGAGCACGGCGACCAACTCGATCGCGCCGGGGTCGCTCGCCAGCACATCCAGGCCGTCCCTGACGATCGTGGGGTCGGCCAGTTGCCACCCGCAATAGGCCGCGGCCAGTCCCATGTCGGCACGCTGGATGCCGGCGGAGTCCCGGGCCAGCGACAGTGACAGCGCGGCGACGTCGCGCAGGCGCTGGGCCGGGGGGGAGAGTGACGAGTCCAGCCGCATGGAGATCATCTCGGGATGGGACGAGAAGAGCAGGCGGAGCTTGAGTCCCCCGCTCGCGGGGAGCCCACCAGCCACCAAGCTCATCGCTCGACCGGCCTTGGCCAGCGGGTTGGCCGGCGACAGCATCGAGGCGCTCTCGAAGAGCTCCGCCGCGTCCAGGTATCGACCATCCTCCATCGCACCTTGGGCTGCAGAGAGGAGGACGGTCGCCCGACCCTCGCCCGTGGGGACCAGCGTGCGAAGCACCTCGTTGTGCCTCAGCAGATTGGCCGCCTCGATTGGATCCCACGGCACTTCGGCCTCGCCGCCCTCGGCGGCACCGCCTGGGGCACCGGATGCCGTGTCCGTCGCGCCGTCATTGGTGCTGGTTCCCGTGCCTTCGCCGATGCGGGCCGCGGCTCGCCGCACGGCCGCTCGCTCGCGAGACTCCTTGTCACGAAGCACGTCGAGGCGTGAGTCGGCGATGTCGTCGGCCCAGAGGTCGGCATCGCCGAGCCTCTTGCGAATGCGGGCGATCGCATCCGGGACGGATTGTTCGCCCTTCTGCTTGAGCTTCGCTTCGATGGCGTCGTTCGCGCGCCAGTAGGGTTCAGGCGCAAGCTGCGTGCTCCGGTCGCTGGCATCGAGGGCCTCACCCGGGAGCTGGATCTTGGTGCGAAGCCTGGAGTTGAAGGGCTGCACGAGGTCACGCGTCGAGAGCGTTCGCTCCATGTAGCGCAGGCGAGACACGTCGTACGGGCTGAGGTGCTCCCCGTACGTGGCGTACCGTGGATCGACCGCCTGCCAGCCAGCGACCGGGCTGAGGATCAGGCTGGCATTTGGCAGCTCCCGGAGCGTGCGGGGCCGACCATCCAGCTGCAGGATCGACGTCGATGAATCGCGCGCCACTCGATCCTCAATCGCCGCCCGCACGGAGACGGCCAGCACGCTGTCGGTGGCGCGCACACCGTACGTCCGCCCGTCCTCCGCGAAGGCGCCGGAGGGACCCTGCCCGTAGGCGCGGCGATACTCGAGCACGCCCAGCCCTTGCGCCGTGTCAAACCGGCTCGAGGACGACATCGACTGGAAGAGCAGCGGGTCGCTGGACGCGCTGTAGGAGCGGAAGTCGCGAAGCGTGTCGGTGCCGAGCGTGCCGCGAAAGTCGTCGGCGGCGCGGTATCCCACCGAGCCGCGGAATCCGCGACCGTCGGCCACGTCGCCCGTCACCACGAGGTTTCGCAATCGATAGTCAGGCTGCGAACCTCGCTCGTTGGATCGACCCCGCGTGCTGAGGTTGGCGTCCAGCGCATTCCCCTGCCCGGGCGCCGTCCCGGAGTGCGTCGGGGCATCGAGCGCGTTCTGCGCGAGTGCGTGGGTGGCCATCGGCCCACACCATGAGGCGATGAGTAGAGTGAGGGTGATGACGCGTGACGTAGGCATGGCGAGCGGCGCAGGCGGGCGCAAGAGCCAGATCAATGGTAGGTCGAGTGGCATCAACCGGTTCGCGTCGACCGCCGTGATCGCGCTGGCCACGGCCGTCGTCATCATCGTTCCCGGCCTCCCGGGCCGGATGGTCCGCTTGCCTCCCTCGCCAGTCCCGTCCGTCCGCGAGTGGCTGGCGCAGTCGGCGTCGGCACGGGCAGACCTCCGTGGACACGGGGACGGCCTCACCGTGCCGCTCTCGGAACTCGTGTCGACCGCGTTCTCGGGAGCGGCACATCCCTCGCTCCCCGACTTTGCGGCCGCGGGACTCCGCGCGGCCGCGGCCAGCGCGCAGGATCGTTCACTGCTGGTGTTGCTGGAACCTGCTGCAAGGGAGCGTGAGTGGGACACTCCCAGGCGCGAAGCCATCGTGCTGACCGTCATGGCCATCGACATGCCGCCCGCGACGTTTGACACGTTCGGCAACTCGCGCCCCCTTGGTCCAGGCGCCGTGTCGTACTGCGACCTCGAGGGTCACGGCGGCGGTGTTCGCGGCGGAGGGCTCTGTTCGCTTGCCTTCACGCAGCCCGGGCTGCTCTGGGCACTCGAAGGTCCCGACGCAGCCGCACTCGAGGAACTCCGATCGTCGATCCTCTCCGCCCCTCCCGAGCGGATTGACTGGCACGACCTATGATCGGCGCCTCAAGCATCCCCGCGGCTTCGGTGAAGTCGCGCGGCGAGCCGAGAACTGCCCATGACCAGCTCCCGAGCCGACGCGGCCTTCATCACGACTCCCATCTACTACGTCAACGACCGCCCGCACATCGGTCACGCGTACACCACGACCATCAGTGACGTCTGGGCTCGCGCATCGCGACTGCAGGGGAGATCGACATTCTTCCTGACGGGGACCGACGAACACGGCGCCAAGGTGGAGAAGAGCGCCACCGCGCGCGGCATCTCGCCGCAGGCGCTGGCCGACGAGAACGCCGGCGAGTTCCAGCGCGTGCTGGGCACCTTCCGGATCTCCAGCGACGACTTCATTCGCACGACGCAGCCACGGCACATTCGGCAGGTGCAGGCCTTCCTCAAGGCGCTCGCCGCGCGGGGCGCCGTCACGGTGGGGACCTTCGAGGGCTGGTACGACGAGGGGCAAGAGGAGTACTACACCGAGACCAAGGCCAAGGAACTGGGCTACAAGAGCCCGATCTCCGGCCGCCCGCTCGCACGCGCCAGCGAAGAGAACTACTACTTCCGGCTCAGCCAGTTCCAGAAGCCGCTCGAAGACTTCTTCGCGGCCAATCCCGGCTTCGTGCAGCCGCAGGGCCGATTCAACGAGGTGCTCGGTCGCCTCCGGGACGGATTGCAGGACGTCCCGATCACGCGCACCAACTTCGCGTGGGGCATCCCCTTCCCAGGGGACGAACGCCATGTGGTCTACGTCTGGATCGACGCCCTGCTCAACTACGTGACCGCGATGGGGGCGGGGGCAGGCCTGGCACGTTCGCTTGGCGTCCCCACGTGCAGTGCCCCCGCGGGCAGCACGGCCGGCGGCACCGGGAACGAGTCCGATGATGCGACGCTCGGCTCACTCGCCGCAGCTCGGGCGGCCTACTGGCCGGCGCAGTACCACGTCATTGGCAAGGAGATCCTGTGGTTCCACGCGGTGATCTGGCCCGCCATGCTGATGGCGCTTGAACTGCCCCTCCCCAGGCGGATCCACGCGCACTCCTTCTGGATCGCCGATGGCCAGAAGATGAGCAAGTCAATGGGCAACTTCATCGACCTGCCCACCATCGAGGGATACATCGCCACCTATGGCCTTGACGCCTGGCGTTGGTACATGGCCACGCAGGGCCCCCTGCAGGCGACCGATGCCGACTTCCGCGCTGCCCACTTCCACGAGATGTACACGGCCGAGTTGGTGAACCTGGTCGGCAACTGCGCGTCCCGCGTCGGCGCGATGATCGGCAAGTACTGCGATGGGAAGCTGCCGGCGGACTCGCGCACGGGCCGCTCCGTCGATGCGGCTGGTGCGGGCGGTGCGGCTGGTGCGGCTGGTGCGGCTGGTGCGGGCGGTGCGGGCTGCTCCGTCCAATGCTGGGCTGTCCGGTGCGATACCGCCGTCTCCGCGTGGCGCGAGTCGATGGATGACTTTGACCTGGTGGCCGCTGCGCGCGCGCCGCTGGACCTCCTGCGCGAGGTCGACGCCTACATCAATCGCACCGAACCGTTCAAGCTGGCGAAGGATCCAGCCAATGCCGAGAACATGTCCAAGGTCCACAGCGTGCTGGCGCAGTGCGCGCAGACCGTGCGAGTGGCTGGCGTGCTGCTCCTCCCATTCCTCCCGGAGAAG
Organism: Planctomycetia bacterium; assembly: GCA_005776885.1. Lineage (GTDB taxonomy): Bacteria > Planctomycetota > Phycisphaerae > Phycisphaerales > SM1A02 > SXOD01. Next base: position 39,347 of record SXOD01000043.1, read on the forward strand.
ATGGACCAGCTGGCGCAGGCCTTCGGCGGGGCATCGATCTCGCGCGCGACCGAGGCGGGCCACTCAGCCAATGACTTCGCCACGCTGGCCCGCTATGGCGAGCTTGCCGTCGGGGCCTCAATCGCCAAGACCGCACTCTTCCCGCGCGTGGAGCGCAAGGACGCCTGATCGTGGCCGACCCAGTGCAGCGCACGTCGCCTCCCTTTGACCACGGCAAGCAGATCTGGCTCGTCCGGCACGCGCAGACGGAGTGGAGCAAGGCCGGCAAGCACACGGGTGCAAGCGACATTCCGCTGACGGCCGCCGGTGAGGCTGCGGCGCGTGCGTTGGCCACGACCCTGGCCGCGCAATCGTTCCAGCTCGTGCTGTCCAGCCCACGGCAGCGGGCGATTCACACGTGCATCCTCTCTGGCGTGAGCACGCATCCGGAAATCGACCCTGACCTGGCCGAGTGGGACTACGGCGAGTACGAAGGCGTCACGTCCAGGGACATCGTGTCGCGACGGCCCGGCTGGGACCTCTGGCGCGATGGCTGCCCGCAGGGCGAAACGCTGGCGCAGGTGGCCGAGCGATGCCAGCACGTGGTCGACCGCTGCCTGGCCGTGCCCGGGCACTGCGTCCTGTTTGCGCACGGCCACGTCTCGCGAGTGCTGGCGGCCGTGTTTCTCCAGCACGGCGCCGCGCTTGGCGCCAACCTCGCGCTGCGGGCGGGGAGCATCAGCGTCTTGGGCTTCGAGCACAGCAATCGCGTGCTCTGGCACTGGGACGTGGTGCCGGACCTGGGTGAGTCAGACCACGCCCGGTAGGGCGGCGCACAACGCCGTCGACGGGGCGGTTCGCGCGACTCCCGAACTCAGGCCAAATCCGGCCTCCGAGAGGCGCTTTTTGGCCTGAGATGGGGTGTGGCGCGTGGAGCATGGCGAATGGAGAGGCAACCCCTCAGCCCGGCGTCGATTCCCCCACCGGCAACAGGCCACGGGGTGAATCGATGGCCTCAGGCGCCTCGGCCACGTCTCCAGACGTGAGTTCGGCGATCCTGTTGGCGGATGGCAGCACCCTGGACTGCAAGCTGCCCACCGCACTGTTGTATGCCTCGACCGCACTGCCGAGCCCTCGCCCCACCTTGCCCATGTGGTCGATGTACTTGCGGAGTCGATCCAGGAGCTCGCGCCCCTTCTCCCCGATCTCGCGCGCGTTCTGCGCAAGCTTCTCGTTGGTCCAGTAGAGCGCGACCGTGCGGAGCAGCACGATGAGCGAATTGCCGCTGACCAGGAGCACCCGGCGCCCGATGGCATCATCGATGAGTTCGCCGTCCACCTCCATCGCGGCGCTCAGCGCGCTCTCGTAGGGGATGTAGAGCACCGTGTACTCCACTTCGCCGGGGACATGCTGCGCGTACTCGCGCTTGGCCAGGGCCTGCATGTGTCCCCGCACCGCCTCGGAGTGGGCGGCTCGTGCGGCGGCCCGTGCGGCGTCGGTCGCCTCGGCAGCCGTGGAGTCCAGGTAGGCATCCAGGGGCACCTTGCAGTCGATGGGAATGCAGCGGCCACCCGGCAACTTGACGATGAGGTCGGGCCGCAGCTTCGCGCCATCGGTGCCCTCGATTGAGGCCTGCTCGATGAAGTCGACATGCTCCGTCATGCCCGCAAACTCAACGGCGTTGCGGAGGGCCACCTCGCCCCACTTGCCGCGGCGGCGGTTGTCGCGCATCGCGTTGGCAAGCTGCAGCGCAGCGTCTCGCGCCTGGCCCTGAATCTCCACGAGCTGCTTGACCTGCTCGGCCATCTTGGTGGACTCGCCAGCATGCTTCTCCGACAGCGACTTCACCAACGCCTCCTGCTTCTCCAGCTGCTCCCGCAGCGGCTTGACCGATTCGGCAATCGCCTTCTGCCGAGACTCGAGGTCCTCCTTGGAGAGCTTGTGCTGCGACTCAAGTTGCGTGCGCGCCTGTGCAAAGAATGCCTCGGCGTTCTGCTTGAGCACGTCGACCCCAGCCGCCTTGAATGCGTCGAGCATGGCCGCACGCGCGTTGGCCAGCACCTCGTCCGTCTTGCGTTGCTGTTCCTCGGCGTGGCGCAGCCCCTCGCGCAGGGCCACCTCCGCTCCCTTGGCACGCTGCTCGGCCGCTTCGCGCGCCATCGACTGCTGGCGAACCTCCTCGCGGGAGGTGTCGCGCTCGTCCCTGAGCTCCAGTTCGCGACGGGCCAATGCCGCTGCCTCGGCCTTCGCCGCGGCGATCGAGGCTTGCGCGGCGGCAAGATCGGCCTGTCCAGCCACTCGCGAACCAGCCGCCCGGGCCGAAGCGACCAGCCAGCCGATGACCACGCCAAGCGCCAGCCCGATCAACATGCCAAGAGCGACTTCCATGGCCAAATCCTACGACTGGGCGCCACGCGGACCCTGCCCCCCGTTCCCCCCCAGGCAAGTGATTGCAAGAAACTCCTTGAAGACTTCGACCCCCGGCCAGCCGGTCCGGGGAGCGCGTGCTCCCCGGACCGTTTGGGCTGGTTTGTCCCTGCGTCTCCCTCCAAGGAGCGCAAGCGGCGTGGTCAGCGGCGACGCCGGCGGCCTGCTCCTCCCGTCAGGCCCGCGAGCACGATGAGTGCGAACGAGCCGGGAGCCGGCACCGACTGGATGTCGATCGAGACGGCGTCAAGGCCGAAGCCTCCTGCCGCCGCGGTCGCTGCGAGGTCGTTGCTGAACGACACCGACACTCGCTTCGCCACGAACCCGATGGGAAGTCCCGAGGACAGGCCATCAAACTTGATGACGCGTGTCGCGGACTCTGGACCATCGAACAGCACTTCAGTTGACGTGAAGGTGTACATCTCCTTCATCCCATCCTCGTCGTAGAGGGTGAGAAGGACGGAGCCCAGGTCGATCCCTGACAGTTCCGTCGAGATGTTCACCACCACGCTCTGCACGAACTGCCCAGGCAACTGGCCCTCCACAAGGATGGGCATCACGATGCCTGGGTCTGCGTAGATGTTGCCGTCGATGCCGCTGTACCCAAATGGGTTCATTGCGTACAGGGCACCGAAAAACGTCGATCCGGCGACATCACACTCGTTCGGGCAGCCGAATGGCTGCGTAAACGCCTCCCACTGGCCGTAGGTTGTCCCTGCCTCTCCGCGCCAACCCGGAACAAAAGGGTCAGTCAGTCCGGCAAAGGCAGGTGTTGCGATGGCGATAGCCAGCGCAACAGCGGTAGCACTTTGCATGGGTCCTCCCTCAAAAAGAGTGAAATGGATAGACCCTTTTCCCTGTGCTCCAGAACCCATTGTGCCACGCCTCCGTGTGATGTCAAGGCCGATCCGGAAATCGGGCGGCAATTGCCATATCGGACGTCACCCCTGCGTTCCCTGACTTTCCGTGAAGCCCCTGCGCTTTGGTTGACTGAACGAAGTGCTGACGCGCGCCAACTCCACCGCCAACGCGCCAGCGCGCCAGCGCGCCCTCCCCCCTTCGCTCCCTCCCCCGGTCGACTCAGTATGCCTTCGCGAAGACGACGCGCCGCGGGCTCGGTCGGCCGGTCCACACGCACGAGCCCGCACGGCCACCGTCACCGCCCGGGCAGTCGGCGTCGTTGAGCGGAATGCATCGCACCGTGACTCCCAGCGCGTTCTTGATCTCTTCTTCGACGGCTGGATCGCCGCAGAAGTGGCACCACGCAAACCCGGCATGGATCGGGGTTGGGGCACCCTCCGTTGTGGCCGGGGCCGTGAAGTACGACTCAAACTCCGCTCGCGTGTCGATGGTCAGCGAGTGCGCCTCGCGGAACGCGCGGGCCTTGGCCAGCATCCCGGCCTGCATCTCTTCCAGGAGGGCGACGACGCCAGCCACAAACTCGTCGCGCGCGACGGCCTGCTTGTCCTTCACGCCGCGATCGCGCCGGAAGAGCGTGACCACGCCCGCCTCCATGTCGCGCGGACCCACTTCCACGCGCAGCGGGATGCCCCGCTTGACCCACTGCCAGGTCTTGTCGCCACCGCGCAGGTCCCTGTCGTCCAACTCGACTTCCACGGCGCGGCCGTCATAGCCCTGTTTCTCGAGGTCTGCCTTGAGCGAACGGCACCAGCTCATCACGGCATCCTTGGTGCCATCGTCCCTGAGGATGGGCAGGATGACCACGTGCGCCGGCGCGAGCCGGGGCGGAAGCACCAAGCCGTCGTCGTCGGCGTGCGTCATGATAAGGCCGCCGACGAGCCGCGTGCTCACTCCCCACGATGTGGTCCAAGCGTGCTGCAACGCACCATCCTGCGCGGCAAACTGAATGCCGCTGGACTTGGCGAAGTTCTGCCCGAGGAAATGGCTGGTGCCCGCCTGCAGGGCCTTCCGGTCCTGCATCATGGCCTCGATGCAGTAGGTGTCCACCGCGCCGGGGAAACGCTCGCCATCCGTCTTCTCGCCCCGGATGACCGGCATCGCCATCCAGTGTTCGGCGAAGTCGGCGTACACGTCCAGCATTGTCATCGTCTCGGCGACGGCTTCGTCGGCCGTGGCGTGGGCGGTATGTCCCTCCTGCCACAGGAACTCAGCCGTTCGCAGGAAGAGCCGCGTCCGCATTTCCCAGCGGACCACGTTCGCCCATTGGTTGATGAGGAGCGGCAGGTCGCGCCAGGACTCCACCCACTTCGCGAAGCTGGCACCGATGATCGTCTCGCTGGTGGGGCGCACGATGAGCGGCTCCTCCAGCTCACCCGTGGGGACCAGCTTGCCGTCGGGGCCCGGCGCGAGGCGGTGGTGCGTGACGACCGCGCACTCCTTCGCAAATCCTTCGACGTGGTCCGCCTCCGCCTGCAAGTACGAGAGCGGGATGAAGAGCGGGAAGTAGGCGTTTCGATGGCCCGTCGCCTTAAACTTGCTGTCCAGGACGCGCTGGATGTTTTCCCAGATCGCGTAGCCCCACGGCTTGATGACCATGCAGCCTCGGACCGAAGAGTTTTCGGCCAGTTCCGCAGCCTTCACGACCTGCTGGTACCACTCCGAATAGTTCTCCTCGCGAGTCGGGGAGATGGCTGTGCGCGGCTTGGCCGACGCCTGTTGCTGCTTCTGGTTCATGGGATCACTCGCGGCCCTGGCGCGCGGCCCTGGGCCGTCACTTGCCGGCAGGAAGCGCCGGGTCGGACGCGGGGCCTGCTGCCACGGCGGATTCGATGGTGCCCGGCACGATGGGCTTCGACGGCATGTTTGGCGAGGGGGCCTCGACGGGGATCGTCCAGGACTGGAGGTAGTCCGCCTCGAACATCTGCAGCGGTCCCATCTTCTTCAGGCTGACGGTCACCAGGGCCCAGACGCCACTGGCGCGATGGACGATGTCGACCTGCGCCTGGCCTCCGCTGATGCGAACCTGCCGAACGCTGAACACGTCCTGGTCGACCGACGTCATGGGCACGGCGCCCGTGGGGAGTTCCTGGGCGACCTTTTCCCAGACGGCGTACTGCGCGCCCGCGGGCAGGTTCCAGATGAACGGCGCGTTGGCGGCCAGCCGGCCGTGGGCAAAGGTCAGCGCCTTCGCCATCACGTCAGGCATCGGGGGGAAGTACGGGTCCACGAACTGGCTGGGGCTGTCAGGCGGAAACGTGCTGTAGACGGAGCACCCCGGGAAGAGCAGCGAGGCGCCTCCGGCCATTGCGGCGCACAGCAGGCCGATCGCAGGGGCTGCGAACGAGCGGTCGCGGGGGCGGATGAGATTCATGTTCAGTTCTCGGCTTTCTGGAGCAGCCAGTACTCCACCTCAAGGGGAGCCTGTCGCCCGAAGATCGTAACGAGGATGCGAACGACCTGACGGTCTGGGAAGACCTCGTCCACGGTGCCAGAGTGGCCAACGAATGGGCCCTCGATGACGGTGACGTGGTCGCCCTTCGCAAACTCCATCTTGAGCGTGCCCGACTCCTCCGGCTTGCGGGAATCGAAAAGCATCTTCTCCACTTCGCTTGGGACCATCGGCGTGGGCCGGCCGGCCGTGCCAACGAAATCGCCGACGCCCGTCGTTTCCTTGATGAGGAAGAAGACGTCCTGCGGGATGCGGCCATCCGGCTCCAGGCGCATCTCGACAAAGACATAGCCCGGGTAGAGCTTGGTCTCGGTGATCTTCTGCTGGCGGTCCTTGATGACCTTGCTCTTCTCGGTGGGCACCATGATGCGGCCCACGACGTGGACCATGCCCTCGATCTGCACCTTCCGCAGCAGCGTGGCGCGGACGGAGTCTTCCTTGTTGCTGGCCACGCGGAGCACGAACCAGTCCATGCCGTCGCGGTACATGGGAAGGTCGGCGGCTGGGTCGATCACCTCAGTGGCCGGGGCCGGGGCCGGGGCGGGCGAGCGGCCGGTCTGGGGATCAGCCAGGCGCTGCGTCGCCACGCCGCCAGACAGCAACGTGCCGGTGCCAGTCGCGAGTGGGCGGCGGATGCCGATGTTGCGGGCGGGCTTGCTGCCCTCGTGCTCCGGCGACGTGTCGCCGGCCAGGTCGGTTGTCTGGTCAGTCATGGTCAGAGTCCCATCCCCTCGTCAATCTGGAGCACCTTGATCCACGTAAACACGCGGGTGAAGAAGAGGTCAAATCCAAGGCAGAAGAGCGCGATCAGGAGGCTGCTGGCGATCACGACCACGCTGGAGCCGACGAGCTCGCGGCGGGTGGACCAGTTGACCTTCTTCATCTCGCTCTCGGTGGCCACGAGGAAGTCGACTGATCGGTGCGACGCCGCGACGAACTTCCAGAGGAGCCACCCCGTCAGGGCGCAAGTGCCAAGCGCGAGGATCGCTTGCACGTAGATGGCGCGCATCGGGCCCCACGATGCCGTGGCCGCGGAATCCCACAGCCAGTAGGCACCCAGCACACCCATGAGGCCGCCGGCGATGACGGTCATCAGCCGGGTCCAGTAGCCCTGTCCGCTCTTGTAGATGATCGACGACATGGGTGCCTTTCAGCCTTTCAGTTCAGACCGCGCGCCTGGTGCACGCCCACGAACACGAACACGCCGAGAGGGGATCGAACCCACGACCTGCGGATTTGGAATCCGCTGCTCTACCAGCTGAGCTATCGGCGTCCGACGAAGCAAGCACGGCTCGAGCAGTGCTCACTTGCGCTTGATCTTGTGGAGCGTGTGCTTCCGAAGGCGAGGGCAGAACTTCTTGAAGCCCTCCTTCACCTTCTCGGAAATGCCGCCCTTGACGCGGATCTCGGTCCTGTAGTTCAGGTCACCGGTCTCCGTGCACTGGAGCCAGACGTACTCGCGATCGAGTGCTCTCTTGGCCATGATTGCCTTTCAGTCTCTCGGACTCTCCCCCCGCAGTCGCTGGGGGAACCCGCCAGCAAGGCGGGGGGAAAGGGGTGGGGGCTCGAAAGCCCCCACCCCGGATTCACGAATGTCCCGGCTCAGGCCAGGATCTTGGTCACGACGCCAGAGCCGCCGGTGCGGCCGC
>SXOD01000044.1 GCA_005776885.1 Planctomycetia bacterium
ACCCGCACCAACGCCCGCACGCGCAAGGGCAAGAAGAAGACTGTCGCCGGCAAGAAGGGCGTGAAGGGCTAACCCTTCGCAGCAAGGACACACACCATGTCGAAGAAGAAGGTCCGCAAGAGTGTCGTCAAGGGCGTCGTGCATGTGCACGCCTCCTTCAACAACACGATCGTCACGATCACCGACCCGAGCGGCGAGACGCTCTGCTGGGATTCCGCCGGTGCCGCTGGCTTCAAGGGTTCGCGCAAGTCGACTCCCTTTGCCGCCACGCGCGCCAGCGAGCGCGCCGTCGGCAAGGCCAAGCGCCTTGGCCTCAAGGAGGTCGAGGTCCGCATCCGAGGCATTGGCCCCGGTCGCGAATCGGCTGTCACCGCCTTGGCCCACAATGGCCTGAAGGTGCTTTCGGTCGAAGACCACACCCCGCTCCCGCACAACGGTTGCCGGCCGCCACGCAAGCGTCGCGGCTGATCCAGTCCACCTCCCGGCCTCACTGCAGGGGTCGGCGCGCCACCTGGCACGGCGCGTCGACATCCGATCGAGGCGGGTTCACCCGAACGCCGGCACCGCCGGCATCTAGGTCCGTGCCAGCCAGTTGGAGATTTGAGACATGCACATTCGATGGCGAGACCTCGTCCTTCCTGCCCGAGTCAACGGCGATCCACGGAGCCAGACCAACACATTCGGCCGCTTCAGCGCGGAACCGTTTGAGCGCGGTTACGGCACGACCATCGGGAACGGCCTGCGCCGCATCCTGCTCTCGTCGATCGAGGGCGCCGCGGTCACCCGCGTGCAGATTCAGGGGGTCACCCACGAGTTTGCCGCGTTGGCCGGCATCAACGAAGACGTCGTTGACATCCTCCTGAACATCAAGGGGCTCATCATCCAGATGGATGCCGAAGAGGCACGCGAGGTGCGCATCGACGTCGAGGGCCCCGGCGACGTCACGGGCGCGCACATCCAGTGCGATGCCGCCACCAAGATCATCAATCCCGATCACGTGATCTGCCGAATCACCGGGAACGTGAAGTTCTCGGCCACGCTCACCATTGAGCGCGGGCGCGGCTACCGGCCGGCGTCCGAGTACTACACCGATGGCCGTGAGCAGGTCCTGGGCGAGATTCCGGTTGACGCCACCTTCTCCCCGGTCCAGCGCGTGCGATTCCGTGTGGAAAACACGCGCGTCGGCCAGCGCACCAACTACGACAAGCTGGTCATGGATCTCTGGACCAATGGCACGATCTCGCCGGAGATGGCCCTAGTCGAGGCCGCCACGCTGCTGCGCAAGCATCTCAATGCCTTCGTGCAGTACGACGAGGCGGGCGACGCGGCCGCGACCAGCGGGCTCGCTGAGGAAGATGCGCAGGAGGCCGAGCGCAATCGGCTCATGGGCGCCGCCATCACCGACCTGGACCTCTCGGTCCGTTCGCTCAACTGCCTGCAGTCAGCGGGAATCGCAACCGTCGGCGAGCTCGTTGGCAAGTCGGAGGAAGAACTCCTCGGCATCCGCGCCTTCGGCCGCACGTCGCTGGTCGAAGTGCAAGAAAAGCTCGCGGGGCGCGGCCTCACGCTGGGAGTCGCCGAAGGGGCATCGGCCTGAACCTGATCAACTGGGCCATGTGGCCCTTGGAGTACTGACATGCGTCACAAGATTGCTGGCAAACAGCTCTGTCTCGAAAGCGACCACCGCCGCGCCATGTTGCGCAACCTGGCGTCTGGCCTGTTCGAGCACGGACAAATCGTCACCACGCTTCCGAAGGCCAAGGCTGTTCAGCCATACGTCGAGAAGCTCATCACGGCGGCTCGTCACCGGACACTCGCGGCCCGGCGGCAGGTTGAGGCCACGCTCACGGACCGCAAGGTCTTTGCATGGGTGGCCGACCCAAACGTCAAGGAAGCCCGCAAGAAGAGCGACTTCTGGGAGCTTCCCGGCGAGGGCGAGATTGAGTTCAACCGCTACGGTGAACTCAAGAGCGCTCCGCGCCTGGTGCAGCACCTCTTCACCCGAGTCGCGCCGCTGTTCGAAGGCCGTGCCGGCGGCTATACCCGCATCGTGAAGTTGGACAAGCGTCGCCTCGGCGACGCCACCGACCTCGTGCTGCTCCAGCTCGTCGGCCGCGAGGTCGGTGCGCAGGTCTCCGGTGGCACGAGTGGCCGTCGCAAGCAGGCTGACAAGCGCGCGGCCTTCGCGGCCAAGCGCCGCAAGGCCGGTGAGGCAAAGCCCGAGGCCGCCAGCGGCGATGCGGCACCCAGCCCCGCTGCCGAGTGAACGGAGCGGCTCGGCGGGAGCCGAGTCGACGGAGCTCGGCAACGAGTACTGAACGCTTGGGAGGAGCCGCAAGGCTCCTCCCTTTTCATTGGAACACGCCGTTAGACTTTGGCCCCGATGATCGACGCCTGCGCAACGCTCGAACGGATCGCCTTGGCTGAGTTGGCCTCGGCGACCGACGCCGCCTCGCTGGAGGCCTGGCGCGTGCGATTCCTGGGGGCGAACGGCGAGCTCCGCGCCTTGATGAATCGACTCAAGGATGCACCGAAGGACCAGAAGCCGGCGCTGGGAAAGCGGCTCAATGAGTCAAAGGTCGCCCTCGAAGGTGCGCATGTCGCTCGGCGCGAGGCGTTCGAGTCGGCGATGGCGACGGCGGGCATCGACCTCACCGAGCCAGGATTGCCAGTGGGGCTTGGCCGGCGACACCCGATCAGCCGGACGATTGACGGAATCGTCGACGCCTTCCGCGTGATGGGATTCTCCGTGGTCGATGGCCCCGAGGTGGAGGACGAGTGGCACAATTTCACGGCCCTCAACATCCCGCCGGGGCATCCGGCGCGTGAGCGCACGGACAACTTCTTCATGCCCACCGTGGACGGTGTCGTCCGGCTCCTGCGGACACAGACGAGCACCGTGCAGATCCGGGCGCTGGAGACGATGCCGCTCCCGCTCAAGGTGGTGGCCGTCGGGCGCGTGTACCGGCCGGACACCCACGATGCCACGCACTACTCGATGTTTCACCAGGTGGAGGGCCTCTCTGTGGATCGAGGGGTGTCCATGGCCGACTTGAAGACCACGCTGCTCCAGTTCGCGCACGCGTACTTTGGCGAGGATGCCGAGGTCCGCATGCGGCCGAGCTTCTTCCCATTCACCGAACCGAGCGCCGAGGTGGACATGAAGATGCACATCAAGGGACAGTGGCAGTGGGTCGAGATCGGTGGATGCGGAATGGTTGATCCGGCCGTCCTGCAGGCCGTCGGCATCGATCCCGAAGAGTGGACTGGCTTCGCGTTCGGGTTGGGGGTGGAGCGGATCGCCATGCGAAAGCACGGGATCTCCGACATCCGTTGGCTCTTCGAGAACGACGCCCGGTTCCTGCGCCAGTTTGGTTGAGGGCGTTGCGCCGAACACGCCGTCGCCGGGACCGTCGCCGGGGCCGGGGCCGTCGAAACGCCACAACCACCCGATGGAATCGGGGTCCGGGTCGGTTGTGTGGTTTGATTTGGGCCCGGAGGGCGTGTTTCCGAAAGGGCTCGAGCGGTGACCGCGGAGTGCGCGGTCGAACAGAGGGAGACTCTCGCGGCAGATCCGCGTCATCGGTGTTCCAAAAATTTCGGCGCGACAGACTCGGGATGACCGATAATCAGGGTCGGACTCTCGGCCGCATTCACGCGCCGCGGACGATCTGTTCCGTAGCCTGATGTCGTGCTCGATGGACAGGATCATCTGCTGGGCGGCGACTCCGGGATGCGGCGGTTGTTCCGTGGCATCCGAATGGCTGGGGACTCTCCGCTCGCGACGATGATGGATTTTCTGGATGGGGCGGACGACCCAGGAAGCGAGCTTGTGCTTGAACTGAAGTGGGTGGGGGAGGCGGGGCAGCCGATCGAGGCACTTGCGGCGCTGAAGGATGTCGCCAAGGCAGAGGTCACCCGTGCGAAGTCAGGCGAACTGCGGGCACGGTGGATGATCCGGTATCTCCATTGCATTGCGTGCGCCGCTGTGTGGCAGCGCGCATGCATTTCCGAGGCCGCTCCCTCGGCGATTCGCGAGTCGATCTTGGAACTCGAGAGTTTTCTGTGCATGCCGCCGAGAATCGAGCAGGGAAGCGCGAACCGCCCGGTGGCGGTCGAGGACGTGGCCACGAGTGAGGACCGCGCGAGGGTGAGTGAACTGCTGGTCCGGGCCGCTGAGTTCTTTGGTTCGAACGCCGCTCGCTAGCCCAAACGCTCAGGTGGTGTACTCGGCGTTGAACTCCACATACGCCTTGGTAAGTCCGCAGGTGAGGAATCGATCCGCCCCAGCGCCCGCATGGAGGTCGATCTCCAGCGTGACATGCGGCGACGAGAACGCTTGACGCAACTGCTCGCGCGGCGTGGGCGCGGGCGCGCCATCGGTGAAGAGCGGGAGTCCGTTCGCCGTCACGCACGCCTTCGCAGGGTCAAAGACGACTCCCGCGCGGCCCATCGCGGCCAGGATTCGGCCCCAGTTGGGATCGCCCCCGGTGATGGCCGTGCGAACCAGGAGGCTTTGTCCCACAGTGCGGGCGACTTGGAGCGCGTCGGCCTGAGACGGTGCCCCGCGCACGACGACTTCCAGCCCGCGCTCGTAGCCCTCGGCGTCCATCACGACCTGGCGTGCGAGCGAGAGCGCGACGGTGGTGAACGCCTCTTGAAGTGACGCTTCGTCGATCGCGGGTCGCGCGCCCGACGCGAACGAGAAGACGGCGTCGTTCGTGGATGTATCGCCGTCGATCGAGATGCGGTGGAAGGATCGATCCACTGCGGCGCGGAGGATCCGGTCAAGCGCCTCGGGCTCCAGCGTGGCATCGGTCGTGATGGTTCCGATGAGCGTCGCCATGTTCGGGTGGATCATGCCCGCGCCCTTGACTGCGCCCGTGACGGTGGCGGAGCGGCCTTGTGAATCGGTCACGCGCACCGACGACGACTTCAGGTGTGTGTCGGTCGTGAGGATGCCGGTGGCGAAGGGCTCGACGGAGCCAGCGGCGAGTCGCGAGAGAAGTCCGGGGATGGCAGCCGCCACCTTGTCGGTGTCCAGCTGCACGCCGATCACGCCTGTCGAGTTGTGCAGCACGGCGGTGGGCTGGAGGCCGAGCGCTGCGGCGACCGATGTCGTGACCAGCGACGCGCGTCGATCGCCCTCAGGCCCGGTCGCGGCGTTGGCGCAGCCGGAGTTGATGAAGAGCGCGCTGCACCGCCCGTGCGCCGCCAAGAGATGCGCGCGCGAGAGTCGCACCGGTGCGGCCTGCACGAGGTTCGTGGTGAAGATGGCGGCGCAGGCGTGGCGCGGGCCGTCGCAGAGCAGCAATGCGACATCGGGCCGGCCGGAGGGCTTCAGGCCAGCGGTGCCGCCAGCGGCCTGAAATCCCATCGGCCACTGGTGCGGCGTGGGTTGCTCGGTCAGGGTGGGCGACATTGACAAGGCGGGCGAGTCCGTCGGATGCATGGAATTGGCCTGGAGTGAGACCGGCGTGGTCAGGTTGCCGCTCAGAGCGGAATGTCGTGCACCATCGCGATCTCGTCGCAGCAGGTGTTGCGTGGGCACTTGGCGCAGTCCTTGAGGACCTTGTCAGGCAGGCTGTTCACGCTCACCTGCTTGAAGCCGCACTTGGAAAAGAAACTGGGTGCACGGGTGAGCACGAAGACGCGCGGGATGCGAAGTTCGGCGGCCCAGTCGAGGAAGTATCGAACCAGCTTCTTGCCGATGCCGGAGCCATGCGCCTCGGGAAGCAGTCCCAGGGAGCGGATTTCCGCCAGCTCGGGCGTATAGATGAGGAGCGAGCCGCAGCCGACGACTCGGGTGCCCTTGCAGGCCACGCCAAACTCGTGCAGGCACTCCAGGATCTCCTCTTGCGAGCGGGGGAGGTGCTCGCCCAGCCGAGCCCAGTGCTCGACGATGGAGTAGATGCCGGGGACATCCGCGACGCTTGGGACACGCAGTTCCACCTCGCCGTCAGAGAGTTCAAAGGTGCGTCGACCCGCCAGCGCTCTTCGCGTGCCGGCGATGCCCTCCACCACTCGCGCCGGAGCCGTGCCACCGGGCACATTGCGCTTGGAGAGTGCCTTCTCCACCGTCAGCGCGACATACACATCGTCGCCGATCTTGGGTTCCACCGATGCCATCTGCTCGACCGCCAGCCCCTCGAGCGGCTTGTGCTCGGCGAGTGCGGTGCGGACCAGCCGGCCGGTCGTGTGGTGGGCGTCGCGGAACGGGATGCCCTTGGAGACGAGGTAGTCGGCCAGCTCGGTCGCGTTGGAATAGCCGCCCTCGGCAGCCGCCTTGCTGATCTCGCGGTTGACCGTGAGGCCATCCAGCACGCGCGGGACCATGCGAAGGCACATGCTCAGCTGGCGCATCGCGTCGAAGAGCCCTTCCTTGTCCTCTTGGAGATCCTTGTTGTAGGCCAGTGGCAGTCCCTTGAGTGCCACCAGGATCGAGACAAGGTGCCCGACCTGACGGCCCGTCTTGCCGCGGATGAGCTCCAGTGCGTCGGGGTTCTTCTTCTGCGGCATCAGGCTGGAGCCGCTGGTGACGCCGTCGGGGAGCTCCACGAACGAGGCTTCTGCCGACGAATAGAAGATGAGGTCTTCCGCGAATCGCGAGAGGTGGACGGCACAGAGCGCGATCGCCGCGAGCGTCTCCACCACGAAATCGCGGTCGCTCACGGCGTCCAGCGAGTTGGCGGTGGGGCCGTCAAATCCGAGCCGTTCCGCCAGTGCGACGCGATCGATGGGGTACGCGGTCCCCGCAAGCGCTCCCGACCCAAGCGGGCACTGCCCCGCGCGCCGCGCAGCGTCCTCCATGCGATCGCGGTCGCGCAGCAACTTCTCCGCGTACGCCAGGCACCAGTGGCCAAAGAGGACGGGCTGCGCTCGCTGCAAGTGCGTGTAGCCGGGGAACACCGTGTCACGCTCGCGGTCGGCCAGCGCGAGGAGGCTGGAAATGGTGGCCTCGATCTCTTCCAGCCGAACCCCGAGTTCGCGCCGCACCCAGAGGCGAAGGTCCGTGGCCACCTGGTCATTGCGGCTGCGACCGGTGTGCAGCTTCTTGCCCAGGTCGCCCACGCGCGCCACCAGTTCGCGCTCCACCCAGGAGTGGACATCCTCGTCGTCAGCGTCGCTGATGAGGGTTGGGGTCGATTCCAGCACGAGCAGGATCTCGCGCAGCGCGGCGCACACGCGTCCACACTCTTCGTGTGAAAGCACGCCAGCGTCGCGAATGGCCTCGGCCCACGCCACGCTCCCCTCGATGTCCTCGCGAACGAGGAGGCAGTCGAAGGGAAGGCTGTCGTTGAACTCGCGAAAGAGCGGGTCGGCCGCCTGTGCGAATCGACCCGAGTAGAGGGTAGTGGGCTTCGCGGGAGTTGGCGCGACGGGTGTCGTCGCCGAGTCCGTCCCGCTCACGCGCACCCGCCATGGCCGCAGCCGCAGGATCCACTCGACAGCCCGTCCGGGGAGCCGCCCGCCATGGCCTCATTCGCCTGCGCATTGAGCGCTCGGATGCGCGATGGCAGCGAGAAGAGTCGAATGAAGCCTTCGGCGTGGCGCTGGTCGTAGACCTCGTCCTCGCCAAAGGTGGCGAAGGCGTGGGAGAAGAGGCTGTGCGGGCTGCGACGGCGGCACGCGGTGGCCGTGCCCTTGTAGCAGCGCACCACCACCTCTCCCGTAAGCACCTCGGACATTGTCTCGAAGGACGCCCAGATCGATTCGCGCAGTGGCGTGAACCAGGTGCCGTTGTAGATGATCGCGGCGAACTCGTGCGCGAGCTTCTCTCGGAAGTGGAGCGTGTCGCGGTCGTAGACCAGCTGCTCCAGGCCGCGCAGCGCTTCCATGAGGATCGTGCCGCCTGGGGTCTCGTAGACGCCGCGGCTCTTCATGCCGACGAGTCGATTCTCGCACAGGTCCACTCGGCCCACGCCGTGGCGACCCGCGATGTCGTTGAGCGCGTCCAAGAGGGCCACGGGGTCCAGCTCCTTGCCGTTGACGGTGCAGGGGAAGCCGCGGTCACACTCGACGTGGACATCCTCAGGCGTCGCGGGCGCGTCCACGGGATTCACGGTGCGCATCCAGACGCCATCGCTGGGGGCATTCCATGGGTCTTCCAGCTCGGCGCCTTCGTGGGAGATGTGCCAGATGTTGGCGTCCCGCGAGTAGAGCTTGGTGGCACTGGCGGTGGTGGGAATGCCCCGCACGCGCAGGTACTCAAGCATGTCCTCGCGACTGCGCAGCGACCAGTGTCGCCACGGTGCGATCACCTTGAGGTGCGGGGCGAGCGCGGCGTAGGTGGCCTCGAAGCGCACTTGGTCATTGCCCTTGCCGGTGCAGCCGTGGGCGACCGCGTCGCAGCCGGTCTCCAGCGCCACGCGGACCTGCGCGCGGGCGATGCAGGGACGCGCGATGCTGGTGCCCATGAGGTATCGACCCTCGTAGACCGCGCCCGAGATCGCCATCGGGAAGGCGAACTCTTCAAGGAACTCTTCGCGCAGGTCCATGACATGGCACTCGCTGGCGCCGGTGTCCTTGGCCTTCTTCTCGATTCCCTTGAGTTCCGCGGCGCCCTGGCCGACATCGGCGACGACGGCGACCACCTCGCAGCCCGTGTTCTCGACGAGCCAGGGGATGACGCAACTGGTGTCCAAGCCGCCCGAATAGGCGACGGCGATCTTGGTGCAGGCGGGGAGGTTGTGCTTCACGGTAGTGGTGGCGGATGGCATGGCTGTTCAGTGGGTCGCGGTCGGGAGCGTGGATCGATCAGTTGGTCGCGGTCGGGGCGAGAAGATGGAGGAGGAGGGACGCCTGCGCGTGCATGCGATTCTCCGCCTGGTCAAACACGATAGAGGCTGGCGAGTCGATCACCGAATCGGTGACTTCCTGGCCCCGCTTGGCGGGGAGGCAGTGCATGAATCGAGCCTGGGGGCCGGCGATGGCCATCAGCGAGTCGTTCACCTGGAACGGTTCCAGCGCCGCGCGCTTTGAGTCACCGTCCATTTCGCCCATCGACACCCAGACATCGGCGTACACCGCGGTCACGCCAGCGATGGCGTTGAGGTCGCTGGTGACCGTGATGGTGGCGCCGGTGCGCATCGCGCGGCCTTGCGCCTGCGCGGTGATCGCCGCGTCCGGCTCCAGTCCCATGGGAGTTACGACCGTGATGCGCGAGCCCAGCGCCGCAGCGCACTCCATGAGCGAGTGGCAGACATTGTTGCCATCGCCGACCCAGGCGAGGTGGATGCGGGCGGGATCGGGCTGCAGCGCGAGCAGCGTCTGGAAGTCCGCCAGCGCCTGGCAGGGGTGGTGGCGGTCGCAGAGCGCGTTGATGACCGGGACGCGCATGGACTCGCAAAGGCCCTCGATCACGGAGTGCTTCATGACGCGAGCCACGAGGCAGTCGACGAATCGTTCCATGTTGTGGCCGAAGTCGGCCAAGGATTCGCGCATGCCCAGCGGGCTGCCCTGCTGGTCCAAGTAAATCACCGAGCCACCAAGTCGTTGGAACCCGACTTCAAAGGAGACGCGCGTGCGGAGCGAGGCCTTCTCGAACACCAGCGCCATCGCACGGCCGGACATCGCGTGCGACCAACGCGCGTATCCCTGCGTCCGAAGTTGCTCCGCGAGCGTGATGATCGAGCGGATCTCGCCACCGGTGAGGTCGAGGATGCGGGCGAGGTGCCGCGCGCCGAGCGAAAACTTGGGTTGGAGCGAGAGCGTGGGTTCGGTCAGTTCCGTTGTGGCCAACACAGTGGTCATGAGGTCACCTTCTGCGGCTGGGTGGCCGCGTGTGTGGGGCAGGCGATGGTGGTTCCCGCGCTGCGCCCGTGGGCCAGTGCGGCGAGCGCGTCGGCATCCTGCCACGAGGCGATGGTGACGGGAGCGCCGCTTGCAGCCGAGGCCGCGAGTGCGCCCTTCACCTTGGGCACCATCCCGCCATGGATGATGCCAAGTGCAATCCATTCTTCAATTCGAGCGGCGTCCAGCTGCGCGGCAACCGCGCCGTCCGGTCCACGCACGCCGGCGACATCCGTGAGCAACGCCAGTCCGCGTGCGCCAAGGACCGAGACCAGGGCGGCAGCGGCGTCGTCGGCATTGACATTGAGCAGGTCGCCGCTGGCCGTGGCGCCAATCGAGGCGATGACCGGCAAGGCACCCGACGCAAGGATCGATCGCACGACTGTGGGATTGCCGCCGACGACGCATCCCACCTCGCCGACCTCGAGCGATGGATCGACGCGGTCGCAGCGCGCCAGCCCGCCGTCAAGCAGCCGCATGCCCTGCGCCGTGACGCCGCGCGCCAAAAGGCCGGAGACGATTCTCGCGTTCACGGTGCCGCCAAGCACACCGGCGATGACGGGAACCTGCTCGGACGGAGTGACGCGGATGCCGTGGCGCTTGGTCGTGGCCATGCCAAGCGCCGCAAGTGCGCGTTCGATCGCCGCGCCACCGCCGTGCACCAGCACCACCGACCCTGGACGCGAGCGGTGCATCATGGCGACGGCATCCAGCATGCGCGCCAGTGAGGCAGCGTCGTCCAGAACCGCACCGCCGACCTTGATGACGAGAGGCTTGGAAAGAGAAGGGGCGCGGCTCACGCGAGGCTCCCTTCCAGGGGCGGCGTCGCGTGCACGGCCGCAGGTGCGTGAGCGGCAGCAAGCGCGTGCATCGGTCCCAGCCCGGCCACCTCGGACAACCCCAGGCGGAGATTGAAGCAGTGGATCGCCTGTCCCGCAGCACCCTTGACGAGATTGTCGATGGCACTGGTGATGACGGCGTGCCGACGGCGTTCGCACGCCATTACGCTGAGGTGGCACAAGTTGGTCCCGCGGACGGCCGCCACCGATGACCAACTCCCCGCTGGCAGCGTGTGCACGAATGGGCTGTGCGAGTAGGCAGCCTCCCAAGCGGCGCGGATGTCGGACTCATGGCACCCCGAAGCCAGCGAGACATGGATCGTGGAGAGAATGCCACGGTCAAACGGCCCCAGGTGCGGCGTGAAGATGACCTCGGCGCCAGCGTGTTCGATGATCTCCGGCTCATGGCGATGCGAGAGCACGCCATACGCCTGCTGGCTCACCTCGCAGAAGAGGCTCTTGAGCGAGGGGTGTCGACCTGCGCCGCTCACGCCGGAGGTGCTGTCGATGATGATCGGCGCGCTCCCATCGGCAAGCCCGGCTTCCACGAGCGGTCGAGTCGCAAGGATGGCCGACGTCGGATAGCAGCCGGGCACGGCGATCAAGTCTGCCGCGCGGATCGCATCGCCATTGAGGTCCGCCAGCCCGTAGGCGGCGGAGTGGAGCAGGTGCGCTGCGGGGTGGTCGAACCCATAGTGCTTCGGATAAGCCGTGCGATCGCCAAGTCGGAACGCCGCCGAGAGGTCCAGCACGATGCAGCCAGCGTCAAGGAGCGCAGGAGCGAGCGAGGCGGCGGCTTCGTGCGGCGTGGCCAAGAAGACCGCGCGCGCGCCGGACTGAATGATCGCCGCGGGTGTCGCCTCCAGGATCGGGTGATCCAAGACGCCCGTGAAACGCGGGAACGATTCGCTGAATGCCGAACCATCGCCGCTCTTGCCTCGAGACCCAAAGAGTCCCGCGATGCGTGCGCCGGGATGGCCAAGCAATCGCTCGCACAGCTCGGCGCCCGTGTATCCGGCGGCGCCGACCACGGCAACAGGGATGGATTGGGTGTGGGGTGGCATGTGGCCTAGCGGTGGGCTGCTGTGCGCGTGGTGTCGCGCGATGCGCGTTGAGGGAGGCCTGCCGACTCGCCAAGTGCCGCAGCGATCTTCGTCGCAGATCTCGCGTCCCGGGTGGCGATGAAGAGGCAGTCATCGCCGGCGATGGTGCCGAGCGCACCTCGAAGCGAAGGATCGTTCGGCGAACTGTCGATCGCCACCCCGAGGCCGCTGGCCTGCCCGGGTGCCGTCTTGAGGACGACGATCGTGCCACCAACCTCGACGCTGACCAAGGTGTCTCGAAGCACCCGGAGGAGGTCAGGTCGCGTCGAGGCATTCACCTCGCCGGGCAGGACATAGCCATCGGGTCCCTTGAGGATGCCCAGTTCCGTCAGGTCCCGGCTGAGCGTGGCCTGCGTGACCTCCACGCCGCGAGAGCGCAGCGCCACCGCGAGGTCGGCCTGGCTGTACAGACCACCCGCACCGACGAGGCGCTTGATGATGTGGTGGCGGGGCAGGCGGGCCGACATGGGTGCATGATTATACACGCCATTGCATAAATGTCAAGTCTTCCACAGCCTTTCCGGCTTCAGCCCTCCGGGGGTGCGCCAGCAGCAGCGACACCGGCCATGATCCCCAGGGCCACCGCTTCGGCGACCTTGATGCCATCAATCGCCGCGGAGAGAATGCCGCCCGCGTATCCGGCACCTTCGCCTGCCGGGAACAGGCCAAGCGTGTTTCGGCTCTGGAAGTCCGTGCCGTCGCGGGTGATCCGGATGGGCGACGAGGTCCGTGTCTCCACGCCGGTTAGCACGGCGTCCGCGAGATCAAACCCCTTGATCTGCTTCGCGAAGGCGGGAATAGCCTCTCGTATCGCATCGATCGCAAAGGAAGGCAGCACGCTGGAGAGGTCGCACGGATGGACGCCAGGCGTGTACGACGGCGTGACACTCCCAAACGCCGTTGACGGCCGCCCGGCAAGGAAATCGCCAACGCGCTGGCCGGGGGCTGAGTAGTTGGATCCACCCAGCACGAACGCGCGCGCTTCTAGTTCGCGTTGGAGTGCTACGCCGGCGAGTGGGCCGTCCGGGAAGTCGACTTCAGGCGTGATGCCCACCACGATGCCGGCGTTGGCATTGCGCTCGCTAGTTGCACT
>SXOD01000045.1 GCA_005776885.1 Planctomycetia bacterium
AAGTCGCCGAACTGGGCTTCCCAGATGACCAGCGTCCGGGGGTCGACCTGCGAGTAGCCCAGCTCAAACGAGAGGCAGGCATTCTCGGTGAGCGGCGAGTTCACCACTTCGAGGCGGCCCACGCCATCGCCCTGGAGTGGCTGGAACACATTGTGCTTCCGGCCATCGTCCTGTGAGGAGAGCACCAGGTGGCGATGGCTGACGGTGCCGCGCTCGGAGTCCTGTCCCGAAAGTCGGAGCGAGTATCCCTCCAGCGCGAGCGTGCCGTACGCCAGGAGCTCGGCCTGGGCCCAGTCGATCCGCTTGTCAGCGTCGAACGTGGAACGCGAGGCCAGCACGCGACTCACGGTCTTGTGCGGCTGGAAGTCCCCGGGGGCCGAGCCGATGGCCTCGCTCACGCGCGCCAAGGTGTCCGTGGGCACGCCGGTCTCGATCGGCCTCGCAGAGTACGCGTTCCGGAACGGCTCCCAGGCCCCGCGAAACGGCGGGTTGCCGACCGGGCAGGGTTGGCCGCGCACGGCGGCCTGTGCGGTGTCAAGTGCGGCGAAGATGAGTTCGCCAAACCCCTTGGACTGTCCCGCCTCGAGCACGCCGTCACGCTCGAGCCTCGCCGCATACGACTCCATCACGGGCACCTGCGCACGGACCCGTTGGTAGAGGAGCGGCTGCGTGAACGATGGCTCGTCGGATTCGTTGTGCCCGTTCTTGCGGTAGCACCAGAGGTCCACCACCGCGTCCTTGTGGAACGTGCGGCGGAACTCGAAGGCGAGCTCGGCTGCCCACACGCAGGCCTCTGGGTCATCGCCGTTGACATGGAAGACCGGCACGTCGTAGCCGCGGGCCATGTCGGTGCAGTATTCGCCCGCCCACGAGTCCTGGGGATCGGTCGTGAAGCCCACCTGGTTGTTCACGATGAGGTGAAGGGCACCACCCACCGCGTAGTGCCGCAGCTCCATCAGGTTGAAGCACTCGGAGATCGACCCCTGTCCCGGGAACGCCGCGTCGCCGTGGATGAGCAGCGGCACGACGCGATCCATGCCGTCCTCGCCCGCGCGTTCCTGCAGCGCCCGGGTTCGCCCCAGCGCGAGCGCGTTCACGTACTCGAGGTGCGACGGATTGGGGCAGAGCCGAATGTGCAGGTGGCGGCCGTCGCCGAACTCGCGCACGGAGCTGTAGCCCTGGTGGTACTTGACGTCGCCTCCACCATTGGAGAACGTGACTGGGCATGTCTCCTCAAACTCCGTGAGGACGTGCTCGTACGGCTTGCCGACGACGTTGGCCAGGATGTTGACGCGGCCGCGGTGGGCCATGGCCATCGTCATGTCCGTCGCACCGCATGCGCTGGACAGCTCGACGATCCGCTCGATCGCCGGGATGGAACTCTCGCCACCCTCCAGGCCAAACCGCTTCTTGCCGACGTATCGCGTGGCCATGAAGGCCTCGAGCCGGTCCGCGCGCGCCAGTTGCTCAAAGATGCGCCGGCGCTGCTCGGCGGTGTAGTTGGGACGATTCCGCACGGACTCCATCGTCCGCCCCAGCCACTCCCGCTCCTCGAGGCTCCGGATGTGCATGAACTCCACGCCCATCGAGCGGCAGTACGTTTCCTCGAGCAGCTCAAGGATCGCACCGAGCGGGCTGGGATTGGGCAACGGCAGCGTGCCGGGACAGAAGGGCTTGTCCAGGTGCGAATCGTCCAGCCCAACGGCTTCCAGCGAAAGCGCGGGGTCGAATGGGCGAGTCGTGCCAAGTGGATCGAGGTTGGCGCAACGATGGCCCAGGGTCCGGTATCGACTCACGAGTTCGTCGACGGCAGACTGGGCCCCGGTGCCCGCGGATTCCGGATCGCCCGATTCGCGTGGAGCCTGGCTTTCGGACGGCAAGGCCGGGGGCAGGGTGGCGGCTCCGGCTGGTGCCGCCGGGGCAGTGGTCGATTCCGCCACCGGGCGTGCCACCCCGAGGTCAAAACCAAGGAAGAAGGTCTGCCAACTCTGGTCGACTGACGCGGAGTCTGCCTTCCACTTGGCGTACATCGCCTCGACAACATCGGGTTGCCAAGCGTTCACGGCGGGGCTGGATGGACTGGTCGATCGCTGCGGCTGGGGAGTCTGCGGCACGTTGAGCTCTGGCACTGGGCCGAATGACCGATTCTAGTGTCTTTCCCCTCGGAAATCGGCTGCCTTACAGCATCGACAGGGGGTCCACATCGACGGCCATTCGCTCGCCCAGGTGCAGAAGCGACCGGTCGCGGGCGTCGGTCAACAGCGCCGACAGCTGCGCGGCACCCGGGGCCATGACTTCCACCTGCGAGCGGTAGAGCTCGTTGATGCGGGCAATCGGGCAGGGACTGCCCCCCAGGATTCGGCAGTTCGAGGATGTCGGCAGCCCGCGAAGCCCGTTGGCCAGCGCGTCCGCCGCGTCGGCCGCCCCACCCTCCAGTTGGTCACGCACGACGATCCGCGCCATGCGCCAGGCTGGTGGGAGCCGGTGTGCGGCGCGCTGTGCCAGTTCCTCAGTCGCGAAGCCGACAAAGTCCTGCGCCGCGGCGCGCACGATGGCCGGCGCGTCTGGCGCGAAGGTCTGCACCACCGCCACGCCGCCTCCGCTTCCCCTCCCGCAGCGCCCGGCCACCTGGCTCACCAGCTGGAAGGTCCGCTCCGCGGCACGGAAGTCTGGCATGTGGAGCGAAGTGTCCGCGCTGATCACGCCCACCAGCCCCACGCCGGGAAAGTCCAGCCCCTTCGCAATCATCTGCGTCCCCAGGAGCACTCGACACTGGCCGCTGGCAAATCGCCCCAGTGCGGTGTGGAAATGGAGGGACGATTCCATCGTGTCGGAGTCGACTCGCTGCATCGCGCCCTCGGCGAGGAGTGCGGGAAAGAGTCGGCCCATCTCATCTTCCACACGCTGTGTCCCCAAGCCGAAGACGGAGACCTTGCCGCGGCACTGCGGGCACTCCTTGGGAAGGCGGAGCTCTTGGAGGCAGTGGTGGCAGCGGACGAATGATCGAGAGGCGCCCGCTCCCTCACGCAGGCGGTGAACCACCAGCGGTGCGTCGCATCGATCGCAGGTGGCGCGCCACTCACACGCTCCGCCGGCACCGCAAGCGACCCAGTTGGCGTACCCACGCCTGTTGAGGAGCACGATGGCCTGCCGACCCGCCGCCAGGGTCCGCTCCAGCTCGCGGTGCAGGGTCGGCCCGATGAGGTGGACCCGCTTGTCCTTCCATTGCCGCTGCTCGGCCCGGAAGTCGACGATGCGCACGGTCGGCGTCGAGAGGCCCGGCGCGCGTCCGGGAAGCTCATGCAAGTGGCTGTTGAGGCGGTCAACGGCATTGTGCCAGCTTTCTAGGCTTGGCGTCGCGCTCCCCAGGACGATGGGGCAGCGCGCCAGCTGCGCTCGGCGTATCGCCGTGTCGCGGCCGTGGTAGCGGGGCGCCTGGTCCTGCTTGTAGCTGGAGTCGTGTTCTTCATCGACCACGATCAAGCCAAGCTCGCCGTCAGGGATGGGGGCGAAAACGGCGCTCCTCGCTCCGATCACCACCTTGGCACCCGGCTGCGAGGCAGCGCGCCACTGCTCGTGCCGTTGGGCCTCGGTCAGGCCCGAGTGAAGGATCGCCACGGACTGCCCGGGCAATCGAGCCAGCAATCGCCCCGTCGTCTGCGGCGTCAGCGCGATTTCCGGCACGAGCACCAGCGCAGACCGGCCCTCGGCCAGCACGCGGCGAATCAGCCGCAGGTACTCCTCGGTCTTTCCGCTCCCGGTGACGCCGCGGAGCAGGTGCGTGGAGAAGCCACCGCCGATCGACCGTCCGATGGATTGCACGACGCGCCCCTGGTCCGTGGAGAGCGTGACTTCTTCGGCCGATCCTGGCAGGGAGTGCTCACGCCACTTGGCCTGGACCGTGGACTGCTCCGTCACGGTGACCACGCCGCGGCGGGCGAGCGACTCGATGGCTGCGGCGGTCGCGAGCCCCGCCTCCACGCGCAGGGACTCCAAGGCGATCGGTCCGTCGGCCGACGTGCGCCGCTCAAGCGTGGAAATCACGGCACGCTGTCGCGGCGAGAGGCCTCGCGGCGTCTCCGCGGGTGACACGGCCAGTTCCACGAACTTGATCGACTTCGTCCCGACGCCGCGGCGAACGGCTGCGGGCACGAGTGAGGGAAGCGTGACGCCAAGCGGACAGCAGTAGTACGCCGCAACCCACTGGCCCAGCTCGATGACAGTCGCCGGCACGTGGCACGCCAGTGGGTCGATGCCCTCGATCGCGCGGACCTTCCTGGGATCGAGCCCTTCAAGCAGTTCAGCGCCGCCGACTTCGACGACCCATCCATTCACTGGGGTCCGCTGACGAGCAAGGGGGCATCGGACCCGCGTGCCGACAGCCAGGGAGAGTGAATCCGGAACGGCATAGGTGAGCCCGTCGGGGTATCGATCCAAGGGCCGCTCCGGCACCACGCGCGCGAAGCGATGTGGCGCGGGTCCCGCAGGCGTGCCAAGATCGGCGTGTTCCGGGCTGGCCGGGAAGAGCGTCACGCCCCGTCACTCGCCCGCGGCGCTGGCGAGCGCGGCGGCGCGACCCTGGACCTGCTGCATGGATTCGGGATCGAGCGGCTTGCCGGTCTCCATCATCGCGACGAAGGCGTCGAAGAGGTAATCCGAATCATGCGGGCCGGGGCTGGCCTCGGGGTGGTACTGGACGCTGAAGACGGGCTTGTCACGGAGTCGGAATCCGGCGCAGGTGCCGTCATTCAGGTGGACGTGGGTCACTTCCCCCCCGACGGCCTCGAGCGACGCGGGATCGACGGCGAAGCCATGATTCTGGCTCGTGATCTCGACCCGGCCCGTCTGGAGATTTCGGACAGGTTGATTGGATCCACGATGGCCAAACTTGAGCTTCCAAGTCTTGGCCCCCATCGCCAGTGCGAGAAGTTGGTGGCCCAGGCAGATGCCGAACGTGGGATAGTCGTTGATCAGTTCGCGGAGGGTGGCGATGGCCGTTGAAACGGCCGCCGGATCTCCGGGACCATTGGAGACGAAGAGCCCATCCGGCTTGTGGGACCGGATTTCCGTCGCCGTTGCCGTGACGGGAACAAAGTGCACCTCACAGTTCCGTGCTGTCAAGTTCCGATAAATATTCCGCTTGGCTCCGCAATCGAGTGCGACCACACGAAGTGTTCGTCCGGCCCTCCGCTGGGTCGTCCCCTCACGCGGCTCCCATGTACCAAGCGTTTCGCCGAACGTTCCGCTTGCTGGTGGCGTCACACGCGATGCGAGGTCAAGTCCAACCATCGGCGTTGAATCGCGTAGGATCGACGCAAGTTCGCCGACGTTCACTGTATTATCGCAACAAATCGCGCCATTCGAGACGCCACCCAGACGAAGATTTCGCACGAGCGCCCGCGTGTCGATTCCGTGAATCGCCGGGACCCCATGTCTTTCCAGCCAGCAGCTGAGCGACTCCGATGCTCGATAGTTGGAGTGGAAGCGGGGGAGGTCCCGGATGATGAACCCTGCTACAGCTGGGACCGCCGCCTCGATGTCCTCGCCGTTCACTCCGTAGTTCCCGATCTCGGAGGCTGTCATCACCAAGATCTGGCCAGCGTAAGACGGGTCCGTCAGCGCCTCCTGATACCCAGTCATGGCGGTGTTGAAGACCACTTCACCGGTCCGGATCGAGCTGGGTCCATGCGCCCCGAAACTCGTGCCTTCAAAGAGGGTTCCGTCCGGCAGCAGGAGTCGGCCGGTCGCTGCATCGGCAAGGTGCATGGCGGATCATTCTACAGGGCTCCAACACCAACTTCCCGTTGTGTTGCGGATCGGTGCCCCCCCCTGTAGTCTCCCTCGACTCGCCACGGAGGGCGATGTCGTCGTGAGGTCGGTCCACCGTGTCCGATCCCCTCGGCGCTCGTCCACGGCGACCCGTCCCACGCTTGCGAGGGCCGGACGCCGTTCCTGCAACTCGACCTTGATGGTCCCCCACGGAGTTCCAGATGTCGCTCATGCTCGTCACTGCCCGCGCTTCCTGCCTCTGCACCGCCATCACGGCTGCCACCGTCCTGGCGGCGTCATCCGCCTCGCTCGCGCAGGTTGTCCCGCCGGACCCCCCGGCAGGGTCGTCGCAGGGGTCCGCCGGCGGCGCCATCGTCGACCACCTGAAGGCAACGGCCCGCGACCTGATGGCTCGACGTCAGTGGGAGAAGGCCATCGAAGCGTGGGATGATGTGCTCGCCGCGGCTCCTGGCGACGCCGACGCGATCGCGGCACGGAACACGTGCCTGAAGGCCGCCGAGCGCGGCTCGCCACTGGACGAATACGTCGAGCAGGACGGACTCGCCGCGCAGCAGGCGGAGTCTCGCATCGAGGGGCTCTTGCAGCGCGCGCAGGAGCAACTCTCCGAAGACAACACGGCTGGCGCCGAGAAGTCGGCGGCCAGGGCGCAGGCGGAAATCGATCGCGCACGCGGCTCGCTGTCCGCGACCCAGAAGCAGGGCTACGAGGCCCGTGTCCGCCAGCTGAACGCCAACATCGACGCGGCCGCCGACCGCCTCGCCGCCGACGCCAAGGCTGAGCGCTCCGAGAGCGCGAAGGCCGAGGCCGATGCGAAGATGGCCGAAGCCAGCCTTGACCGGCAACGCCAGGTCGACAAGATGATCCTCCAGGTCCGCGAGCTGCAAGAGCAGCAGGAGTATGAGAAGGCGCTGGAAGTGCTCGATCGTGCGCTCGCCATCGAGCCACAGTCGATCTCCGCGCTGGCCCTCCGCGAGGCCATCCAGAACACCATCGCCCTCCGCCGCTTCTCCAATGCGGTTCGCGAGCGCGAGTTCAGCTTCCAGAACATGCAACTTGAGGCTGCGGAAGCCTTCATTCCCCCGCGCATCAACCTCAAGGGCGCCGGGCCGCGCTCGGTCAACGCGTTGGTGACCTATCCCGAGGACTTCGACCGCATCGCCGCCGAACGTCACGGTGCCGACGGGTACGTCGACTCGCCCGCGAACGCTCGCGTGCTCAGCCTCATGGGTGCGGTGACCCTCCCCGAGGGTGCCACGATCCCGGAGAACACCAGCTTCAGCGACGCGATCCAGTACCTGCGCCAGGTGGCCGATGGCAACCAGACGCCCGTGCAGTTCTCGGTGGACTGGAACGACCTGAACACCGACCTCTCCATCGAGAAGGATTCCAAGATGCCGGAGGCGATCGACGTCGCCGGCATGCCGCTCAACCGAGCCCTCCAGTTGGTGCTTGACCAGGTCGAGGCTGACGAGTCGCCGCGGTATTCCGTGGTGGACGGCGTTGTCCGCGTCTCGAGCCGGCAGGGCCTGCTCAAGAGCGTGGTCACCGAGGTCTACGACATCCGCGACCTCCTCCTGGAGATCCCGATGTTTGACAACGCACCCGACTTCAACCTGAACAGCTCCATCCAGCAGGGTGGCCAGGGTCGTGGCGGCGGTGGCGGCGGCGGCGGACAGGGCGGCGGCGGCTTCGGTGGTGGCGGCGGCGGCGGTGGTGG
>SXOD01000046.1 GCA_005776885.1 Planctomycetia bacterium
CAGGCGGCGATGGAAGGCTACGAAGTGGTCCGGCTGGAGGACGTGCTGGACCAGGCCGACCTCATCGTCACCGCCACCGGCAACAAGGACGTCGTGACGGCCGACAACATGAAGCGCGTGAAGGACAAGTGCATCATCGGCAACATCGGCCACTTCGACACCGAGATCGACATGGCCGGCCTGGCCAAGGTTGGCGGCGTCAAGCGCGTCAATGTCAAGCCGCAGGTGGACGAGTGGGTGTTTGCCGATGGGCGCAGCATCATCATCCTGGCTGAGGGTCGATTGCTCAACCTTGGCTGCGCGACTGGCCATCCTTCGTTCGTGATGAGCAGCTCGTTCACCAACCAGGTGATCGCGCAGCTGGAACTCTTCACGCGGACCGCGGAGTATGCCACTGGCGTCCATGTCCTCCCCAAGCGACTGGACGAGGAAGTCGCCCGGTTGCATCTGGGAAAGCTGGGCGCTCGCCTCACGGAGCTGTCCGACAGCCAGGCTTCGTACATCGGCGTGCCCAAGAACGGTCCGTACAAGGCCGACCATTACCGCTATTGAAGATGGATGCCCGCCGCGCGGGGCGTGGGCGGGGCGGGCCAGGTGCTCGACGAAGGTGAGTGCAGGCAAGAAACAGGGGTGCGCTGCAAGGCTCACCCCCTTTTTCTGCTAGTTGGCTTGCCTTTCGGTCGTCACACGCTACCCTTGTGAGGTTGGAGATTGAGGGTGCGGCGGTTGAGGGACCGCTGCGGACGGGTCTAGACAACCCAGGTTTGAGAGAGAGGAAAAGGACCATGAAGAGTTGTGCATATCTGGTCGGCTGTTCGTTGGCTGTGGCTCTGTCCAACGCCGCGCTCGGTCAGACCTACAGTGGCGGCGGGGGAACGATTGCCGACTCAGTTGGCCTTCCGGCTTCCTCCACCTTCCAAATCATCGTTGGCACCGGCGCGGGGACCGTCACCGGCCTCGACGTGGTGACGCTCATCGGGCTGACTCACAGCTACGGCGGCGACTTGAGCGCGCAGCTGCGACACCAGGGCGCCGACGGAAACTGGGTCTCGGTCGACCTCTTTGAACGGATCGGCTATCCCACCTCCGGGATCTACGGCGACTCCAGCAACTTTGGGGGCGACTACTCCTTCAGGGACTCCTCGATCTCCAGCATCTGGAACGCGGCCTCGGCCGTGGGAGATGCTCAGGCGATTGCCGCCGGCACCTACTTCGCCTCGCGCGATGCAGGCATCCGTGTGAACATCGCGGGTGCCTTCAACGACATGGACGCCTCGGGCATCTGGGAACTGGTGATCACCGATTCCCAGCAGGACACGCAGGGGGCACTTGGCGGCTGGCAGTTCACGGTCGGAACCGTGCCCGCACCGGGAGGCATCGCGCTCCTCGGGTTGGCCGTTGGTCTTGCCGGGAGGGGGCGACGTCGACTCGCGTAGCGCGCCGACGTCTTGGGACTTGAACACATTCGAAACGGAGAGATCGTCGTGAAGAGCAGTTGTTCCACCATCGCGTCCGTCATCATTGCAGGATCCACGGCGCTGGCCTCCGAGGCCGGCATCGCCCACACCTACTCCGGGCCGGGCGGAGCGATCGCCGATGCGCCATCCAACACGGTCCCGGCGTTCACCATCTATTCGATGGAGGTGACCGACACGTTCACCGTTGACCAGCTTGCAGGGGTCACGGTGCACGGCCTGTCCCACGCCTGGGCGGGAGACGTCTCCATCACGTTGTGGCACGATGGGCTCGAGGTCTCGCTGGTGCATCGTCTGGGATGGACCGGGGGTTCGTTCTTTGGCGACTCCAGCAATTTCCTCGGCGACTACACATTCAGCGACAGTGCCACCGGCGACCTGTGGACCGCAGCCGATGGCGGCGGCCCGGGCTACGACATTCCCGGGGGCGACTACTTCGCGACGGGGCTTGACGGTGCTCTGGTCTCCGTCGCGGACGCCTTCCACGGCCACAGCGCCGCGGGGACGTGGACGCTGATGGTTGGCGACTGGGGCCCAACACAAACAGGCGCGATTGACGGATTCAGCTTCACCGTGACGGCGGTTCCGGCCCCCGGTGGAATGGCACTGCTGGCCCTTGCAGCGGGTTGCGCTCGCTCGCGTCGACGCCACTGACAGATCACCCTCCGCTCCGGGAACCCTGCGCGGGCCTCGATGAGAGTCGAGGCCCGCGCTGCATTGCGCGCCGCTCCGATGGTCGAGGCATGCCCGTTAGACTCCCCGCCCCGATGGCACGGAAGTCAACACCCCATCAACGCTCCATGGTCGCCCCGCCATCCCACCGGCCGGAGACGGGTGGGGGAACGAAGTCGTCCAAACGTCCCGCGAGCCGCCAGACGAAGCGACCGTTGAGAACCGCGAAGAACAGCGATCGGCGCGAGCTCTATGAACTCTCGGTGCAGGAGCCCACAAGCGAGGTCACGTTCTTTGATCGCGTGTATCGAGAGCGGAATCGTCGACTGCCGCGAACGCTGCGGGAGGACTTCTGTGGTTCCGCCGCCGTGAGCGCCGAATGGGTGCGCCGCCGGCCGGGCAACGCCGCTGTCGGAGTGGACCTGGATCCGGCGATCCTGGCGTGGGCCGCGGAGCGAGCCGTGGCGCCGTTGACGCCAGCACAGCAGCGCCGCATCCGGCTGGTGCGCGGGAATGTCGTCCGCGTGAACGCTGGTGAGTTCGACATCCTGGCGGCGCTCAACTTCTCCTATTCCGTCTTCAAGGCCCGGAAGGAGCTGGTGAGCTACTTGGCGCAATGCCGGAAGCGGCTGTCGCGAGGCGGACTGCTGGTGATGGATTGCTACGGCGGAAGCCAGGCCCACGCCGAGGTTCGGGAAGATCGCATCTTGGATGGGTTCACGTACGTGTGGGACCAGTCTCGTTACAACCCGATCACCGGTCACGTCGTGAATCACATCCACTTCGAGTTCCCCGACGGCAGCCGGATGAACCGCGCCTTCACTTACGACTGGCGGCTGTGGTCGATTCCCGAACTCCGCGATGCGCTGGCCGATGCCGGATTGAGCCGATCCACCGTCTATTGGGAGGGCACCAACCACCGCGACGGCACGGGCAACGGCAAGTTTGACCCATCCGAGCGCGGCGAGGCATGCGAGGGTTGGATCGCCTACATCGTCGCGGAGCGGTGATCGATCACTAGGATTTGTGTCCTGTGCCGATCGCGTCATTCCCAGCCACGTCCCTGCAGCCGCTCATCGAGGAGCGGTTGGTCGGGGTCATCCGTGAATTCGAAGAGGAACTGGCCAGTCCCCATCCGCCGGTGGCGCGCCTGTGCCGGCATGTGGAGCGGTACCGCGGCAAGATGCTCCGCCCGACGCTGGCGATCGTGAGCGGGTTGGCGGCAGGAGGGGCCGCGGCTGTTGGATCTCGGCACGAGCGGCTGGGTGCCGTGCTGGAACTGATCCACATGGCTACGTTGGTGCACGACGACATCCTGGACGAGGCCGACGTGCGGCGTGGCGGGAGGACGGTGAACGCCGAGCACGGACTGGACGCCGCAGTCCTTCTGGGCGACTACCTGATCTCCAGCGCGTTCCATCTGTGCTCGCGGCTCGGTGACCCCTCGCTCAACGAGGAACTTGGCCGCGTGACCGGCGAACTCTGTGCCGGGGAGCTGTTGCAGCAGGAGGCACGTGACCGGCTGGATCTCCCGGAGGGTGAACTTGTGGAGATTCTCCGGTTGAAGACCGGTGTCCTGATCGGGGCGGCTGCCCGAACCGGCGCGCGAGAGGCCGGCGGGTCGCCGACGGTGGTTCGCGCCATGGAGGCATTCGGCAGCGCGATCGGCATCGCGTTCCAGATGCAGGACGACGTCCTCGATCTCCTCGGCACTGAGGCCGATGTCGGAAAGTCCGTCGGCCGGGACCTGGCCAAGGGGAAGCTCACGCTTCCCTTGGTGCTGGCGCGGGAGCTGTCAGGCCCTCAGGGCCGCGCGAATCTGGACGACGCGGTTCGGGCGCACGACGCGATGACGGTCCGCCGGCTGGTGGCAGCCACTGGCGCACTGGAAGCGGCACGCGATCGCGCAGCCGCATTCGTCGAGTCGGCGCGATTGCAGCTCCGTGAACTCGAGCCCAGCGATGCCCGTGAGGTGCTGGAAGCGATGGCCGCAGCGGTCATCAGTCGCTCGCGCTGATGGCCCGGGGCGCCTGTGACCGGGAACGCAGGACACTCAGTCGCCGATCACTTGCGCTTGGACGCCCAGGTGTCCTTGCGGTGTGCCGCAGGACCGGCCGGATGCAAGGCGGCCTGCTGCTTGCGGTTGGCCTGGACGATTGGTCCAAGCACGGCGTCCGTGAGGGCGGTTGGGTGGCCTTGCCATCGAACCTTCCAGTCGCCGCTGACCACGAAGACGGTCGGGTATCCCGTGACGCCGAGCGCCGAGTGCATGGACTTGCCCGGCGATATCGCCAGTCCGTAGGCGAAGTCACGGACCTTGAGCTTGTACTTGTTGCAATCCTGCTCAAAGTCACTGTTGGTCATGCCAGACACGCCAACGCAGACCACGTCGTCCATGTAGGCCCGCTGCATCTCATTCATGTGGGGGATTGCTGCGCGGCAGGGGCTACACCACGGCTCCCAAAAGTCCAGAACGACGACTTTCCCGGCCGCATCGGCGACAGGATCCTTGGCCCAGCGTTCGACGGCCATTTGCGGTGCCTCGGTACCCACCATCGGCCCGGCCGTCGCGTGGTCGGGGTACGAAATCGTGGAGGCGTCGGCCGGCGGTGGCGCAGCCGGGCGCTCGGTGGGCTTGTCGGACGCGGGATCGAACGGTTCCGCCAACAGGGCCTTGACTGCAGTGGCCGCGCCTTCGACGCTCAAGCCGACGGCCCGCACGTCGCCCCGCTTGTCCACGGCGATCACGACGGGGTCCTTGAACAGCCCCAGCGAGTCGCACCACGCGCCGTCACCATCGACAGCGACCGGGGCACCCCACGGCTTCCGCTGCGCGGACCGCGCGGCCTGCTTGGCGCCGTCCGGCGTGTGGAGCGCGAAGAGCAGCACCTCGGGGCTCGCGGCCAGGTCGCCCAGCGACTTCTGCAACGTCTCGAACTCCCTTCGAGACGTCCCGCCGCTCCCTGTGTTCATGAAGATCGCCACCTTGCCTCGGAATGCGTCGGGACCTGGCGCGGGGGCATCCAGCCAAGACACGGTGGAAGGGGGCTCCGGAAGCCGGAATCCGACGAGCCAATCGGTAGCCGTACGGTCCGCTGCATCCACCTCGGGGTCCAGCAGCGCAGGGTCAAGGTCCTTGCAGGATGCGGAGAGATCGACCGCTGCCTTCTGACCAGTCTTTGCCGGCTTGCTCGCAGCGGGCTTGTTGGTCGCGGGCTTGTTGGTCGGGGACTGTGCCGACGCAAGAGCGGACTGCAGGAGCGCAGCGGCCAGGATGACGGCGATGGTGCCGCGTCCGATGCCGCGTCCGATGCCGCGAACCGATGGAGCCACTGGAGCCACTGGAGCCGATAGGTCGATCGTGGGCATTCCGAAAGTGTAGGCGAGGCCCGGCCCGCTACCACACATCGTTGTCGATCAGCCGCACGGAATCCAGCCGCACGGCGACCAAGGCCTGGCAGGTCCCACGCACGGCAGCGGTGCTTGGTGGCACCAGGCCAGTGCGCTCACGGATCTCGGCGTACTGCACGTCCAACCCGTGTGCTCGGAGCACGGCGGCCATCGCCGCTTCGGCGGCGGCCGGCGTCAGCACGACCTGCGCCGCTTGCAGCGCACGAACGATCCCGAGCGCTCGTTCACGGTCGACAGCGGAGAGGAATCGATTGCGGCTGCTCATGGCGAGCCCATCGTCCTCCCGGACCGTCGGACCCCTGAGAATCTCCAACGCGCCAAACCGGTGCTGCGAGCTGGCGACCAATTGTTCGATCACGCGCAGTTGCTGAAAGTCCTTGGTTCCAAACACGGCCGCGCTGGGGCGGCAGAGGTCAAAGAGTCGGGAGACGACCTGCACCACACCGGCAAAGTGACCGGGCCGGAATCGATCCTCCAGTTGCGGTGCCGTGGCGCAGGCGGGCAGTTCGATCGACCCCGCCTCTCGGAGGGCCGCCTCCGTGCCGCGCGGAAACACTGTTTCGACGGGAGGAGTGAACACGGCGGCAGGTGGGGTGGGGAGGGAGCGCAGGGCAGCGAGATCGGCGTCGAGTGTTCGCGGATAGCGCGAGAAGTCCTCGCCCGGCCCGAACTGCGTCGGGTTGACGAAGATCGACACAACCACGTCCACGCCCCGTGCCGCGGCCTGATTGCAGAGCGAGAGGTGCCCCTGGTGGAGTGCTCCCATCGTGGGGACCAACGTGCAGCCCGTGAAAGCGAGCGCGTCTTCGGCCGATTCGATGATTCGCATGGTGCGGGTGGGGACGGTAGCGGCCACGCCGAGGCAAACATTGGGTTTCCAAGTTTTTCGCGGCTAGTTGCGAGTGGCTCGCAAAGTGTCGGGCTGGAACCTATACTGTGGAACGCGGTGAAGGAGTGTGGAAGAAGGTGCACCCGTTGCTTCCCGAACTCGCCGCCATGATTATCGGACGATCGAGGTCCATCGACTCGCCTGACACGCCCGACACGCCGGAGCACACCATGAGCAATCCGACCGCCATGATCTATCTCGACAACGCCGCGACCACGCGTTGTGACCCCCGGGTTGTCGAGGCGATGCTGCCGTACTTCAGTGAGCACTTCGGCAACGCTGGGAGTCGGAACCACCGATTCGGCTGGGAAGCTGAGGACGCCATCGAGAAGGCTCGCGAGCAGTGTGCGTCGCTCATCGGGGCGCAGCCGAAGGAAGTCATCTTCACCTCTGGCGCGACCGAGAGCAACAACCTGGCGATCCGTGGCGTTGCCAACCTCTACGCAAAGGCACCTGCGGGGTCGCCGGGGCGGGGCCACGTCATCACTGACATCATCGAGCACAAGGCGGTCCTCGACCCGTGCAAGAGACTCCAGCGCGAGGGGTTCGACGTCACCTACCTCGAACCGAACGCTGACGGGATCATCAGCCGCGAGATGGTGGCGGCGGCGATGCGGCCGGACACCATCCTCGTGTCTGTGATGTGGGCCAACAACGAGATCGGCACGATCAATGAGGTGCCGCAGATCGGGGCGTTGTGCCACGAGCGCGACGTCATCCTTCACACCGATGCCACGCAGTGGGCTGGGAAAATGCCGGTGGACGTCGAGGCGGATCACATCGACCTCCTCTCCTGGAGCAGCCACAAGATCTACGGGCCCAAGGGTGTGGGCGGGCTGTATGTGCGCCGCCGACGCCCGCGCGTTCGACTGGAGGCGCTGGTCGACGGCGGCGGGCAGGAGCGAGGCATGCGCTCGGGCACGCAGAACGTGCCGGGAATCGTGGGATTCGGGAAGGCGTGCGAACTGTGCGCGGCCTCGGGTGACGCGGAGCGCCAGCGGCTGCTCGCCCTGCGGAACAAGCTGGAGGCCGGCCTCACCTCGGCGATGGACGTCGTGCAGGTCAATGGCCACCCGACCAAGCGGGTGCCGCACATCGCCAACATTTCATTCGGGTTCGTCGAAGGCGAGAGCCTGATGATGGGCATCGCGGAGATCGCGTGCTCGAGCGGCTCCGCCTGCACCAGCGCCAGCCTGGAACCGTCCTACGTCCTGAAGGGGCTCGGCGTCGGTGACGACCTGGCGCACTCGTCATTGCGGCTCTCGTTCGGCCGATGGACGACCGAGGCCGAAGTGGATCATGCGATCGTGTCGATCACGGCGGCGGTGAATCACCTGCGGGCGATGAGCCCGCTCTACGACCTTCACAAGGAAGGGATCGACGTCAGCAAGATCGAGTGGCAACAGCACTGAATCATGCACGCGGGCCTGCGCCCGCCTGAGACACGCGGGATCAAGGAGCACACCATGGCCTACAGCGACAAAGTCATCGACCACTACCAGCACCCGCGAAACGTCGGCGCCTTCGGCACCTCCGGCGAAGTGAAGGGGCGCAAGGACGTCGGCGTCGGAATCGTCGGTGCCCCCGAGTGCGGCGACGTGATGCAGTTGCAGATCCGGGTGACACCCGAAGGGCGGATCGAGGACGCCAAGTTCAAGTGCTTCGGTTGCGGTTCAGCCATCGCCAGCAGCAGCTTGGCGACGGAGTGGATCCGCGGCCGGACCGTCGATGAGGCGCTCACCATCAAGAACACGCAGATCGTGGAGGAGCTGGCGCTGCCACCGGTGAAAATCCACTGCTCCGTGCTGGCCGAGGATTCGATCCGCGCCGCGATCGAGGACTGGAAGAAGAAGAATCCCGGCGCCACGCCCGCGTCCGCAATGACTGCCGCACCGACTGCCGCACCGACAGCCGTACCCGCCACCACCGCCTGACCAGCGCAAAGGAACCAACGATGCCAGTGACCGTGACCGAGACCGCCGCTCGTGAAATCGACTCCATCATTGACCAGCAGGGGCTTGATCGCGCCAAGATCGCGCTCCGGATTGGCGTCAAGGGAGGCGGTTGCTCCGGTTTTTCCTACATCCTGGATCTCACCGAAGTCACCAAGGAGAGCGACGAGCTGTGGAACTTCGAGTACAACCGGCGCGCACCCAAGGAGTCTCCGGAGGGGGCGATTGGCGATCCTTTCACGGTGCGGGTGATCTGCGACCCGAAGAGCTACCTCTATCTCAATGGGACGACCGTCGACTTCAAGGATGAGGTGATGGGTCGAGGGTTCGTGTTCAACAACCCCAACGCCACGTCCACCTGCGGTTGCGGGTCTTCGTTCTCGGGGTGAGGCGGGAGGTTTCCGGCCACCCCGTTGAATTGATCAGATTCGACCAAAAAACCGTCGTTTTCGATCAGCCCAACGGAGGCGGTCGGCCAGACGTCGATCAGCCCAACGGGGGCGGTCGGCCAGACGTCGATCAGCCCAATGGGGGAACACGCCCGGCCTCGTCCGGATACATGACACCATGCACCCAGGCCGCGGCAATCGCGCCGGCGAGCTGACTGGCCACGTACAGGATGAGCTTGGCGCTGGGGAGGGCCCCCATGGCGACCAACCCGGTGCCGACGGCCGGATTGAAGACCGCGCCGGAGATCGTGCCCACGCAGAGCGCCCCGGCGAGGACCGCTCCCGCGATGGCGAAGGGGAAGTACTGGTTGCCCTCGGTCGCCTTGGTGGCCGCGACGTTGAGGATGACCGTCACCAGCAGAAACGTAAAGATCCCCTCAGCCACGATGATCTGGCTTGATCCGGCCAAGACCAGCGGAGCCGGCGTCGCCCAGGAGTCCATCAGGGTGCATGTCAGTACCGCGAGATAGGCCCCGAGGAGCTGGGCGATGATGTACCCGATCATCCGCCCGGCATTGATCCGGCGCCTGAGCCAGGCCGCGATGGTGACCGCCGGGTTGAAATGGGCGCCGCTGGCGTGGCCAAAGGCGCAGACGCAGACGCAGAGGACTGCGGATACGGCGATCGGGGCCCACTCCGCCGGGGCGAGTCCGCCGACGACCAGCCCGACGACGAAGACCAGGAAGTAGGTGCCGATGAGTTCAGCGAGGAGTGGCCGCATTGGTCGGCGGATGGTATCGACGCTGTGGGCAAGCTGATGCCGGACGGAGCAGCAAGCTGAAGCGCCACCTCTGGAAAAGTTGGCGTTCGTGGCGGTCTCGAGTTGAAAAACTCCGCCGGCCTGTTACGCTCCGGGCGTGGGTTACTTCATTCGGCGTGGCACGGAAGCCGCCAAGGGTCCATACCCTGCGTCGTTGCTACGCCAACTGGCCAAGGCCGGTCGGATCAAGTCGACCGATGAAGTGATGCCCGAGGGTGCGACGCGCTGGTATCGAGCTTGGCGGATCACCGACTTTGGATTGGCGCGCCCGGAAGGTGTCGTCGCGCGAGTGGGGCCGGGTGGGTCCGTGGAACGGACTTCCGACTCGGTGAATGCGTCTCCGAGGGCTGCGGGCACCACCGCTGCGCTTGAGCCGCCTCCGCTCCTGCAGGCCGTCGCGACGTCTGGCTCCGAAGCAATCGTTGTCTCGACCGGCACCGCCGACGCGGTTGTTGCCGATGCCAGATTGGCGGATGCGGTTGTTGCCGATGCGATTTTGGACGATTCATCGGAGGGTGAGCCGGCGGTGGCCGATGACGGAGAGGAAGTCGCCGTGCCATTGCGAGGAGCGGTTCAGGCGCCCGCACACCCGAGATCACGACCAGCATCGCCGACCCCACGTGTCCCATTCCGGCTCGTTGGCGCGGGACCGGACTCGGTCGACGATTGTGAAGTTGCTGTGGATGGAGTCGCGGAGGCCGCCGCTGCCGCCGCCGCCGCGGCAGCTCGCCCTCGCCCTCGCCCCGCCCGCGGCACGACGCAACCGGTCGGTGCCACGGTCGACCTCCTCCTCAAGCAGACGCTTGAGATCCAGGGACTCAAGACCGATCCCGAGCCGGGCGAGAAGCTGGTGGGGACGATCGCGCAGGACCCGACAGACGTCCTCGTATGCGGATGGGGGGCGTTTCTCTCGAAGCTTCGCGGAGCGGTCGTCGCCACAAATCGGCGGATCTTCATCTGCCGGCCACGCGGCACGGGCATGGAGTATCACGCGCTTGAGCTCGACTCAGTTGCACGAATCTCGCTGGAGCAACGGCTCATCTGGCGGCGGCTCCTGACGGTGATCGCGCTGGTGGCAGCCGCCTTTGGCCTCGGTGCGTGGGCTGCGTTTGCGAGGACGCCGCTCAACTATGCGATGGCGGCCGAGGGGGCCACGGCGTTTGGCATCGCTGCGGCACTCACCATCGTCGCCTGCATCATGGCTGGCCGAATGCGGCATCCGGCGCTGGTGGTGCGATGCACGGAGGGATCCGCGCGCGAGACGTTTGACCTGCCTTGCCAGCGCGCCGATCGTCACGTCGTGATGCGAATGGCCGCGCTGGTGCGGCGGGCCGAGCCGCGCGAGGCGCACGATGCGCGCGGGCTGGGCGGGGTCGTCGGCGAACTCGATGCTCCGTTGACGGAACGCACTGAGCGCGACAGCCGAGGTCGCCGCCGCAGCATCGTCGAACCCTCAAGCGAGCGGACAGCCAATGATTCGTCCCAGTGGGGCGACGTCGGCGAAGTCATGCCGCTGGAGGACTACTTGAAGAATCGCGCCGCGGGCTGATCCGCGGGTTGATCCGCGGGTTAAAGTGCGCTGATCAGACGGCACCGAGCCGGGCGAGCGCTGCCTCGGCGTCGCGGCAGAGTGCCACCGCCGAAATCGGCCCACCAACGGCACCGCGCATCCAGGCATCCGGAGTCAATCGACCTTGGCTGGTGATCCGCTTGGTCTCAGTCGCCAAATCCCGGCCCCGCATGTGCGATCGGATCTGGTGGGAGATGATGTGTCCCAACGCGTAGTCCGGGAGGTAGAGCGGATGCGCGATCATGTGTTGGTAGGCCGCGAGGAGCCGATACGGGTCCGGGCCAAAATCGCGTCCGAAGTAACGGGACCACAGTTCGTCGGCAAGTCGAATCACTTCGCTGCGGAGCGCTGCCGCGTCGGCGTCCGGGTGTGCATAGAGCCATCGCCAGGCCGACAGCTCCAGCAGTCCGGGACCGGCGATCTGGGCCGTGGCCTGGAGTGAGTTGATGGCCTCGAGGTCAAAGTCCAGCTGTTCGTCGTCGGTGGAGGCCAACCCGAGCACGCGTCGGCCGAGCGACTGGTAGAGGAACGCGAACGCTTCCGTGCAGGCGGTATTGGGGACGCCGCGCAGCGCCGGGCTGGGCGCGTAGTAGCAAGAGCACAACTGCTCGAGGTTGTGCCCCAGTTCATGCATCGCGGTATCGAAGCCATCCCAGCCGAGGCAGTCGGGCAATCGGCTGGTGCGCAGCCATGCCCCAAACTGCGCCATGGCGGGGCGCATCGCGTGGCCGGCCCCCTTGCAGATTTCCACCTGCACGCGAGAACCCAGCAACTGCGCATCCTCGGCACTCCAGCCGAGTCCGCGGAGCACGTCGGGAAGGGCAGCCTGAAGCGCCTTCTCGTCCTTGAATCGTTCCGTCACGGCGGCGTTCATTTCTGCGGCCGGCCGTGCCTCGGCAAAATCCTCGAAGTAGACGTCAAACGACTCCAAGGGACGCCCGATCTTGGCCCGAAGGAAACTGGCCAGCGCCCGCCGGGCGGGGTGTTCCAGCAACGAGATGAGCAACGCCTCGGCCTCGGCCTCCGGCACCTCGCGGGCCAGGTCAAACTTCCGCGACATCGCCGTGGGGTGGTCAGGATGGTGTCGATCAAACTCGCGAGCGAGGTGGAACTGGTCCAGCCATCGCTCGTAGCGAACCAGGCCGACCGTGTCCGCGGCCATCACCGGCGAGCCACCCAGCGTGTCCGCGGCCGGATCCCAGTCCAGCGTGTTGGTTCCGCCCA
Organism: Planctomycetia bacterium; assembly: GCA_005776885.1. GTDB lineage: Bacteria > Planctomycetota > Phycisphaerae > Phycisphaerales > SM1A02 > SXOD01. The sequence goes on from SXOD01000046.1 coordinate 12,403, forward strand.
TGACGGTGGCCGGCACGCTGGACTCGATGTGGTGGCGCATCACGTGCATCAGCGATCGCTGCCGAGGCGCACCGCGCACGGGGCCATCGCCGTACTGGGCCTTCACCTCCTCGCGCACGAGCCAATGGGCGATCAGCCTCCGGCCAGCCGGCATGAATCGCGCCCCTTCCGAGACAACGGCCTCGACGGGAATGTGGAAGTCATTCACGAACTGGCTGCATCGATGACCAACCACACGCGCCTTGTCCGAGAGTTCCTTCGGGATGCGAGGCCCAAACGCCTGCACGATCCGAGTCTCGACCCACTCGTTGGTCGACCAATCCGCCCCGTCCCTGATCATGGTCGCGAGGTCACGCTTGGGAAAGTTGAGCAGCGCCAGGAAGGCCAGCTTTTGCTGGTACACCTGCTCGGAGAGGTCGGGGGCCGGGTCGAACATCGCCAGGATGTCGTCGATTCCGGTCATTTCGTCACCGCGAAGATCGCTCCATCGGCGGAGGTTTCGGCGAGCCTCGTAGAGGTGGCCCCAAACGCTTTCCAGCGCCTGTTCCAGCCGCGTGCGGAGTCGACCCAGGTCCGTGGGATCAGCAACAAAGTGCTTCTCGATGAATGCTTGGAGGGCCGCCGAATCGCCGTCTGCCGGCACCCAGGCGCGGCTGACCTGGCGAATCCCGCGGTGGAGTCGTTCCCGGGAGGCCTCCCCGACGCGGCTCAGCAAGCCGCTTTCAAAGGCGTCCATGGATTCGGCGGCGGCGCAAGCGGTGACAGTCATCCGCGGGAGCGTAGGGCATCATTGTCTTCCGCGATGGCTACGATGGCCACGCCCATCCGATGGCCATGCCCGGCGAGACCATGCTTCCAGACACGCCACACCCGAGCACGGGGGACCTGTTCCCCCGCACCGAGAGTGGGTATCTGCTCGAAGCCGTGCAAGGCGGCGACGGCCGGCTGGCCGCCCGGTTCGTGATGCGCGTGTACCTGCGTCCATTGGCCGGGTACTTTTCGGCGACGCGATTCTCCACCCTGGGAGATCCGAACGACATAGTCGCTGGATTCTTTGCCGACCGGCTGGGGCGGTCCGACTGGATTGCGCGATGGTTCGAGGAGCGCGCGCGATCGGGGATGCGGTTTTCGAGGTGGATGATGACTTCTTTCAGCCATTACCTGCTCGAGGAAGCCCGCCGCCGGAAGCGAGATCGCCGAGTCCCTTCGATGGACCCGAAGAAGATCGAGGATTCTGATTTGCCCGCGGCACAGGAGCTGGAGGCGGGGGCGCGAGCATTCGAGCGAGGCCGGGCCGAGGGCATCCTGGCCGAGGCGATTGCCCGTGCGCGCGAAGCCGGGGCCGCGGTGCCGGGAGACGCATCGCTCGCGATCTTTGAGGAGCACTTCCTGGGCAATCGACCCTACGCGACCATTGCGGATGAACGAGGGCAGGACGTTGCCCGCGTCAAGGTCGCCGCACGCACCGGCGGGCGTCGGTTGCGCGCGTACCTTGTGCAGGTCTTGCTCGACGAGGGCATTGAAAAGGCCGATCTCGATGAAGAGATCGGCCGATTGATGGAAGCGTTTGGGAACTGAGGCTGCCGCGGCTGAACTCAGTTCGCGGCCATCTTGACGGCCTTCGCGCGAGCGTCATCCAGGTTGCCCACGTACATGAAGGAACCTTCCGGCAGGTCATCGCCTTCGCCGTTGCAGAGACGCTCGAAGGAATCGATGGTGTCCTCAAGCTTGGTCGTGACGCCGGGATAGCCGGTGAAGACTTCGGCGACATAGAAGGGCTGGGAGAAGAATCGCTCGATCTTGCGCGCGCACGACACGGTCAACTTGTCCTCCTCGCTGAGTTCGTCAACGCCGAGGATGGCGATGATGTCCTGCAGGTCGCGGTAGCGCTGGAGGATGCCCTGCACGCGGCGGGCCACTCGGTAGTGGCGCTCGCCCAGGATCTGCGGGTCAAGGATGCGGCTGGTGGACGCGAGCGGATCGACGGCGGGGTAGATGCCCTTCTCGGCGATCTTGCGCTCAAGCACGATGAACGCGGCCATGTGGATGATGGTCGTGGCAGGCGGGGGGTCGGTCATGTCGTCGGCGGGAACGTAAATGGCATGCACGCTGGTGATCGCGCCCTGTTTTGTCGAGGTGATTCGCTCCTGCATCGCACCCATCTCCGTGGAGAGGGTGGGCTGGTATCCCACGGCGCTTGGCATGCGGCCCAAGAGCGCGGACACCTCGGAGCCGGC
>SXOD01000047.1 GCA_005776885.1 Planctomycetia bacterium
CCGGGCGAGGCCGACCAGCTGCGCCGCGCGATCGCCTCGTGGAAGCGCCGCGAGGGGCTCATCGAAACCTTCGGCCGCAAGATCGTGGGCGGCATGGTGGAGCGCGGCTACGAACGCCACTTCGCCGAGCAGGTCTTTGGCCAGATCCGCGGCTTCTCCGGCTATGGCTTCCCCGAGAGCCACGCCGCCAGCTTCGCGCTCCTGGTCTACGCCAGCGCGTGGCTCAAGCGTCATCGACCCGCCGCGTTCTGCGTCGCGCTCCTCAACAGCCAGCCGATGGGCTTCTACGCCCCCGCGCAACTGGTCCGCGACGCCAAGGACCACGGCGTCGATGTTCGACCCGTGTGCGTGGCGCGCAGCGTGTGGGACTGCTCGCTGGAGGGGGACGCATCGCCCGCTGGTCCCTGTGGCACCGCGCACGCCGCCATCCGCCTGGGCATGCGCATGGTGCGCGGCATGCGCGAAGACGAGGCGATCGCCATCTCTCGCGCGTGGCATGCACACGGCCCATTCCAGTCGATGGAAGCGCTGTGGCACGCCGCGCGCGTGCCGGTGGCGTCGCTTCGACAACTGGCCCGCGCCGACGCGTTCATGGCCATGGGGATCGATCGACAGCAGGCCCTCTGGCAGTTGCGCGCGCTCACCGACGATCCCGCGCCCGTCTTTGACAGCGTGCGCGACGAATCACCCACGCTCTGGGACCACGCCGTGCCCGACGCGCCGCTCCCAACCGTCTCGCCGATGGTCCGCGTGGGCGATGACCTTGGGTCCGTCGGCCTTTCGCTGCGCGCGCATCCGATCTCGTTCCTGCGCGCGGGGCTCCTGCGCTCGGGCGTCGCACGATGCTCGGACCTGCGCGACGAGGGTGCGATCCCCGACCGATCGCGCGCCGCGGTGGCCGGGCTGGTCTTGGTGCGGCAACGGCCATCGACCGCCAAGGGCATCGTCTTCATGACCATCGAGGACGAGTCGGGCCCCGCCAACCTCATCCTCCGCCCGCGCATCTACGAAGCCCATCGAGCCGCCGCGCGCCACGGCCGGGTGGTGCTGGCGCAGGGGACGGTCGAGCGCCGCGACGGCGTGGTCAACCTCCTGGTGCGGCGCATCCGCTCAATCGACGGCGATGTGGCGGCAATGCTCCACCGGAACCAGTCGCGCGATTTTCACTGACCCAAGCACTGGCGCGGATGCCAGGGGCGCGACGCCGGGCCGGGCGAGCTCACACCCAAGGTCCGCACCGGGTTATCGGTGGAAATGTGCCCCTGAAGGGCACATTTCCACCGATAACCGGGCCAGAAAAGTGGACGTCAGTCCGGCGTGCCCTTGCCTCGGGAGATCACCTGCACCCTGACGGAATCGAAGACGCCACCATTGGGGTCGATGCCACCCGCGGCGCGCCAGCCCCAGATGGCCGGCGCGGAAATCGGCGCCTGCGTGTCACCGGGAGGCAGGAATGAGTGGGCGATCGGGAGTCGAATGCCATCGTCAAAATCGACCTCTCCATGGTGCTTCCAATCGCGGTTGACGGGCCAGTTCCGGACACCCGAGCCGCGCATCGCCAGAGGGTCAAACTGGATCCACCCCGAACCCGGAAGGAAGTACTCGCCCCACGAGGTGAGTCGGGTCTTCGCATTCTTGCCAGTCTCCTCAAGGATCCCGACGACCGGTCGCGCCGGAACTCCCCCGGCGCGCAACGCGGCCACACACACGCAGACCAGATCGTGGCGAGAGCCCGCGCCCGCCGTCGCCGCCGCGAGCGCACCTTGCAGCGAAAACCCCCGGAACTGCCCTCGCTCGCCGACCACGCCCTCCGAGTCGACATTTCGGAACAGGGCGATCGCCGCCTTGATGATCTCCTTCGCCGCCGACTGCACGGGGATCGATCGTGGCGATTGCCCCTGCGTCACCTCCTGGATGAACTCTGCGAAGGCAGGCGCATCGCACTCGATGAACGGCTCTGGCTTGAGCGCCGATGCGGCCTCGGCCGGCCACTCGCGCGGCCACGCGATCGTCGCCGCTGCGGTCTCGTCCAGTTCGCATTCCCAGACTTGCTGCCGCCACGAGAGGTCAAACCGCGTGTGCTGGCCAGTGAACTTCCCGCAATCAGCCACCAGGACGGGGACGCTTCCTGGGAGCGACTCGGCACGAATCGGCACCTGCGCAACCTGGCTCCCGCCGGTGTCGCCCAGCAGCGTGGCCTGGCACTTCGGGCTCATGACGTCCACCTGCGAAAGCGAATCACTCGTGATGAGCGGCAGCTCGATCGCGTGCTGCTCGAGGTGCAACATGTCGGGGCGACCGTCTGTCCCGCTGTTGAACAAGAGCGTCACGGAATACTGCACGTCATAGACACGCGGGTTGCCTCGCACGAGCGGTAGCAGTGGGGGTCGACCCTGCGGCGAACTGGGGTCCTGCGCCATCGCGGTCACGGCGACCGTCATCGCGACCGCGGCGACCGCAAACGCTCCGATCGTGTGCGACTCAGCCAAACACGCTCCGATCAGGTCCGTAGATCATGACCCACAGCGTATTCAGGAAGCTCGCCAACACCAAGTTGATCGCGATGATCGCCAGGAAGGAGTACACGAAGGCATTCGTCGCCGCCCGGCCGACTCCCGCCGCACCCTGCGTGCAGATGAACCCCATGTAGCACGAGATGAGGCCGATGGCCAGGCCAAACACCGACGCCTTGATCAGTCCAGTGATCGGCGGCCAGGCATCCAGGAGGTCGGCGGTGAAAAACCAGTAGTCCGCGTTGGCCACGCCGAAGACCTTGACGGTGATGAACCAGGCCCCGAGCGCCCCCAGTGCGTCGGAGTAGACCGTGAGGATCGGTGCCATCACGATGCACGCCACGACACGTGGCGCCACGAGGATGCGCAGGGGGTCGGCATCCATCGCCTCCATGGCATCCAGCTGCTCCGTGATTCGCATGGTGCCCAGCTCTGCGGCCAATGCACCACCCACGCGACCCGCGATCATCACCGCCGCCAGCACGGGCCCGATCTGCTTCGTGACGGCGATGTTGATGACGCCGCCGAGCCGATCGCCTTGCCCCAGTGCCTCAAACTGGGTGTAGGTCTCCAGGGACAAGATCATCCCGATGAAGGCGCCGGTGATCGCCACCACGATCACGCTCTGCACACCGACCGTGAGCAGTGGCCCGGAGAGTTGGCTCCATCGAAGGCACCCAACAGGGTGGCGGAACAGGCGGCCGAACACGGCGCCGACAAACGAGGTGAATCTCCCGAAGGCGCTGAGGTTGTCGTGGACAAGCCACCCGATCCTGGTGATGGCATCGCGTGGGATCGCCTGCATGCGGGAAGGGTAGCCGCGGGTCGGGGCCAGCATTGGGGTCCTGCAAACCGAGAGGCCGTGATGGCGAAGCGACGCGGCGGCGAAGCGACGCGGTGAGGCGGCGAGTCCCTCCCCAACTCAGGCCAGATCGGGCCTCTCAGGGGTCGATTCTGGCCTGGGTTCGCCTGGTGCCGCCACCCACAATGGAGCGCGCCGAGCCCCCCGTCGTGAGGTGCTCGGCGCGCCTTGTTGGTTGCCCGCGACGACGAATCGTGCGGTTCCAATGCGGGTTGTCACGGGAAGGTGCGCCAGCACCCACCCGCTGGCGTCAGGGGCAGGCGCCCCACGAGCCCAGGAGCGCGGCGAGGTCTGCACCGTCAACCTGGCCATTGTGGTCGATGTCGCCCAGCGGCTTGGCTTCGCCCCAGCTGCTGAGCACGACGGCCAAGTCCTGACCATCCACGACCCCACTGTTGTCCAGGTCGGCCGCGCAGCTTGGCTCCTCGCAGTCAACGTTTGCGGCGCCTGCGGTGTCCGCGCCGCCGAGAACGTCAAACTGCCCGATGTTCCAGCAACCGGTGTCCTGGCAGCGCCAAGCCTGCCCGGGCACGAAGGTCGTGTCGGGTCCGACCTGCTGGTCGGAGTAGGCCCATTCGGTGCCCGTCGGCGGGACAGTGATCGACTCCACGAGGGCCACTTCATCCACGATGGCCGTCCACGGCGTGGAGTCCAGGACGCCGTCATCGTTCGTGTCCAGGTCCGTGGCAACCGCGGCGGTCGAGCCGGACACCAGGAAGAAGGTGAGGTTGTCGCTGTTCTCCAGCCAGTTGGAAGCCACACCAGAGGAGACGTCGGGCGTTCCAAGCGTCATGCCGGTATTGCCGATGAGAAGCGTCCCGTCTTCCGGGATCGTCGCTGCGGCCAGGCTGAACGCCTGCTCAACGGTGCCGCTGAGCGTCGTGCCGCCATCGCCGATGACGATGATGGTGAGGTCCGTGAGTGCCGTGCCGGGTGCGCCGCCGATCTCGATGTACTCGTCGGTGTCAGTGCTTGACTGGTCAATCCGGATCTCGTTGAAGTACACGGCTCCGCGGTCGCAGACCGAGGTGGTGGAGCCGCACGAGATGGCTGCCTGGTCCACACACGCCTGATCCCAGCCGGTGGAGCAGCAGGCGGGATCGACGCTGCAGACCGCCGTGCAGCAATTGGAGTGGCTGCAGTAGGGTTCGGCGTGGACCGCATCGCAGGCGCCGGCCGTCGCCTCGCCGCATTCCAGGATGGGGTAGGCGCTGCACGCGAGGTTCACGTCGCCGGGAGTGTCGCCGCCCGCCGTCGTGTTGAATGCGCCGACCACCCAGTCGCCAGACGTCTCACAGCGAGCGACCTGGCCAGGGGCGTAGTTCCCGTCCGGCCCAATGATGGGGGAGGCGTAGACGAGGGTCGTGTCCAGCCCAACGACCGACAGCTGGTCGAAGACGTTTGTCCAAGGCACGAAGTCCAGGATCCCGTCATCGTTCGTGTCGAGGTCCTGGTCCATGGTTCCCGTGAATCCAGCCACCAGATAGATGGAAATGTTGTCGGCGTTCTCGAAGTTGAGCTCGCCCGCCGCCGTGACATAGTCAGCGATGGCCAAGGTGAACGTCGGCTCGGCCACCAGGAGGCGGCCATCCGACGGGATCGTCGCCAGCGACAGGTCCGTGATGGACTCGATGCGGCCCTGCGCATCGGCCGGGGTCCCGTCCGTCGGGGTGTAGTCGCCGATGACAACCAGCGTCACTCCGGCCAGCGACGCGCCGGCGGCACCAGTGATCTCCACGTACTCGTCGTTGTCGGTGCTCTGCTGGTCGATCCGGATCTCGGCCAGTTGGTATGCGCCGCCCGCACCGCCGCACTCGGGGTTTGGTGCGCCGGGGGTGTCGCCTGCCGGATCGTCACCGAGTGGCTTCCACTCGCCATCGCTCAGGCAGCGGTATGCCGCCGGCGGGGAACCGGCACCGCTGGGACCCACGAGCTGCGGCTCGTAGTAGTAGAAGTCGGAGCCGATGCCGTCAGACGGTTGCGTCGCCACGAAACACACGCCGTCGACCATCGCGCTCCAGGGCGTCAGGTCGAGCACGCCGTCATCGTTGGCATCCAGGTCCATCCCCTCGGACCCAGTGAAGTTGCTCACCAGCAGGTGGGTGGTGTTGTCGGGAGACTCCAGATTGAAGGAGCCGTACTGGTCCGCCGTCCCCAACGTGTACGTCGCCTCGGCGAGCACGAAGTAGCCGCTTGCGGGGATCGCGCCAGTCAGTTGAACCGCGACTTCGACGTATCCGTTCTGGAGCGGCGGGAACGCGAAGTCATCGTCACCAATCACCACGTACCAGTACCCGTCGAGCGACTGCCCCGGCACGCCCATGATCTCGACATATTCGTTGAGGTCAACACCGAGCTCATCCACCCGAATCTCGCTCAGCTGCGGGTCCGTCTGGGCCAGCGCCGAAGCCGCGATCGGGAGCGAGAGGACAGCGCCGCAAAGGGACAACACTCTGGTCATTCGGGTCTCCATGGGGACAAAGGTAGCCCGATAACGGAGGCATGCAAGGCAACTGCCACAGACTTCATCGATTCCTTGCACAGCGTGCCCGAGTTCAGGAGTCCAGCCCAGCCCTTCCCAGTCCAGCCCATCCCAGCCCAGCCCAGCCCCAAACAACCGCCCCCGCGCCGTGCAAGGCACGGAGCGGGGGCGGTGAGTTCAGACGTGCGGCGGTGACGAGTTCTTACTTGGTCGGCTCGTCGTCAGCGACCGGGGCTGGGGTCGTGCTGATCGACTCCTCGACGATCACGGCCTCGACCACGATCGGCATCGGGCGGAGGAAGAGTTCGACGCGGCGATTGCCCGAAGCGCCCTTCGGCCCATTGGCGACCGCCGGGCGGAACTCGCCGTAGCCAGCCACCTGGAATCGGTTGGGAATGATGCCGTCGGCGACGAGCGCGTCACGCACGGAGATCGCTCGGTGCGCCGAGAGGTGAACGTTCGTCGGGTGGGCCTGTCGGGTGGCGGCGCGCTTGATCGGGGAGTTGTCGGTGTGGCCAACAACGACGATTTCCAGATTGGCGGCATCGCCGGAGTCGAGGACCGGAGCGAGCTTCTTCAGGATCGACTTGGCCTCGGGCTTGAGTTCAACCGATCCAAGGTCGAAGGTGAAATCAGAGGCGAACTGCAGCATCCCGAGCTTCGCGTTGAAGGTGAGGATGTCTGGATACTGCGCGGCGAGCGCGGCGAGGGCCGAGTTCACTTCCGGCGACAGCACGCCAAAGTCAAGGCTGGAGACGCGGGAGAGCAGCGCCTCGTAGTCGGCAAGGAGCTTCTCGACATCGCGACCTTCGCCGGCACGCAGCGAGTCCAATCGCTCCAGGTCGGCGGCCGCTTGCGCCAGTTGGGTACGGAGGCGCGACTCGTTGGCGCGAGTGACCTCAAGGTCCTGCTGCATGCCGATGAGCTGCTGCTCCTGGCTGCGGTAGGCGGTGCGAAGTTCGTCGTACTTCTCCTGTGGAATGCAGGCGGAGAGGGCGAACGCGATGATCGGGGCGGCAACGAGCAGGGTGGCGGTGCGCATCGGGTGAAATCCTTTCAGTGTGCGGGGCGAGGCCGACGCGAGTCTACACAAGGTTTTCAACTGGTTTTCCCGGTGAATCGGCTAGAATTCCCCCATGGTCGTCCAGACGGCACCCTACCGGCCCGAGGCATTCGAGTTTGTCCGCGATGGCATCGGGCACACCGTCGCGATCCTGAACCGAGCGACGGAGTCGGGGGAATCCCGGCACGTCTCGGGGCAGGAGTTGTGCATGGGACTGTGCGACTTGGCCAAGGACCGCTACGGGCCGCTGGCGCGGGCGGTGTTGGCCTCGTGGAACGTTCACCGGACCGAAGACTTCGGGAGGATCGTTTTCAAGCTGGTCGAGGCCGGTTTGCTCTCCACGACGGAGCGCGACACCCTGGACGACTTCCGCGGGGTCCTGGACTTTGACGAGACTTTCGCCCGCCAAGAAGTGCACTCTCGGGTCCTGGGCTCCAACTGACAGGTTGGCCACCGAACGGGGTCCTTCCGCCGGGCTGCCCAGCGCTGCGCCCCTGACGCCGCCGCCCGCTACTTCCTTCGCTTCTTGAATCCTGCCGCGGGGCTCGCCGTCCGGGTGCTTCCACGGGTTGGGAGCCCGCCGCCGGCCCCGGCCGCGGCCATCTGGCGCATCGCGGCGGCCTTGCCGGCACCCGCCATCGAGCCGAACTGCTTCATCATCTTCTGCATCATCCCGAACTGCTTCACCAGCCCATTGACATCGCTTTCGGTGCTGCCGCTGCCGGTCGCGATGCGCTTGATGCGGGATCGATTGAGGCAGTCCAGGTCGGCGCGCTCCTTCCGGGTCATGCTGCCGACCATCGCTTCGATGCGATCCAGCTTCCCATCCTCCATGTCGATCCCGGAGAGCGCGTTGCCCACGCCGGGGAGCATTCCCAAGATCTGCTTGAGCGGACCCATGCGGCGGATCGTCTTGAGCTGCTTGAGGAAATCGTCCAGGGTGAATCGACCCTCGGCCATCTTGGCGGAGAGCTCGGCGGCCTCTTCCTCCTTGACGGCCTCCTGCGCGCGCTCCACCAGCGAGACGACATCGCCCATGCCAAGGATGCGGCCGGCGGCGCGCTCGGGATGGAACTCCTCCAGGTCGTCCGGCTTCTCGCCCACACCCACAAACCGCAGGGGGGCGCCGGTCACTCGCTTCACGCTGATGGCGGCGCCGCCGCGCGTGTCGGAATCGAACTTGCTGAGGATGACGCCGTCGACTTCCAGCTTGTCGTGGAAGGCCTTGGCACTGCGGACCGCGTCCTGGCCGGTCATCGCATCCAGGACGAGGAGGCGCATGTGCGCTTCCACGGCGCGGTCGACCGACTCCAGCTCGGTCATTAGTGCGGCATCGACATGGAGTCGACCCGCGGTGTCCAGGATGAGGACATCGAACTTGTCTGCCTTGGCCTTGGTCAGTGCGCGTCGAGCCACGCCAACCGCCGCACCGACCGCCTTGCCGTACTCGGCACACTGGTCGGGCTCGCCGTGGAACGCCACGCGAGAGCCGCCAAGCGCCGCCACGCCGCTCACGACCTGCTGTAGCTGCTCCACGGCAGCGGGGCGCTGCAAATCGCACGCGGCGACCAGCACGGTCTGGCCGCGCTTGCGGAACCACTGCGCCAGCTTGCCGCAGGTCGTGGTCTTGCCCGAACCCTGCAGACCGCACATCAAGATGACCGTGGGGCCGGGTGACACAAGCGAGATCGATCCCGCCGGCGGTCCCATGAGCTCCACCAGCTTCTGGTGGACGATGCCGATGAACTCCTCGCCGGGCTTGAGGCTGCGTGTCACGCGCTCGCCGACCGCCTCGGAGAGGACCTGTTCGCAGAAGGCGTCCGCGACACCCTGCTCAACATCGGCTTCCAAGAGCGCGGTACGGACCTCCGCCATCGCCTCGCGAACATTGGATTCGCTGAGTCGACCCTTGCCGGTGAGGTTCCGGTAGGTGTCCTGGAGTCGGCGTGTCAGACCTTCAAACATGGGTCGGCCATTCTACGAGGCGTGCGTGCGATCCCGGTCGAGCCAGCCCTGCAGCGCGTCGGCGCCCATCGCGTTGACGCATCGGTCCTTGGTGAGCCCGCCGCGGCGGCCAGTCCCCACCCCAAAGCGCAGATTGTCAAAGTCATCCTCGTGGTGAACATCGCAGTCGATGGCGATCATCGCTCCCTGCGCCAGCGCCATGCGGACATGGGCATCTCGCAGGTCAAGCCGGGACGGGTGCGCGTTGATCTCCAGCGCCACGCCTCGCGCCGCGGCGGCCTTGGCCAGCGCCTCGATGTCCGGCTCCAGCCCCGGGCGTTCCAAAATCACCCGGCCCGTGGGATGGCCGATTATGTCCACGGCGGGATGCTCGATGGCGCGCAGGAGCCGGCGCGTGGCGGTGCCAGCATCCTGCTTGAGCGAGGTGTGCGGGCTGGCGACGACGATGTCAAGGGCATTCAAGAGGTCGTCGGAATAGTCAAGGCTGCCGTCGGCCAAGATGTCCACTTCGCTCCCCGCCAGAATCTGGATGCCGGGAACACGAGCGCGCGCGGCGTGGATCGCGTCGATGTGCGCGCGAAGCCGTTCCTCGCTCAGGCCATTCGCGATGGCGCTGCTCTTGGAGTGGTCGGTGACGGCAATCGTGTGGAAGCCGCGTGCCTTGGCCGCGTGCGCAAGCTCCTCGATGCTCATCGCGCCGTCGCTGGCCGTGGTGTGGGAGTGGAGTTCGCAGACGATGTGGCTCAGTTCCAGGAGGCCAGCGGGAGGGGCGGCGAGCGGATCATCGCCGTACACCTCTCGCAATTCCGGCGGGAGGAACGGCGTCTCCAGCGCCGCGTAGATCTCTTCCTCCGTTGCGGCGGCGATCGCCTTCACGCCGCGAGTGTGTGGCGCGGCCTCGCCGTCATCGGGAAAGAGCCCGTACTCGTTGAGCGTGAGCCCGCGATCCTGCGCACGCCCGCGGAGTGCCACGTTGTGTTCCTTGCTCCCGGTGAAGTAGAGGAGCGCTGCGCCGAACTGTGCCAGCGGCAGCACTCGCAGGTCCACCTGCAGGCCGCTGTGCAGCCGGATCGACGCCTTGGTGTCGCCGCGCGCCAAGATGCGCTCCACATCGGGTGCGGCACAGAATCGGTCCATCAGCGGCAGTCCCTCGTCAGAGGCCACCAGCAAGTCCACATCTCCGATTGAATCGCGTGATCGACGCAGGCTCCCGGCGAACGCGGTGCGGAGGACGCTTGGGTTCTCGCCTTGATCGTCAAGCAGCCGAAGCAGCCGATGCGCCTCCCGCCAGCCGACATCCAGTCGGAACCGCCCGATGCCGCGTGCCTGGAACGCGATCGAGTCCTTGAGGTTGGCCACGCTCTTCGCCCCGAATCCCGTCATGCCTGCCACGGTGCCGTCGTCCAGTCGCGTGGCCAGTGAGGCGATGTCCTGGACGCCCGCTTCCTGCCACAGCCGGCGCACTTTCTTGGGCCCAAGGCCCGGCAGCTGCAGGAGGGCGGGGAGACCAGCAGGAACCTGCGCCGCCAACTTGGCTTCCTCGCTGCACTTGCCCGTGGTCACCAGCTCCACGATGCGGGCGGCGATTCCCTCGCCGATCCCGTCCACCGAGGAAAGTGCCTTGGGTTCCGATTCCGCCAGCCGCGCCAGGTCCACGCTGGCTCCCTCGGCGCTGCGGGAGGCTCGACGCATCGCATTCACGCGGAAGACATTCGCGCCGGTCAGCTCAAGCAGGTCGCCAAGGTGCGACAGGTGCGCGGCGATCGCCTCGTTGGAACTCACGGGGAGAATGTACAGGGGCATGCGCGCCGGAATCCCCCATCCCAGCGCACCCGGCAGGACTCGAACCTGCAACCCCGAGCTTCGTAGGCTCGTGCTCTATCCAATTGAGCTACGGGTGCTGAGGGGTCGGATTCTAGCGTGAATCAGCCGACTGCGCCGCGGCGGGGGCGCTCGCGGCAGCGCCCATCGCGGGATCCGTCGCCCGTTGCACCCAGCCGAAGATCGAGCCGGTGAAGCAGGGGAGGACGAGCAGGGCAAGGCCAAATGCGACGCTCGCCAGGACCGGCGCGAGGCTGGGGTTTCGCTCGGTTGGGGTGGCGTTGGAGTCTGGCTCGGCCACGACAGGCGTGGCCATGAATCGCAGGTAGTAGCGGGCGCTCACCAAGCTGTTGACGACGAGGAACACGCACAGCGCGATCTGCCCGGCCTCGAACGCGCTGGTCAGGATCCAGAACTTCCCGAAGAATCCCAGGAGCGGCGGGATCCCGGTGAAGCTAAGTGCACCCAGCACGATCATCGCGGTGGCCCACGGATGCGTGCGGCGCAAGCCCGCAAGGTCCTCGAATCGATCCGCGTCGCCACCCGCCCGCTGGATCACGGCGAGCCCACCAAATGTGGCCACCGTCGTCACGCCGTACGCAAAGAGGTAGAAGAGGAGCGCGTCAAGCGCGTCAGTCGTGCCGGCCGCGAGTGCCACCAGCATGTAGCCGCTGTGGGCGATCGATGAATACGCCATCGTGCGCTTCATGGATCGCTGCAAGAGCGCCCCCATGTTGCCCAGCGACATCGTGAGGATCGCCGCCATCCAGAGGAGCGCGATGATGGGCCTGGGGAGCTCGCCGGCCGTGAGGCCCGCTGTGCCCAGCACCAGGATCAATCCGACAAACCCGGCCACCTTCGGGATGAAGGACAAGAATGCGGTGACAGGAAGCGGCGCACCCTCGTAGACATCGGGCGCATAGAAGTGCATCGGCACCGCGGTGATCTTGAAGAAGAGCCCCACGGAGGCGAGCATCAGGCCGCCAACGCCGAGGAGGGCAATGCCGCCGGTGGCCGCCTGCGCACCGAATGCGTTTTGGATGAGGTCCAGTTGCAGCGAGCCCGTCGCACCGTAGAGGAGCGCGAAGCCCATCAGCATGATGGCCGTGGCCATCGCGCCGAGGAAGAAGTACTTGACTGCGGCTTCCAGGCCGGGTCGATCTCCGCGACCGATTGCCACCATGACATAGGTCGGCAACGAGACCAGTTCCAGCGCGAGGAAGATCCAGATCAGGTCCGTCGCCGTCGTCAGGAGCATCACGCCGGCGATCGAGAAGAGGGCGAAGGCGTGGAACTCGCCGCGGATCGCCCGCAGCGGATTGAACGCCGCGGCGTTGCGGCCGATCGCCGCTTCCAGTGCCTGGTCCACGAACCCGCCTTGGACCGCCATGAGACCCGCCGCAATGAGCGCCACCATCGGCTTGAGCCACTGGGCGAGCGCAGGGAAGGGGACCCCGGCCGCCGCTGCCGCGTCCGCGCCACCGGTGAAGAGCGCGAGCAAGCCCGAGGCCAGTACGGCGAGGATCGACACGGGCCCGACCGCACCGCGGATGGTTCGATCCTTGCTCAGCCCCATGAGAGCCACGACCATCGCCGCGGCGAGGAGCAGGAGTTCGGGCCAAAGGAGTCCAACTCGGTCGGCCATCGTGCTGGCCAGTGTGATGGGTGCAGCGATGGTCATCGCACTGCCTCCGCGGTGGTCGAATCGGCCACGGCCACCGCATCGCCCTGCGTCGCGGCCGCATCATGCTGCGCCTGCACGATCGCCGGGAACGGGGCGAGCATGCGCGTGCATGCGGGCTCCAAGCTCTCCAGCACGAACCCGGGAGCAAGCCCAAGCCAGAGGCAGAGGACGGCGAGCGGCGTCAGGATGCCGATCTCGCGCCAGTTGAGGTCCGGGGAGAGGCCGCTGGGCTCGTGGTGGCCGTCGTCGTGCGGTTCTCGCAGCGGGCCCCAGATCATCTTCCCAAGCATGATGAGGAGGTACATCGCGGCCAGCACCAGGCCCGACGCGGCGATGAATGCATAGTTGGGACCGAGGACGCCGGGATAGTTGTCCACGCCGGACTTGGCGTCGGCGACGAAGGTCCCCATGAGACACAGGAATTCGCCGACGAATCCATTCAAGCCAGGGAGCCCCAAGCTGGCGAACGTGAACAGGCCAAAGAAGAACGCCCACACTGGCATGCGCTTGGCCAGGCCGCCAAGGCGCTCCATGTCCTTGGTGTGGTAGCGCTCGTAGATCATGCCGATGCAGAGGAACATGGCGCCCGTCGAAAGACCGTGGTTCACCATGTAGTAGACGGAACCCTCGGCGCCAATGATGTTGAACGCGAAGAGGCCCAGCACGCACAGTGCCAAGTGGCCGATCGAGGAATACGCCACGAGACGCTTGACATCGCGCTGCACCCAGCAGATGAGCGAGGCGTAGACCACCGCGCAGATGCAGAGGATCGCCCAGAGCGGAGCCAGCGCCACGGCACCCTCGGGGGCCGCCGGGAGCGCGATGCGGAAGAGTCCGTAGGTGCCCAGCTTCAGCAGCGTTCCGGCCAGGATCACGGAGCCGCCCGTGGGAGCCTGGTCGTGCGCCAGCGGCAGCCAGGTGTGGAGCTGGAAGATCGGCACCTTGACGGCGAAGCCGAGGCCCAGGCAGAGGAACAACCACCACTGCGTGTCGGCGGGGAGCTTCTGGGCGAAGGCGATCATCGCGTCCAGGTCGAAGTTCCACGCGCCGGTCGACTCGCGCATCTGCGCGCCGAGCCAGAGCAGGGAGCCGAGGAGGAAGATCGACCCGAAGAACGTGAAGAGGAAGTACTTGGTCGCGGCGGCGCGGCGCTCCGGACCACCCCAGATGGCGATCAGGAAGACCATCGGGACGAGCGTGAACTCGTAGCCGACATAGAAGGTGATCGCGTCGCGGGAGGCGAAGGCCAGCATGAGCGACGCATGCAGGACCATGAACCACGCGTAGTACTCGCGCTGGCGATCCTTGATGGCGCTGAACGAACCCAGCACGCACAGAGGCATGAGGACCGCGTTGAGGAGCGCCATCACCAGCGCCACGGAGTCGTAGCCGAGCGAGAGGCTGATGCCGAACTCAGGAAGGAACCGGATGGCCTCCGACTCGGACTGGAAGTCGCCGTTGCCCCAGTCATGGAACCCAACGACCAACCGCAGCGTGGCCGCAAGGACGACGCCCGTCGCGGCGAGTGCGATCCACTTGGCCATCTTGGACGGCGAGAACGCAATGACCGCGGCGGCCAGGAGCGGAAGGAGGATGGTGGTCCAGGCAGCGCTCATGGATCAGAATCCTCCCCGCAGCCATGTGTAGGCAAGCCAGGCCAAGATGAGGCCGACACCGCCGGCCATCGTCACGGCATAGGACTGCAACACGCCGCCGTAGAGGGGACGGAAGACTCGGCCGACGAGGCTTGGCGATGCGCCGATCCCGTCCACGACACCTGCATCGAGGATGTGCTTGTCGATGAAGTGAAGAACGTGGCCAGTGACCCACAGCGGCACGCGGAACACGGCGTGGTAGATCTCGTCCACATACCACTTGTGCTCGGCGGCATTGGGAATCCAGCCGATGATCGGCGTGGCCTGGATGGCGCGCCGGAGCGAGTCCGCGGCGGAGCGTCGAATGAGGTGCAGGTAGAGGGCGATGAGGATGCCGCCGATCCCGAAGATCGATCCGGCCAGGCTGGTGGCGGCGTGCGCGGACATGCCCAGCACCTGGTGACCGTGTGACGCGCCCTCGGCGGCCACGTGCTCCACCACACCCGCACCGCCTACGGCTGTCGAGCCAGAGATCATCCACTGCACCCAGTTCTCCTTGTGCAGGAACATCGACTCGTAGGCGGGGTAGCCGGCGAGCACGGCACCGATGCCGATGATCGCGATGGCGAACTTCATCGCCCAGCGCGGGCCGTGCGGGTGGAACTCGCCGTGGTGGTGCGCGTGTGCCGCGGCGGGCGCGTGCCCGTGACCATCACCATGGTCATGCGCCACATCGTGTCCATGATCGTCGCCATGCACCTCATCACCCGGCTCGAAGTGCACCGGACCCGCGAACGCCCGGAACCAGACTCGGAAGGTGTAGTAGGCGGTGAGGCCCGCGGTGAGCAGTCCAAGCCACCCGAGGAACTGGAAGTCCGCGCGGTCCGATCCGACGCCCGCGACCAGAATCTCGTCCTTGGAGAAGAACGCCGCGGAGAAAGGGAACGCCGCCAGCCAGAGCCCGCCCAGGAGCGCGAACCAGGACACCATCCGGAAACCAGGGACCCGAGAGAGTCCGCTCAGCCTGCGGATGTCCAGCTGTCCCGCAAATCCGTGCATCACGGCGCCGGCGGTGAGGAACAGGCACGCCTTGAAGAAGGCGTGGGTGAAGGTGTGGAAGCAGGCGCCGAAGGTGGTGCCCAGCCCCAGCCCCAGGAACATGTAGCCAAGCTGCGAGATCGTGGAGTACGCCCACACGCGCTTCATGTCGTACTGGGCCATGCCGATCGTGGCGGCCCAGAACGCCGTGAGCCCACCGATCCACGCCACCACGGTGAGTGCGTCGGGCTGGAGGAGGAAGAGCGGGTAGCAACGCGCGATGAGGAAGACGCCGGCGGTGACCATCGTCGCGGCATGGATGAGTGCCGAGACTGGAGTCGGGCCTTCCATTGCGTCGGGCAGCCACACATAGAGCGGTCCCTGCGCGCTCTTGCCAAACGCTCCAAGCATCAAGAGATAGGGGATGAGCGACTCTTCCCACGGTCCCTCGCGCGGGGCATTCGCGGTGACCTGAAAGAGCTCCGAGTATTCGATCGTGCCGTAGCAGCGCCACGTGAGGAAGATGCCAAGTGCCAGGCCAAGGTCGCCGATGCGGTTAACGATGAAGGCCTTCTTCGCCGCAGCGACCGCCGAGGGGCGCGTGAAGAAGTAGCCAATCAGCATGTAGCTGGCCAGGCCGACGCCCTCCCAGCCGAGGTAGAGGAGCAGGAGGTTCCCGCCCATCACCAGCGCGGTCATCGCGAACAGGAAGATGCTGACGCCCGCGAAGAATCTGGCATAGCCGGCCTTCACGTCGTGCTCCATGTACTCCGTGGCGTAGAGCGCAATGAGCGTGCCAAGCCCGGTGACGAAGAGCATCCAGAAGATCGTCAGCCGATCGATGTAGAGCTCCAGCGCGGCCTGGAGCGAGTGGAAGTCCGTGGGACCCCACGAGAAACTCATCCACTCGGCGAGCGGAATCACCACCGGTCCTTCCGGCATCGATTGGTACGCCTTGAAGATCAAGACGAAGCAGGTGCCCAGCGAGGCCACCGTCAGCCAGCCCGGGAGCTTCCCCTTGACCTTGCCCAGCGCCATCAGCGTGCACACAAGCGCGGAGATCGCCGGAAGCGCCAGCGCCCAGCCGAGCCATGCCATCTCCGGCGCGATCGTCGCCGCCGGGATGTCCGACGACGCCATCATCGTGCCAGAGAGCATGGAGGTGAGGGGAGAGAGTGTCATCGGGCGTCCGCTCGCAGTCCTATTCCTTGAGCTCCGACCATGCTTCCGAGTTGAGCGTCTCGCGCCGACGGTAGAGCAAGATCACCAGGCCGAGCGCCAAGGCCGCCTCGGCCGCAGCGACCGTCAGGATGAAGATCGTGAAGACTTGCCCGCTGAGGTCGCCGTGCATCTTGCCAAACGCGATGAGCGCCAGTGCCGCGCCCTGGAACATGAGTTCCGTGCAGAGGAACATGACGATCATGTTGCGTCGCGAAAGGAATCCGGCGATCCCGATCGAGAAGAGGAGCGCAGCGATCACCAGTGCGAGGCGGATGAGTGCGGCGTCGGAAGTGAGCGCCGTCATTCGGCACCTCCTGCGCCCGGCCGCGAGTGAAGGGCCGCCTTCTGGGCATCGCCAAGATCGATCTGCCGTCGCGCCAGCACGACGGCACCCAGCATCGCCATCAGGAGGATGACGCCAGCCAATTCCAGGCTCACCGGGAACTGGTTGACGAGCGCCACGCCAACGGTCTGCGTATTCGGAGGCAGCGACGACTCAAGCAGGGTCAGGTGAGCGCTTGTCCCGTCGGCCGCGGTGACATCGATGGAGGCCTCGCCGCCGCTGACGTGCATGGTTCCCGGGACAGGTGTCGCGCCAGGGGACACGGCCTCGACGGCCTCTCGCATCCCCTTGGGCAGCTCTCCCATGGCGATCCATGATCGGGCACGCTGGATCTGCGCGGTGGTTGCGGGGTCGTAGGAATCGACTGCCCTCCACATCACCGTGGCGATGGACAGGAACAGGACCAGCCCGACAAACACCGCCGCCATCGGGTCGCGTGAGTTTCGGTCGTACTCGGCGCTGCCGCCATCCCGCTCCCCCGAGGCCTGCTGTGCCAGCATGAGCACGAACATGTAGGTAATCAGGATCGCGCCCGCGTAGACGATCACCAGTGCAAACGCGAGGAATTCGGCACCAAGCGTGAGGTACAGCGCGCACCCGGCGACCACCACGAGCACGAAGAAGATTGCGGCGAGGACCGGTCGCGGGCTGGAGATCACGCGCGTGGCCGCGGCCGCTGAAAGCACGCCGGCGAGGAGTGCCACCACCAGCGGGATCGATACGCCCGAACCATCGGCCCCGGGGGCGCCCAGCCCAGCACCTCCGGCAAGGATGGCCAGGCCACCGAGGGCCGCGATCGCCCCACCCGCACGGTGCAGCACATGGCCGCCCCGCAGCATCACAAGGAGGAGTCCGACTGCGCCCAGCGCGCCGCCAGCAAGAAGTTCGGTTGGAACCATGTTGGAGTGGCGGTCTGCTCGGTCGCGGGGAGGGCCGTCCGTCCGTGGGCGGCGGGGAGGGGGGAGAATAGGGGGGAAGGTCCGATACCGCAAGCGGATGGGATTACCATCCGACCCCGTGTCGTCCGTCGCTCGCCGAGCCATTCCAAACATCGTGACGACCATGCGTTTGGTCCTCGCCTTGGGGCTCTTTTCCCTCATGGGCTGGGGTCCGGATGGACCCGCGCCCGACCTGGGAGTGGTGGCCTGCGTGATCTTCGCCGTGGCCGCCGCGAGTGACGCGCTTGATGGCCATCTCGCGCGGAAGTGGGCAGTGGTCAGCCCCTTTGGGCGCGTCATGGACCCCTTCTGCGACAAGTTCCTGATCCTGGGCGCCTTGATCCTCCTGGTCGCCTCTCCCCTGGCACCCCGGAGTGCAGTCGAGCCGTGGATGGTGCTGGCGATCTTTGGACGAGAGCTCCTCATCACCAGCCTCCGTGCCGTGGCCGAGAGCATGGGGCATCCCTTCCCCGCGGAGTCATCGGGGAAGTGGAAAATGGCTCTTCAGTGCGTGGCGATTGGCACCGCGATCGTGGCCGCGACTCGTTCGCCCGCGAGTGCCTCGTGGACCGAGGCTGCGCGCTGGCTGCTGTGGGCCGCCACCGCCTTCACGCTCTTCACGCTCGTGCCGTATCTCTCGCGCGGAGCCAAGCTGCTCCTGCACGCGAAGGAGGGTGCGCGCTGATGGGCCTGCGTGCGCAGGCGGTTGCTCCAGGCGCATGGGGTTCGACCCCATGGTTCGTGCGCCAGTCGTTGACGTGCTTCGGCCTTGGCTACCTCCCGGCCTCGGGGACGTGGGGGTCGATTCCACCGTGCGCCATGGCGCTCCTGCTGGGTTCCGTCGGCACGTCCACTGCGGTGACGACGGCGTGCGTCGTGCTCTGTGGGCTGTGGGGCGCCGTGGCGTGCCTTCGATTTGGCGACGCCGGAGAGCGTGCCGCGGGGCGCAAGGACCCGGGCATCGTGGTGGCCGACGAAGTGGCTGGCATGGCGTTGATGCTCATCTGGCTCCCGCCGGCCCCAGCGGCGATTCTCGGCGTCGACCTGCCGTGGTGGGCTCCGATCGCTGCGGCGTTCTTCCTCTTCCGCGTGCTCGACGTCGCCAAGCTTCCACCCGTCCATGCCGTGCAGTCGCTTCCCGGCGGCGTGGGCATCTTGGTGGACGACCTCCTGGCCGCAGCCCAGGGCTGGATCCTGCTTCAGGTCGGCCTGCGCTGGCTGCTCCCGACACTCGCCGCGTGACGCCGCGCCACGCCAGGATCACGCCAGCGTCACGGCCAGCTCGCCCACGCGCTCGTGGCTGACGAGATCGTCGTACGTCTCCCGAGCGCGGATGATCTCGAAGGAATCACCGTCAACGAGGACTTCGGCAGGGAGTGGCGACGAGTTGTATCGATTCGCCATGCTCATGCCGTACGCACCGGCGGTGAAGACGGCCAGCCGATCGCCCCGGGCGACGCGCGGGATGGCCCGTTCCAGACCGAGGAAATCGCCAGTTTCGCACAGCGGCCCGACAATGTCGTGGACCACCAGCCCGTCCATCTCGGGACGCACGCAGCGCACCGAGGGCACCATTCCCGCCGGCGGTCGAGTGGGCCAGATGAAGTGGAATGCGTCGTAGTGGCTTGGGCGCAGCAGCGCATTCATGCCGGCATCGCAGATGGCAAACGTCCGGTCACCAGAGTCCTTGGTGTAGACGACCGACACGAGCAGGCTGCCAGCGTTCGCCGCGACGCTCCGGCCGGGTTCAAGGATCACGCGGAGTCCCGCGGCCACCCGGGCGGCGAGCAGCGGCACGATGATGTCGGCGTACGAGGTGGCGGATGGGCTCTGCCCCGTGGTGTAGTCCGCCCCGAAGCCGCCGCCCAGGTCAAGCGTGTCCAGCGCGATCCCGTCCGCAGCCAGTTCGTCGATCAGCGACAGGGCCTTGGTGATGGCCTGGTGGTACGGCGTCGGGTCGTAGATGGGCGAGCCAATGTGGAGGTGGATCCCACGCCATCGACACCACCGGTTGCCGTGCGTGGCCCGCAGGAACGCCGCCGCACGCCGCAGGTCGACGCCGAACTTCGTTTCGCGGTTCCCCGTCGACGTGTAGCGGTGGGTCTTGGGGTCCACGTCCGGGTTCACTCGGAGCGCCCCGTCGCAGGGAATCCCCAGGCGCTCGGCCACCGAGGCGATGGTGGCAAACTCTTCTTCGCTCTCCACGTTGAACAGGCCGATCCCCGCGCGAAGGGCAAGCTCGATCTCCGGGTCGGTCTTTCCGACGCCCGCGTACACGCAACGGCTGGCCTGGCAGCCGGCCTCCATCGCCCGCCGCAGTTCGCCTCCTGAGACAACATCCATTCCAGAACCCGCGCCGGCGATCGCCTTGAGGATCGAGAGATTGGGGCAACTCTTGACCGAGAAGCAGACCCATGGCTCCAACGGCGCGAACGCCGACCGGATGCGCCTCACGTGTTCAAGCAACGTCGCACGCGAATAGACGTAGCAGGGAGTCCCCACTGACGAGGCGATCTCGTCCATCGACACCCCCTCGCAGTGAAGCTGTCCATCGATGTAGTGGAAGTGGTCCACGCGATCATCCTACGCCTGCGACGCGCTCACTTGGACGGCGTGTCGCTCGGCTGTGCCGGCGTGGGTGGTTCGCGCTTCCGCACCTGCACGCTGAACCCAACCATGGTGACGACGATGAACGCGAGCCACCAGGCCGAGTCTGGCGCGTCGCGCGCGGCGGGGACCGCCCGCGCGAGCAGCGCCCATCCCGCGGAAGTCACGAGGTAGCCGCCTGAAAGAGCGGCAATCATCGCCAGCGCCGTCTTGAAGAAGAGCAGCCCGCCCAGGAAGCCGACCGCCAGTCCGACTCCCACCGACCCCGTCACCACGGTTCGTTCCGGCGGCTGCAGGCCATTCCACCAACGATCGATCTCCGCCGACGCCGCGGCCAGCGGCAGCGCGTGGGCTGGACCGTCGCCACCTGCGCTCCAGGCCTCCCCGAACCTCAGGCTGGCAGCGATGACTGCGCCGCGGCCCAGTGCTTCGTTGAGCGCAGCGACGATGCGCGAGTTCGATGGCGTGGGCGCCTCGCCCCCATGAACTGGTGAATCAGCCCCCGACTGGAGGGCGGTCACGGCCATCGCCGGAGGAGGCACCACGCCGCGATCGATCGCCACGGCCGCCACCGCGAGCCCAGCCACGGCACCAAGCACCCCGCCGAACGAGGCCACAAGGAGTCGAAGTCCCAGGACAGCAAGCAACGTCCCACACACGGCACCGCCTATCGCGCAGGCCAGCCAAGGCCACGAAGGGACCATGATCGCCTGGACCGACGATCCCACCACCCAACCCGCAAGCGCACCGGCCACGACCGCGAGAGGCGGAAGGACCTTGGTCCCGGCGAACAGGACCACCAAGCCGGCCAACAGCACCACCATTGAGGCGATGAACCCGGGATCCTGCAGGTGAGAGGCAAGCGGCTGGAGGTCGGTGGACATGGGCTCCCGTAGTATCGGCCGAGAGGCCGCAAGACCTTTTCAACCATGAGCGATTCGCCCAACGCCGACTTGGCCGCCATCCGGGATGAGATCGACTCGGTGGACGCTGACCTTGTTCGCCTCATGGGACGCCGCGCGGAGCTGGTCGCGGCCGTCGGCACCGCCAAGCGCGCGGCGGGACTCCCGGTGTATGCCCCCGACCGGGAACGAGAGGTGATCGAACGCGCCGTCGCCCGCAACGCGGGGCCGCTCACCAGCCAGGTCGTGGAGGCCGTCTTCCGCGAGATCATGTCGGCGACCTTCGCCTTGCAGGTCCCGCTTCGTGTGGGGTTCCTCGGCCCGAAGGGGTCGTTCAGCCACTTGGCCGCCAGCCGACACTTTGGTTCCAGCGTTGAGTTCAATGAGCTGGCCAGCATCCGTGACGTCGTGGAGACCGTCCTCCGCGGCCATGCCGATCACGGCCTGGTTCCCTACGAGAACTCCATCGGCGGGAGCATCCACGAAACGCTGGACGCACTCGCCACGACCGAAGCCACGGCCTGCGCGGAGGCACTCGTCAACATCTCGCAGCACCTCATGGCCAACTGCTCGCCGGAGCAGGTGAAGTCGATCCACTCGAAACCAGAGGCGCTGGACCAATGCCGCGAATGGCTCTCCCGCCAGTTCCCGCGCGTGCCCCTGGTTGGTGAGGCCAGCACCTCTGCGGCGGCCAGGCGCGCGGCGTCCGAGGAGGGGGTCGCGGCGATCGGCAGCGAACTGGCCGCGGAACTCTTCGGCCTCCACATCCTCTTCCCGTCCGTCCAGGATCGACCCGAGAACATCACTCGATTCCTTGTCTTGGGGAAGCAGCACCCCCGGCCGACGGGAGACGACCGGACCACGCTCTTCTTCACCGCGCTGGACAAGCCGGGAGCCTTGGTGGACGTACTCGATGCCTTTCGCCGCGCGGGAGTCAACCTCTTGCACATCGACAAGCGGCCAAGCGGTCGAACCAACTGGGAGTACTCCTTCTTCATCGACTGTGCCGGGCACCGGGACGATCCGACGGTTGCGTCGGCGATCCACGATGCGCGCTCCCACTGTGCCCACCTCCGCGTGGTGGGGTCGTACCCGCGGTCCAAGCGGATCCTTTGAACGCTTGATGAAGCCATGACGATCTCACTGCTCCTGACCACGATTCTCGTTGCGATGCCCCAAGACGCACCACCCACGCACACCAACCAGCTCTCCAAGGAGGACAGCCCGTACCTCCTCCAGCACGCGCACAATCCCGTCGACTGGAAAGCCTGGGGAGAGGACGCGTTCGCCGAAGGGCGTCGCCGGGGCGTGCCGATCTTCGTCTCGGTGGGGTACTCCTCGTGCTACTGGTGCCATGTGATGGAGCGGGAGAGTTTTGAGGACGCGTCGGTGGCGGCCTACCTGAATGCCAACTTCGTCTCGATCAAGGTGGATCGAGAGCAGCGGCCCGACGTGGACGCCATCATGATGGCCTCGTGCCAGGCCTACACCGCCGCGACCGAGGGCCGGGCGAGCGGCGGCTGGCCGCTCACGGTCTTCCTGGAGCCGGGCACGCTCAAGCCGTTCTTCGCCGGGACCTACTTCCCGAAGTCGCCTTCGCACGGGAAGCCCAGCTTCGTCCAGTTGCTCGAGCGCATCCACACGGCCTGGGGTACGCAACGGCCACAGTTGGAGGAACAGGCGGATCGACTGGCCTCGGCCGTCACGGCGGACCTGGCCGCCTCGGCAACGCCGGTGACACTCACGCCCGCGATCCTCAACCAGGCGGGCGAGGCGCTGCTTCGGCACGCGGACAGTTCCAACGGCGGCTTCGGCGGCGCCCCCAAGTTTCCGCAGCCGGCGTACATGGAGTTCCTCGCCGAGTGGCAGCCCGCTGGCCCCGCGCGTCAACACCTGGATTTCACGCTGGAGAAGATGGCCCTCGGCGGCGTGGCGGACCAGCTGGGCGGCGGATTCCATCGATATGCGGTCGATGGCACCTGGACCGTGCCGCACTTCGAGAAGATGCTGTACGACCAGGCGCAGCTCCTGCCGCTCTACGCCGAGGCAGCACAGCGCACTGGGAATCCTCTCTTTGCCCAGGTCTGCGAGGGAATCGTCTCCAGCCTCAGGCGCGAGTGCCTGCGCCCCGACGGCTTGTTCGATGCCTCGATGGACGCCGAGGTGGACGGGCGCGAGGGTGGTTCGTTCCTCTGGTCACCGGACGAAGCGCGAAGCGTCCTGGCCGCCGCAGGCTTCCCACCGGGCGACGTCCAGGAAGCCATGGCAGCCTTCGGGCTCGGTGGTCGACCCAACTTTCGCGACCCGCATCACCCCGAAGCCGCCCCGGCATGGGTGCTGACGATGGCGTCCGCGGAGGCATCTCTCTCGCCATCGGTCCAGCGGGCGCGCGCGGCACTCCTCGCCGTCCGCGACCGGCGCAAGCAACCACGCCGCGATGACAAGGCGATCCTCGGCTGGAACGGGCTCATGATCGCCGGGCTTGCCGAGGCCGGCGCCGCATTGGATCGACCCGAATGGACCGAGCTGGCCGCCAACGCCGCCACCACGGCCATCGAGACGTTCCGCGTTCCCGACGGCTCGTGGCGCCACGCGAAGCGCGAACGCGTGGACCTGCCCGCGACGCTTGAAGACCTGGCCTGCTTGATCCGTGGACTTCACGCCCTCGCCGACGCCACCGGTGACCCGGCGTGGAACGATCGCGCGCTCCTTGTGGCGGCCGATGCCCGCCAACTCTTCCTGGACGAGGGAACATCGCGGTGGTACGAGTCAGCCACGGGCCGGGCTGACCTCTTCGTGCGCCCGGCAGGGTTGCACGACGGCGCGGTTCCAAGCGGGCCCGGCGAGATGATGGCGCAGTTGCCGTGGCTGGCATCCATCGACCCGTCCGGATGGGCTGGCCTGATGGAGCAGACCTTCAACGCGGCCAGCGGCGCGATCGCGGCCTCGCCTGTCTCGACCTGCCGCAGCCTGGTCGGCATGCTGCGATCTGGTCGATTGCCCCAAGCGGCCACGACGCCATCGAACCCGGGCACCACGCCGCGCACGACGCGCACAACCAGCCCGATCGAGGTCGCCGCGGCGGGGAGCACCGTCAACGTCCGGATGCCCGAAGGATGGAAACTCATTGCCAGCGCGCCGTCCGGAACGGGACTGACGCTGGTGCCGCTTTCGATCACGAGCCAGAGCAAGGACATCCGCGTGGACTGGACGATGCCTCCGGCAACTGACGCCCCGGATGGCTCCAAGGTCCTCACCGGGAGTGTCTCCATTCCGCTTCGAGTCTCCGGGCCGGGCGCGAGGGCAGGGCAGCCGGTGACCATCGCCGTCCGCTGGCAGGCCTGCACGGACCAGATCTGCCTCCCGCCGGAAGAGCGGACGCTCACCTTGACGATCCCTGAGAACTGATTCCGTTCAGGCCCCGACGGCGACGGGCTCGTCCTCTTCCACCGCGCCACGAATCTGGCCGTCGCGACCCACCTGGTCAAACCGAACGCTCACTCGACGCGAGACGCCGCGCTGGGGCATGGTGACGCCGTAGAGCTTGTGGCAGGCCTGCATCGTGCGCTTGTGGTGCGTGATCACGATGAAGTGGCTCCGGTCCAGGAACCACGAGAGGCTGCCGCAGAATCGTTCCACGTTGGCTTCGTCCAGCGCGGCGTCCACCTCGTCCAGGATGCAGAACGGGGCCGGGCGGCTGCGGAAGATCGCCATCAAGAGCGCCACTGTCGTCATGCTCTTCTCGCCACCGGAGAGCTGGCTGATGACGCGAGGCTCCTTGCCAGGCGGCTTGGCGCGGATCTCGATCCCGCTCTCAAGCCAATCGATCTCACCGGACTCCGTGGGCAGGAGGTAAATGTCGGCACTGCCACCACCGAAGAGCCGGCGGAACATCCCGTCGGTGCCGCCGAAGTGTTCGCGAACCGCCTGGAACACGGACTCGAACCGGGTGCGGCAGGCGGCCTCGAGGTGGACGATGAGCGCCGAGAGACTTTCCCGCGCGGCATCAATGTCGGCCAGTTGCGTGGTGAGGTCCTGGAATCGCCGCTCCAGCTCGTCCACTTCGGTGATCGCGTCCAAGTTCACGTTGCCCAGCCCGCGAATCTCCTTGCGGAGGTCCTCGGCCTCGGCGTGGCGCTCGTCGCGATCGGCCAGCGCTTCTGGGAGCCCATCGATGGAGCCCAGGTCCAGCCCGAGCTCCTCCATGACCTGCGCGCTGAGCGACTCGATCCTGATCTCGGCCTCGCGCAGCCGCATCTGCGAACTGTTGAAGGCGCGTTCGGCGATGGTGAATCGCTCCCGCTCGATGCGGAGTGCACGGGAGCCAGCCTCGGCGGCGGCGCTGACTTCTCGCAGCGTGGACTCGGCGGCCACCTTGTCGGCACGGAGTCGAGTCGCCCGGGACTCGGCCTCCTCACGCGCGCGCTGCGCGTGGGATCGATCCGCCTCGATGGTCGCGATCTGCGCGTCTCGCCCCTCCAGCTGCTTGGCAAACTCCGCGCGGCGACGTGCGGCTTCGTCGGCACTGGTTGCCAGCAGCGACCGTTCCCGCCTGCGTGATTGCGCCATCGCGTTCGCCTCGGCCAGGGCCATGCGCTTGGAACCCAAGTCGTCCTCCACCGCGGCCAACGCTGTTTCGAGCGACCGCAGTTGCGCCTGAGACTGTTCGTGGGCCTCCCGGGCATGGCTGACCTGCGCGGCCTGCGCCTCGAGTGCCGACTCCAGCGACACCGTCTCCCGGAGCATGGACTCGAGCCGCTCCTGCGCCTCCGCGCGCTCGGCGACGATGGCGGTGCGCTCACGCTCGACCCGCGCGATGAGCTGCGTGGTGCGCTCGATCTGGAACTGGCTCTCGACGATCAGGCGGCGCGCGGCCGAGAGGGCCGATTCCACCTGCTGCTGCGCCGCGGCGGATTCCCGCTCTTCACCCTCGAGCCCGGCCATCTCGCCTTCAAGCCCCTCCAGCTCCATCCGGCAGGACTCGGCCTGGCTGGTGAGGTCGACCAGCTCCGCACGCCGTGACACCATCCCGCCCGTCGACTGCTCCGCGCGTCCGGTCGCGACCACGCCGAACTCATCGACCAGGTCTCCGGCGGTCGTGACCATCCGGGCGCCTGCCAGCGGGCCCTGCGCCAACTCGATGGCGCGCTCCAGGGATGTGGCAAGCCACGCGTTTGCCAAGACGTGCTCGACGAGCGGGGCGGCCGAGCCGAGGCCGCGGACCACCGAGGAGAGCGGGACGGCGCCGTCGACGCTCGCGGGGCGGGGGTCGGCGTGGCGGGGCCACTCGATCGCCGCGCATCGCACGCGTCCATTCACTCGGTCGGCGCCATCGCCAGCGATGGCCTGCGCGAGGAAGGCCGTCGTGTCGGTGGCGTCCTTGATGAGCAGGAGGTCCAGTCGGTCACCCAGTGCCGACTCGGCAGCGAGTGCATGGCCCCGATCGGTCTCGATCATCTCGCCAAGCACGCCGATGACGCCGGGGAACCGGTTTCGGTTGCCCAGCACGGCGCGGGTCGCGCTGCCGAGTCCCTCGTGCGAGGCATCGAGGTCCGCCAGCACCCGGTGCCGACCCTCGATGCGCGACCGGCGGTCGCGGAGGTCGGCAATCGCGCGGGAGACCTGGCTCCGGCGATCGTCGATCGCCTCGGCGGATGCCGAGACGGAGGTGAGCTGGGCCACGAGCCGTGCCTCGTCGTCACGGCCGACCGCCAGCGAGACCGTGGCGCGATTGAGCGCGCATCGATGGGTGTCCAGCTCCTGGTCAAAGGGCTGCTCCCGTGCGGCCTGCCTGGCCAGTTGTTCCCGCACGGACTGCACGCGAACGGTGGTGCCGTGGAGCCGCTCCTGCAGCCGGGCACGCTCGCGTTCTGCGCCGTGCCAGCCATCACGCGCGTGATCCACGCGGGCCCGCGCCTGGGCGACATCGCCGGCGGCGGCGTTGCGACGCTCAGCCGCCCCCACGAGTGCCTGGTCGACCCCTCGAACCGTTTCGTGCGCCTGCTCCTCCGCCTGTTGGGCTCGATCCACCTCGGCGCGAAGTTCCTGGAGCCGCTCGTCGAGCGTCGCGATCCCCGTTCGCTCCTGCTCCACCTGCGTCCGGACCTCCCCCAACCGTCCCCCAAGCATGTCGACGCGCGCGGCGGCTTCGCGGGCGGCGCCATCAGCCTCGAGCGCGTCCCGCTCCAGGGCGTGGCATGCTCCCGCCGCGCGGTCACGGGCGACCTCTCGATCCAGCTGCGAGGCCTCGATGGCGCGGATCGCGTGCTCGGCGGCATCGCGCGCCCCCACGGTGGCGTCGCAGTCACCCTTCGCCGAGCCCTGCTCCTGCGCCAGCTCGCGGTACTGGTCCAGGACGATGGACTCGCGGAGTTCCCGTCGACGCGATTCCAGTTCCTTGTACCGGCGCGCCTTGTCGGCCTGGCCGCGGACGATGCGAAGCCGTCGCTCCGTCCCCGAGTGCTGCTCGCGAACCTGCACGAGGTTTCGCTCGGCCGCATCCAGCTTGCGCATCGCTTCCGCGCGTCGCGTCCGGAATCGCGCGACGCCAGCGGCCTCTTCCAGCACCGCGCGCCGTTCGGAGGGATTCGCCTCAAGCAGGGCGGCGACCTTGCCTTGCTCGATGATGCCGTACCCATCGGTCCCGATGCCGGTGTCAAAGAAGAGGTCCTTGATGTCGCGAAGGCGAACCTTGCGGCCGTTGATCAGGTACTCGCTCCGGCCATCGGCCCAAAGCCGCCGCGTCACGTCGACCGCGTCCGAGTCCACGGGAAGCATGCGGTCCGGCACGGCACCGCGGCGCACGACGTCGGCCTCCGCGCCGGACTCGTCGATCCCCTCGATCTCGATCTCGCCGCCATCCGGTTCCGTCGGCCGGGCATTGCCGGAGGCGTTGAATGGATCCCGGCGTGCGGCCTCCTCGGCCGTGACCTTGGGGTTCTCGAAGGAGAGCGTGACTGCCGCGCTCCCGGCGGGCTTTCGTGCCGCACTGCCCGCGAAGATCACGTCGGCCATCGCAGTGCCCCGGAGGCTCTTGGCGCTCCGTTCACCGAGCACCCACTTGATGGCATCCACGACGTTGCTCTTGCCGCAGCCGTTGGGCCCGACGATGCCGATGATCCCCTCGTCGAAGTTGAATTCAGTGTGGTCCGCGAAGCTCTTGAAACCGCTCAGCGTGACCTTGGACAACCGCATCGATCAAACCTCCTGTTAGGCGCGGGCCCCGCAAGGCTTCCGTGCGACGGGGACACTTCTCCGGGGAGTATCTGCGGTTTCGCCCTGCAATTCAAGCGCATGCCAACCCCGTGGGGAACCCGTCGCTCGTCAGCGCGGCACGGTCTCGGCGGGGTTCCGGCCGGACTCGGCCCGGTTCAGGTCATCCTTGAGCGGATCCACTGCGCTGCTCCCGACGCCGGCAAGCGCCGGGTCCTCTTGGATGGTCGCCCGCTCGCTGGCAAAGTCAGGGCGAATGGTCTCGCGCGTGAGCGGATCGGTGCGGAGGATCGCCGCCAGGAGTCGATCCTGCTCGGCCCGGAACTCTGCGTTGGAGAACCCCTGCTTCCAGATCCCGTGCAACGCCGCGACGACGTCACTGTAGGTCATGTCCAAGCCACTCGGGCGTGCGTCCCGGCTCACGCCGTGGCCCAGCGAAAAGGCGATCTCGGGCAGGAAGGGGGCCACGGTGGCCTGCTGCGCCGGGCCACCTTGAAGGGCCTGGTACCGGACGGCCAAGCGTTCATCGCCCGGGTCGCCGCGCATGATGAGCCGCCCGTCCCACTGCACCAAGGTCATGGGGAGCTTCACCGGCGCCTCGCCCCCAAAGATGGCGATGCGAGGGGTCCCGGTCTGCGTGATGTAGATCAGCGCTTCCTTGGAGGGGACAAGGTCGAGGTCGAACTTCTTGTCGACGACGTACCGGTGGATGATGGGGTCGCTGCGGTCGGCCAGCGCCTCATACGCCTCGAGGCGGATGTCAAGGTCGGGATCATCCAGCAGGGGCCGAAGGGCCAAGTCGATGTCCGGGTTGTATCCCATCGACCCCATGAGCTCGATCGCCCGGATCCGCAGCGATCGGTCAGACTCGTTGGCGATCTTCTCAAGGTGCTTCACCACCTTGGGGTCACCCAGCGCGGCACCGGCCGTGAGCGCGGCGAATCGCGGCTGCTCTTCGGGATACTCATAGAGTTCCCGGACGGCGGGCAGCGACTGCTTGCCAAGGGCCTGCCAACGCCATCGGGCCGCGTCGGCGGCGCCTGGGTTCGCCAGGAGTGCCTTCTGGATGCTGACCGCCATGCGGTCGTTGTCGGCCAGCTGCACGGGGGCATGTCGGAGGAGTTGGACAAACTCATCCGTGCGATCCTGCCACGAGGGCGGGACGGCCACGTCAATCACCTCATCCGTGCGCCCGCGCGCAGTCGCCTCGCGCTGGCCGGCCTCGCGCGGGAACGCGCTGTTGACAGCCGCCTCGATCACCTTGGACCGGTTGTGGCTTGGGGTGGCCAACCGGAGCCGGACCGGCAGGTCTTCGTCGATCGTGCCGCCGTGCAGCACGCGAGCGGTGAGTCGATCGATGCTGTCCTCACCGATCGCCCCCGGATTGGCGAATGGGTTGATGACCAGCGAGCCCTTCGCGGTCCCCATCAGCTTGGCCTGCTCGCTGCCGACGCGGAATGGCCCCGGGCGAAGGTCGGCGAAAGCAAGTCGGCCACCTTCCAGGCTGGTCGTGGCTGATCCCGGGACGGCATACACCCGGACATCGAAGTGGGAACCCTTGACTGCGCCGGGCGGAACGATTCCCTCGACAGCGACTATCGCCGTGTCCTCGCTGTCGAGGAGTGCCTCCGGCCCGGGAAGGTCATTTCGAGTCCCGGTGCCAAATCCCATCCGAGCCAGGTCGGCGATGATTTGCGCACGGATCGGGGCGGGAGACACGCGGCTGCCCGTCCCGGGAAGGTCGACCACCAAGCCGTATCCCCGGACGATGACCGGCTCGTAGCCGATGACCACCGTCTCCGACGCAAGCGTGCCGCGCAGGATCGGGTCGACGTCAATCGAGAAGTTGGCCTTGTCCGTGGCCGACACCCGCTCGACCTTTGAACGGTCGGCGTACTCCGTCATGTCGCAGGCCGTGGCCAGCGCAATCGCCGCGAGTGCGAGCGCTTGGGGAATGGCTCGACAACGGGAGCGGTTCGGGTGATGGGCAGGGTGAGTCGACATGGATCACGGGCACACGGGGCAATGGGCGCGACAGGGATCGAACCTGTGACATCTGCTATGTAAAAGCAGCGCTCTTGCCGCTGAGCTACGCGCCCTGAGCGCGACCATCGTAGCGCACCGCTTCGCCAGAAAGGCCCCCGGAACGGGTGCGCCCATACACTCACTCCCGTGAGCTGCCTGGAACGACGTCGCGCCGTTGCGGCGGTGGAACTGGGAGAGTCGCTCCCGGTGGCGAGGGCCGTTGATCCCATCCGCAACTCCATTCGCGACGTCTCCGTGACGATCGTGGCCGGGGAGACCGGTTCGGGCAAGAGCACGTTGCTCCCGCGGATGGCCGCCATCGCTCGACCGGACTTCGCCGGCCGAATCGCGATCACCCAGCCGCGGCGAGTGGCGGCTCGCGCCATCGCCACACGCGTGAGCTCGGAACTGGGCCAGCCGCTTGGTGAATGGATCGGCTACCGAACGCGGTTCGAGTCCCAGCTCAAGCCAGAGGCACCGATCGTCGCCATCACCGATGGGCTGCTGCTCCAGGACCTTCACCGCGACCGGCAACTCCGTTCGTACGACACGATCATCGTCGATGAGGTGCACGAACGCAGCGTGGCGATCGACTTCCTGCTCGGGGTGCTGGCCAAGGTCCTGCGCACGCGCCCGGAACTCCGGGTCGTCCTCAGTTCCGCGACCTTGGATGCGGATCGACTGGCCACGCACTTCCAGTCCGCGGGACACACGACGCGGACCATCACGGTCGAGGGACGGCTCCACCCGGTGCCGGTCCGCTGGTCACCGCCCCCGGACGAGGATTCCGTGATCGAGGCCGCCGCCGACGAAGTCGCCTCGTTGCTGGAAGCCGGCGAGGGTGACTGCCTGTGCTTCCTGCCCGGCGAGGCCGAAATCGCACAGGTCCAGGAAATCCTCGTGGGGCGACTCCGAGATTCCGCCGAAGTGCTGCCGCTCTACGCGCGACTCTCCAGCGCGGAGCAGGATCGCGTCTTTTCGCCGGGTCAGCGGCCGCGCGCCATCCTGGCCACCAACATCGCGGAGACGTCGCTCACCGTGCCCCGGATCCGGAGCGTCGTTGACTCCGGGCTCGCGCGCATGGCTCGGTACAGCACTCGCTCGCGTGTCATGCGCCTGCCGCTGGAGCCAATCTCGCAAGCCGCCGCCCACCAGCGGGCAGGTCGCGCGGGGCGGCTGGGGCCCGGCCTCTGCGTCCGGCTTTGCGCCGAGGATGAGTTCGCCTCGCGACCGATGTTCACGGAACCGGAGATCCGTCGAACCAACCTGGCTGGAGTGATCCTCCGCATGGCCTCGCTCCGGCTGGGGGCGCCGGAACGATTCGACTTTGTCGATCGTCCCGCGGAACGGGCGATCGCCGAGGCTCGGGACTCGCTCCGGGAGATCGGGGCGCTCCAACCTGACAACCGGCTCACCGCGCTGGGCCAGCGACTGGCGGAGTTGCCCATCGACCCGCGTCTCGGCGCCGTGCTGCTCGCCTCCGTCAAGGAGGGATGCCCCGCGGAAGCAGCCGTCGTCACCAGTTTTCTCTCCACCACCGACCCGCGCATCCGTCCCGCCGACGCCTTCCAGCAGGCCGGCATCGCCCACGCGGCCTGGCGAGATCCCAAGAGCGACTTCGGCACGGTCCTGAAGTTGTGGCAGGCATGGACTCGCGCGCGTGAATCGAATGGGTCCTCCGCCCTGAAGCGGTGGTGCCGTTCCAACTACCTCTCGGCCTTGCGGCTGCGCGAATGGCAGTTCGTCCACGACCAGCTTCGTCGCACCCTGGCCGCGGATGGGGTGCCGCCGGCGATCGGGATCGGCGACCCGGCGGAGATCGCCAACCTGCACCGCGCACTCGTCCACGGCCTGGCCTGTGCCGTGGCCGAGCGCACGAACGATGGCCATTACCGCCTGCCGAGCGGGCAGTCGCTTGAGATCCACCCCAGCAGCGTGCTGGCCCGTGCTGAGCCCCGATGGATCGTCGCCGCCGAAGTGGTCGACACCGGACGCCGCCAGGCCAGGCTCTGCGGCGTGATCCGGAGCGAGTGGGTGGCCGAGTCGGTGCGGCACGGGCTCCGTCGAGTCGTGAGCGAGCCACATTGGGTGGTGGAGACCGGGCAGGTCGCGGCGTGGGAGCAGGTGCACTGGGGCTCGCTCACGGTCGTGCAGCGATCGCGCGTTCCATTCGGCCCCGTCGACCCCGCCGGGGCGCGCGACATCCTCATTCAATCGGCCTTGGTGGATGGCCAGGCCCCCACGGAACTTCCCTTCACGGCGCACAACGCAGCGGCGATCGAAAGCGTCCGGGAAGAGGAGCGTCGTCGACGTCGCTCGGGGTTGGTGGCCAGCGAGCAGGAGCGATTTGCATTTTTCGATGCTCGTGTGCCTCCGGCGATCCACGACTGGCCGTCATTGAAGCGTTGGTACCGCGACGCCTCGCGCCGCGACCCCCAGCTGCTCTGCCTCGCCGATGCCGATGCCCGCGCGGCGGGCGCCGAACAGGGGCTGGAGGAGAGCTTTCCCGACGCCGTTCGTGCCGGCGGTTCGATCCTCCCCATCCGCTACGCACACAGCCCGGGTGAAGCAGGCGATGGCGCGACCGTGGCGCTCTCCACGGGCGAGTTGGCCGCATTGCCGGACGAACAGAGTGTTCGGAGGCTGCTGCGACCGCTCCCGGGACACCACCATGAGATCGTGGAAGCGCTCGTCCGCGCGCTTCCCAAGAACGTTCGCCAGCGGCTGGGGACCAATGCAGCGATCATCGAGTCGGCCACCACCTACCTCGCCGGGGCCGAGGGCGACCTCGTGCTTGAGTGGGAGGCCTGGCTGCGCTGGATCGGCGGTGATGCGGTGGCGGCAGACGCCGTCGGAAGGGCCGACGGCCCGACATCGCTTCACGTCGCCAACCACCTGCTGCCGCGAGTCGAGGTTGCCGATGGCTCGGGGGTGCTCGTGCTGTCCACCCGAAACCCGCAGGAACTCATGGGTCGATGGAGGCAACTTCGCGCGGCCGGGCACCCTTCGCCGCCCTCGTCCGCAGCGTCGACGCCACCCGGCCGTCCCGCGCCGGCGCCGTGGCGCAGCGCGATCAAGCACCACCTCGAGTTCGACCCTCGTTGGAACGAGTTCGTCCTCACGGGACGGATCCTTGGCCCACGCGCCGGCGACGATCTCCTTTCCGCCTGCGCGCAGCGTGCAATGGCCCTCGGGGCCGGAGCGGAGGCAGGACTCCACGACGCGTGTCGCCAGGTCCTGGCTGAAGCGCTGGCCCTTGCTGGCCTTGCCTCCCGAGTGGCCGTTGCCATCGAACGCGCCAGCGTGGCCCACCCGGCGCTCGCGGGTGGTGTGGCCGAGTTCGCCGAGCGCGCCCTTCCCTCGGGCACGCTGCGGTCGACCAACTGGGGTCCCACCTCGCGGGTGCAGGGCATCCTCAGGGCCATCGACCATGCGCTGCAAAGGCCGCCGACATCCCGCGGCGCCGACCCGAGCGGCTGGACCGAGTGGATGGCATGCCTCGCCCGCCTCGAACGGCTCCGGCTCCGTGCCGCCCTTCGTCGCACGGACGCGGAGGACGCCACCTTCGAGGCCCGGCTGGCGGAGCTTGTGGAGCTCCTTGAATGGATGCCGGTGGCCATCCTGGCTCCGCACCTGCGTCCACCCAATGGCAGCACTCCCACCAAGTGGCGACGGCTGCTTGACGAGGTCGACCGTGACCTCACGGTGGCCACCGCGTGAGGCGGCCGCCGACTCTCATTGCGCAATCCAGATTCAGCCCCGGGCTCAATCGATCGGCGCGAACGGGCGGAACTTCTCGATCGTGCCGTGTTCTTCGCTGGCCACCAAGGCGCGGTGCTGGCCGATGCGGCTGGCTGCGGGGGAGTCGATGAGCGCACTCGAGTCGTTGTTCGACATCTGGAAGCAGACACGCCAGTCCAACTCGCGCATGCCCGATCGATCCACCAGCCGATTGAGGTTGGTCACCGTATCCACCCAAAGAATGACGTGCACGCCGACCAGCGGGCCATCTCGGAGGATGGCCGCGAAGAGCTTGTCAGGCGTGGCCGGCGTGCCTTCACTCGAAAACGAGTAATCGTCTTCATTGCGGCGAAGC
Source organism: Planctomycetia bacterium (assembly GCA_005776885.1). GTDB lineage: Bacteria > Planctomycetota > Phycisphaerae > Phycisphaerales > SM1A02 > SXOD01. Next base: position 34,368 of record SXOD01000047.1, read on the forward strand.
GCGCGAACCCGATGCCCACCGTGGATCAGCACGAGAATGGGTGCCTCGTCAGTGAGCCCCTCGGTGGTGCGCCGCGCCACTTCCTGCGCCACGCCGATGAGCGTGTGTTCCACGTCGCGCGGAACTCCAACGGAACCAGCCAGCCCAAGCGATCGATGGAGTCGCTGCAGTCGTCCCGCGTCACGCTCGTCGGGGGCGATGCCGTCGATCACCTCCACTCGCACGGGGCCACCCTGCACCGGTTCGGCCAGGGCAGCGCTCCCGAGCACGGCGGTGGCCAATCCAAGGGCAGCCTCGTCACGCTGGCCCACCACGATGATGTTGGCACCACTCTGGCGCTTCAACGGCACGTTGGTCGGCTCCTTCATGCTGACGGCATCGCCAAGCCAGGCCCGCAGCGCGGGGCGGGCGCGGCCCCCCGTGCGCTCCCCGTCGGCCACGACCTCCCGCGCCAGCAACCTCGGTTCCCACTGCGCCGGGGCGTTCCCCTCGAAGACCACCATCCGGTCGGGGCGATCGGGCCAGCGTGCGGCAAAGAGCTCGCGGGCGCGCACCAAGTAGCGATCGCGGTCCTCTTCGTCCAGCCAGCAGACCTGGAACGGGCTGTTGCCCTCAAGCAACCCTCCGGCATCGTTGTAGATGGCCTCGCCGGGCCGGGAGAGCCCTCGAGCCGCCAGGTTGTCGTCGCTCAAGATGAGCGAGGCATCCGCCTCGTTGCACTGCAGCGCCACGCGCACGCCCATCTGGCCCATCGTGGTCCTGGGCAGTGCGTACGTGCCGCCAAGGGTCTGCGACCCAAGGATCACGTGCATGCCGAACGCCCGGCCCTGTCGCACGAGGCGGTCCAGCAGCATCGCGGCATCCTGCCCGACCTTGTCGTCCTCCACGAAGAGTTCCTGGAACTCGTCGACGATGAGGAGGACGCGCGGCAACGGTTCTGGCTGGCCAGTCCGTCGATACCCAGCCAGGTCCTGCACGCCGAGCTGCCGATAGATCTCGCCGCGCCGCTTCATCTCCACGTCCAGGCCGGCGAGGACGCTCAGCCCGAACTCGCGGTCGGTCTCCACCGCAACGGCACGGGCGTGCGGCAGGCGGTTGGTGGCGTAGGTCTTGAACTCGACGCCCTTCTTGAAGTCGATCAGCCAGAGTTCCACCTCGTCGGGGCTGTACCAGAGGGCCGTGTTCGTGATGATGGCGTGGAGGAGCGTGGACTTGCCCGAGCCCGTGCGGCCGGCAATGAGGGCGTGTTGCGCCGTGCCAAGCCCGAGCGTGAGCGATTGCAGTCGCGTGGCTCCCGTCCGTCCCAGTTCCACGCCGACGGAGCGCTCCGTCGTCCGCGACCATTCTTCCCCGGGCTGCGGGGCGATCATCGAGAAGGGCACGGCGACTCGGGAGGTGGCCTTGGCCGCACGCCCGACCCGATTGACGATGTCGATCGACCGTTCGGCGTCTGCTGGCGGATCCAGCCGGAGTGGGAGCCCCTCGACGCCCGCCTCGAGCGACCTCCAGCCACCGGCATGGTGCTCCAGCCGAGTCAGTCGTGAGCGCAGCAGTTCCAGGTCCGTGCCCGTCGGCAAGGGCATGCGCGTGTCGCGCAGCATGATCACGTTCACGCCGCACCGTGCACCGCTCTCCACGATGCTGTTGAGCCGGCGAACCGCCGACTCGTTGAAGCCCGCCGGGAAGTCGCTGATGACCAGGTATCGAAGCGGCTCCGCGATCTCCTGCGCCTGCGCGTTGTAGGACTCGATGTCGGCAAACTCGTCTCGCAAGTACTTCTGGATGACCGTCTCCATGTGTTCGGTCAGTTCCGTGAGTCGAGCCTCAATGTGCCGGGTCTCCGTCCATATGCGGTCCCCGACCAGCGCCTCCATGTGGTCAGCCAAGTGCATGAACCCGGCGAAACCCTGCCCCAGCCCGACGGGGTCGATGATCGTGAACCGGACCTTGCCCGGCGGTATCAGCGTGAGCAGCCGCAGCATCGACGTCTGCAGGCACTGGATTCCCTCCAGCCGGCCCGCGGATTCGCACTCCACCAGCAACCCACCACGGTGGGGGAAGCACATGGCCGCGGCGGCCTCCACGCGGGGCGGCGATCCATCCCGCCAGCGGAGTTCGGGCTGCGTGGGAGAACACCCGGGCACGATCCCGGCGTCGATCGTGAAGGCACCAAACGGGATCGCCGGCGCGAACCGCACCGCAAGCGCCGAGTCGCCCATCATCAAGTCCCACGGCCTTCGGAGCGTCGCCGAGGCGCTGGCGAGCGCGTCGGCATCCGCCTGCGCACGATCCCGCCGCGCGCACCAATCCCGCACGGTGGCATCCACCGATTCGCGCTCGTGCGACTCGATCGCCTTGATGGACTCCCGGTGCCGAGCCACCTCGGCCGACTCGTCGCGGTCGCGCGTCGCCGCGGCATCGGCCACCTGCGCGGCGTGGGCAAACGCCACTTCGCGCAGCGCACGCTCGCGCTCGGTGGTGTACCGCTCCACCTCCCGCCCCTCCAATTCCGCGGCCTGGCGCAGGGCCCTCGATCGCGCCTCCGCAGCCCGGGATTCCTTGGGACTGAACTCCAGGCGCGCCGCCTCGACGGCCTCGTCACGCGTGGCGGCGATCCGTCGCTCGGCGTCCGCGCGATCCCGCGCGTTGTTCTCTAGCCACTTCGCGAAGGCCGCCTCGGCGCGCGCGGCGTCCACCTGGACAGCCGCCAGCTCGCGACGAAGGCGCCCGCGCATCGCACCGTGCAGGGCCGCCAGGACGGCAACGCCAATCGCCACGCCGGCCCCCGCGCCCGTGGCGATGGACGTCATGTTCGTGGACACGATTGCGGCCGCGGCGATCCCCACCAGGATCACCCCACCAAGCACGACGAGCGGCACGATGCTCCGGAACAGCTTCGGGAGCCGCTGCCTCCGGATTCGTGGCAGGCTCTGCGCGAAGGCCCGGAACGCATCCTCCAGGATCTTGGCGGGGTCATCGATCGGTCCCTCGAAGGGCAGGGGACCCGGCATGCGCACGCGGCAGCTGCGGACGTAGGTCAGCAGCTCCTCGACTTCCTCCCTGACGCGCGCCAGTGCCTCGGTCGCATTCGCCTGCGCCTCTTCGTACCGGCGCCGCGGCAATGGCTCCTGCTCCTCGAAGAGGCTTTCGGCGATCCAGAGCTTTCGCTCGAATCGGTCCTTGGCCGACGCGACGGCATCCGCCGCCGTGGAATCGATCAGCGCCCGTCGCTCGGACAGTTGCTCCAGGAGTCGCTCACGGCGGGAGCCGAAGCGCCGCTCGATCGTGATGATGGCGCGATCTCGCTCGCTGTTCGCAGCCGCCAGCGATGCGGACGCGGCGGATCGGACCTCGGCGATGGTCTCGGCGTGACGACGCTCTTCCGCGTCCCGGAGGGAATCCACCCGATGGGTGCACTCGGCACGCTCGCGCTCCAGCCGCTGACCGGCTTCGGCGAGCAGGGCCACCAGCCGGGCTTCGACGTGGGTGAAGCTCGGATCTCGTTCGCGCGACAGGTCCAACGACACGCCGGGAAGTGTAGGGGTCATCCAGCCACCCGGTCAGTACTCGCCGGACGAGCACTCGCGCTTCGCGGCGGCCTGCGCCTCCGCGATCTTCTCCAGGGCGGAGATCGCCTGCCGGACCCGGTCATGGAGCGGTTCGATGTACCTCGTGTTGAGCGCCCGGCTCGCCGGGTCGTCCCAGGTCTCCTGGAGTTGTCGCCACTTGGTCTCAAAGTCCTTGAGCGCGAGCTGAAACTTGGCCTTGGTGCCGTGTGCGCTCATGGGTTCCCCGGTTCCGTGCGTGGCGCCGATGTCGGCCCCGGAGCAGGCTTCTGCGCTGCGCCGGCGGCAGGTTCCACCCCATCCACGCCCCCGCGACGCATCGCGCCGGCGGCACCGACCTCCAGCGCGGCTGCGGCCTGGGCCTGGGCCTCGCCAAAAAGCCTTTCCACATCCGGCGCCTGCTCCGACACGTAGCGCTCAAGCGAAATGGCCATGCGAGAAACGGTGGCGATCGCCAGCGGCAGGTCATGGTCGATCGCCCCCTGGAGCCCGCCGACGGCACCCTTGAAGAGCAGGAGCTCCCGCTGGAAGGCCACCGCCCACTTCTTGACCGCGGCCAGCCTTCGACGCGTGTCCTCCGCCCTTTCGATTGCCCGCTGGAGGGCCTTCTTCTCGTCCACCACCGACGGCTTGCTGTCCTTGGAGCTGACCACCATGCCCTTTCGGTAGAGCGCGCTCTTGGCCATGACCACGGCGTCCTCCTGCCGACGCAGTTGCGAGGCGAGCAATCGCGGCTGTTCCTGTTCCAGCCACTGCGCGAATCGCTCCAGGTCGCTGGTGGCCTCGGAGAGGCCGGTGCCCAGTCGATCCTTGAGGTCAACCAGCGCGACCTTGGCCACGCCGAGCACTTCGATCGACTGGACTCGGGCTCCTGACATCCGCTAGCGCTGGTTGAGGTAATCGTCGATGCGATCCGCCTTCCGGAGCAGGAACGGGATGTGCTGGTCCGACGCCTTCACGAACCGCTGCAGCACCTTGACGGTCGACTCGAACTCCTCCGAGAACTTGGACTGTTCCTGGTCGCGCCATGTCTGGGCCAGGCTCCCCATCCGCGCACCGAGCAGCGACATGCCGGCCTGGACATCGCTGTTGAACTTGCGGAGGTCGTTGGCAAAGCGGCGGAGTTCATTGGGATCGACGACAGCCTTGGCCATGCGGCCAGTGTAGGGGGTGGACCCGCCTTGGATTCGTTCGCCCCCAATAGACTCGTTCCATGAAGGCCGACGGCGTCATCCAGGTGCTCAACCCCGCGACGGGCGAGTGCATCGCCTCCGTGCCAGACCTGTGCCGTGAGGCCATCACCCTGGCCTTCGACGACGCTGCCGCGGCGCTCCCCGAGTGGCGCGCCAGGACCGTCGAGGACCGCTGCGCCATCGTCGGCCGCCTCGGCGACTTGCTCCGCCGGGACGCTGGGCGCCTCGCGACGATCATGACGCGTGAGCAGGGGAAGCCACTCGCCGAGGCTCGCGGCGAAGTGGCGTACGCCGCCGGTTTCTTTGACGTCGCCGCCCACGAGGCCCCGCCGCTCCTCACGCGTCCGCTGCGCACTTCATTGCTGCCCGGCGGCAAGGAACTGCGCGTGCTGGCCCAGGCCACCGGAGCCACCGCCTGCATCACGCCGTGGAACTTCCCGATCGCGATGATCGCCCGGAAGCTGGCGCCAGCCCTGGCGACCGGGTGCACCCAAGTCATCAAGCCCGACGAGCGCACGCCGCTCTGTGCGCTGGCGCTGGCGGCCTTGGCCGAGGAAGCAGGGGTTCCAGCCGGCGTCGCGCGCACGGTGACCTGCGAACCCTCCCGATTCGCCGCGGTCGCCTTCTCCCACCCGGCGGTCCGCTTCGTCTCCTTCACCGGATCGACCGAGGTCGGTCGGCTCCTCATTGCGCACAGTGCCCAGCGCGTGGTCCGGCTGGGGCTGGAGCTTGGTGGCCTGGCGCCCTTCATCGTGCTGGAGGACGCCGATGTCGATGCGGCCGTCGCACAGTGCGCGGCCAGCAAGTTCCGCAACGCCGGCCAGACGTGCATCTGCGCCAATCGAATCCTGGTCCACGACCGGCTCCACGACTCCTTCGTGGAACGGCTGGCTGCGCGTGCTTCCTCGCTGCGTGTGGGCCGGGGCCTCTCCCCCGGCACGGAAGTTGGGCCGCTCATCGATGACGACGGCATGGCGAAGGCCGAACGCCAGGTCGCGGACGCGCTGTCCCGCGGCGCTCGCCTGGTGACCGGGGGGCACAGGGTCCATGTGGAAGGATGCCTGGACCGATTCCTTGCTCCGACCGTGCTAGCCGACGTGCCGACGACCGCCCTCTGCTTCCGCGAGGAGACCTTCGGTCCGATCGCGCCGGTCGCCCGATTCCGGTTGGAGGACGAGGCGATCGCCATTGCCAATGCCGCCCCGTACGGACTGGCCGCCTACGTGTGCACACGCGACACCTCTCGCGCCGACCGGCTCGCCCGGGAGCTGGAGGCGGGGATCGTCGGGATCAACGACGGCACGCCATCCTCGCCGCTGGCGCCGTTCGGTGGCGTCAAGCCGTCGGGATGGGGTCGCGAGGGAGGGCCCGAAGGACTCCTCGAGTACTGCGACCTCCGGATGGTGTCGATCGGCGGCGCCCCCCCGATCGGCGGCGCCGCGTAGCGACTGGGCGCCCGTTCACTCGATGCCTTGGTCCTCGAAGGTCGGCAGGAGGTCGCCCTCCTGCCCGTCCTGCTTCTGCTCCTCGTTGAGGAAGCTCAGCAAGCGGCTGCGCTTGGTGGGGTGCTGCAGCTTGCGCAGCGCCTTCGACTCCACCTGGCGCACGCGCTCGCGGGTGACCTTGAAGATCCGGCCCACTTCCTCGAGCGTGTAGGTGTAGCCGTCGCCGATGCCGTAGCGAAGCTTCAGGATCTCGCGCTCGCGGTACGAGAGCGTCATGAGGACGTCGTTGATCCGCTGCCGGAGCATCTCGCTGCCGGCGCTGGCGCTTGGCGCCTCCTGGCGCTCGTCCTCGATGAAGTCGCCGAAGTGCGAGTCCTCGCTCTCGCCGACCGGGCGATCCAGCGAAATCGGGTGGCGCGAGATCTTGATGACGCGGCGGACTTCCTCCACCGGCATGCTGGCCTGCACGGCGATCTCTTCCACCGTCGGCTCGCGGTTGAGCTGCTGGAGGAGGTGCTTCTGGATGTTGCGAAGCCGGCTCATGGTCTCGATCATGTGGACCGGGACCCGGATGGTGCGCGCATGGTCGGCAATCGCACGGGTGATC
>SXOD01000048.1 GCA_005776885.1 Planctomycetia bacterium
CTTCTTCTTCTTCTTCTTCTGCCTCGTCGTCCCCATCGGCCCCGTCGGCACCATCGTCCTCATCGGCCTCCCCATCGGGAGCCGCTTCCCCAATCTTGGTCCGCCGTTCTTCGACGCCGAGCCAGTCGCGCACGGCGGCAACCACCTCCTCCAGCTGCGGCGGCTCGGTGCCCGGCCAGAACGCGACGAATCCGGTCTCCTCGGGAAGGAGCGATCCCCACGGGCCATCGGCGGCGTCGGGCTTCACAGGATCGGCGGGACCACCTGCCATCGCGCCCTAACCTACTCCAGACTGAGCGAAACCGTGCACTGCACCCACTGCGGCTACCGACTGGCGGACCTTGAGGCGACGTGCCCCGAATGCGGGCATGGCGAAGCCGCCATACCGACTCGACGGCCCCTGGCCTCGGTCATGGCCGCGGCCTGCCGTCCCCTCATCTTGAAGGCATGGCCCCGGCAGGCATGGACTCGCTCCAGCGCCAGGGGTGCGGCACTGTTCACCTTGCCAGTGGCCGCGATCATCCTCGCCGCCATCATTGACGTCGGCTCGCGTGTCCGCTGGGCCTTTCCGCCGCTTTCCAACGGCGCGGGCAGTTTCGTTGTTGGGGTCGAGGGGCCACCGTGGTCACTCATGCGCCCGTCGTCCGACTTCCACGTGATGGCACCCGGCGTGACCCCTCCTGGGCGAACCACCGTGAAGTGGGAGCCAGACTTCGAGTTTTCTGTTGAGCACCGGATCTTGCGCATGGCGGCGATCGTGTTGACTCCCGTGGTGACCTGGGGCCTGCTGCGATGGGTGATCGCGCCGATCTCGCTTCGCCGCGCCCGCACCCGACTTGACGCGTCGGAGCGCCGCGCGACGAAGGAGGCCATCGCCGTGCTGTGCGCAGCCATCCCGTTGGCGAGCGCGCTCTTCACGCTGCTGGCACTCGCCGCGATCGTGGCCGTGCAGTTGCTGGATCCCCTGTGGGTCCTCCAGTGGGGAGGCAGCGCTCCTCGCGTGGCCGGGGCGATCTATGGCGGTGGCCTCATCGGCATGCCGGTCGTGTGCTGGTGGCTGGCGATCCGCGGTGACACGGGGCACGTGATCTTTCCGATTCGTTGGCCGTCGATCGTGTTGGTCTCGGTCGTCGCACTGGCGAGCCCCTTGATTGCGGCTGCCCTCGTGTCCATCGTGACGTCCGCCATCCTCCTGCAGGGCGCCTAGCCATGGCACGCGACGGACGCCGGCGTCGGTCTCGGCTCACGCGACAGGGTTGGACGCTGGCGGCGGTTGCGCTCCTCCTGGGGGCCGCCGCCCTGCAGCGGCCCAGCGCGGCGTTGGTCGGCGCCTTCGGCGTTTCCGTCGGCCTCTTCTTCGCGTCGGGGCTGGTCAGCGGGATGGCCATGCTTCGGATGCGGGCCGTCCGCCGCCTGCCGGATCGCTGTCGAGTCGGCGAGGCCGTGCCCATCGAGTACCGGGTTCGCAACCGATCGCGCGTGCTTCCGCTCTGCGACGTCACGATCACGGAGCTGGCGTGCGCCGGGCCCGGGGCGTCACCGGCCTGGGTCGATGTCGTCCCGCCCAGGGCCACACGCCGAGTCGTCGGCTGGCTGCGGCCTTCGCGGCGAGGCGCGTTGCGGCTGGACACGATTGCAGCCACCAGTGCCGCGCCGATCGGCCTTGCGCGAAAGACCCTGCAGTGGCGCCAGGCGCGAACGCTCGTCGTCACGCCCGAGGTGGTGGCACTCGCACCCGGGATCGTTCGAGGACTCACGGAACACTCGCATGGCGGGTGCTCGAAGGGGAGTGGCATCGGGCCTGGCGAAGACCCGATCGGGCTTCGTGAGTGGCGCCGGGGCGACCGTGCGAGGCACATCGCTTGGCAGCGCAGCACCCAGCCCGGGCACATCGTCGTCGTTGATCGATCCATGCCCGAGCAGCCGAGGATCCGCATCGTGCTCAACCTGGCCGTCCCGACTGCGGATGTCAAGTCGTCCAGTGGCGATCCGCGCGCGCTTGAGGAGCGCGCGATCACGCTGGCGGCGAGCCTTGCCTCCGCCGCGATCGACGAGGGGCTGGAGTGTGGACTGGAACTCATCGGGTTCCCCGGCCGAGGGCTGCCGTGCCGGGGCGGGGCGAGGCACCTTGTCCGCATGCATCGCATCCTGGGAGAACTTGACCTTGATGAAACCCGCGCCCGAGCGCGCCCAACCGGGACAGCGCACCCGGCCCGGGAGATCGTGGTCCACCCGGAGCGGGTCGATCACTCGATCGGGGGTCGAGAGGCGACGCACCTGACGGGTGCGCAACTGGACGCCATCCGGGAGGATCGCTGATGGCCATCTCCGCGCAAGGATCCCGTCGTCCCGCCACCATTTTCGCGGCGTCTGCCGCGCTGTCGGCGTTCACCCTCTCCACCGAGAGTCCATGGCTCATGGGTGCGGCACTCGCGCTGGCGGCACTCAGCTTCGTCAGCACACGATGGACCACGCGACTGTTGCTGTCGCCCCGCCGGGGCGCGGTGCTGGCCGCTGTCGCGGCCGTCGGGTCGATCGTGTTCCTCGCGCCGCCGCCTCACGTCGATTCCATGGTGCCGTCGGCTGGAATCGCGATGGCGACCGCGCTGCTCGTTCGCTTGTGGACGATGCGCCCGGATGGCGACGACCTCGCCACCATCCACATGGCGGCCGTTCTCTTGGTGCTCGCGGCCTTCTCCTCGCAAGGCGCGATGCCAACCCTCGTGGTCGCCGCAGCCGTGCCGGTCGTGATCCATGCCCTGATGGCGGAGCGGCTCGCTCGCTCCGCGAGGCTCTCGTCGCGTGCACGCGAGGCGGTGCTCGGACTGGCCGCCACGCGGCCCGACGCCGACGAAGGCCGGGGCGGGCGCCGTGCCGCGATCGGACGCACGACCGCGCTCCTCGTCGCGATGAGCACGTGCCTCGCGCTCGGCGTGTTCGTCACGTTTCCCCGACAGGCCAATCGACCCACCTGGTGGCGCGGCGGCGTCCGCAGCGGACTGGCCTCACAGGTGGACCTCGCCGGAGGAGGGCCGATCTCCACCAGCCGGCGCGAAGTGCTCAGGCTCACGATCTTCGACCCAAGCGACGGGCGCAGCGGGGAACTCGGGTCGATCTACCTGCGTGGCGGCACGGCCGACCACTATGACCGGCAGCGGTACCAGTGGGTGGCGCAGCGCGAATCCCCCACATTCCTGCAGCCTGGGCCCGAGGCGTGGGCGCTTCTGGGAAGCGCATTGCCCATGGGGACGGGCGGGGTCTGGCGGGCCGACCTGGCGACCCGCGGCTCGCGCCTGTCCTCGCTGCCGATGCCGCAGCCTGCGTTCGCCATCCAGGTCCCGGGCGTGCCGGCGCTCCCGTTTCACGTGAGCACTGGCGAGGCATTGCTCGCCGACGTTCCGTCCTGGTCAGTCCTCTTCAAGCCGCATGCCACGCAGGCCGACCTGGGATTGCTGGTGCCCGAACCGATGGCGTGGCGCGGCCACCCAGTCCCGGGCGGCCACGCAGACCCGGTCGCGACGACGGCGTTCCCGGCTGCCGTGAAGGCCATCGCGATGGGCATCGATGCGACGCTCGACCAATCGAGAACCGGTTGGGAGCGCTCCGCCGCTTTCGCCGACGCCGTGCGCCAGTACCTGTCGCAGTCGCCATTCCGATACACGCTCGACGCGCCCACGCCGGCGCAAGACATCGACCCCATCGAGGACTTCCTGGTGCGCAGCCAGCGTGGCCACTGCGAACTCTTCGCCAGCGCGGCCGTCGCGCTCTGCCAGGCCGCAGGCCACGACGCGCGCGTCGCCACGGGGTTCCTGGCCAGCGAGTTCAACGGCGTCGCGGGCACGTACACCGTGCGCGAGTCCGACGCGCACGCCTGGCCCGAGGTTCGGGTTGGGCCAGCGGAGTGGCGCAACATCGACCCAAGCCCGCTGGAGTACATCGCCGTCCAGCGAGCGGCCCGTCGATCCTGGTCTGACTCGCTGCTCGCGGCCGTCGCGCCAGTCGAGGAAGCGTTCTCCCGGTTCGTCGTCGGATTCGACAAGCAGGCACAGGCGCAACTGTGGAAGGAGATGCGCGAATGGCCATCACGGGCGTGGGAGGCCGTGGGCCGGCCGATCGTGGACTGGATCCGCGCCACTGCCCAGACGCTCTTTCCGGATCCTGACGACGCATGGCGGGCACGCACGTGGCTGCTCTCAATCGGCGCGACGGTGCTGGCGGGTGCGATGGCGATCCTGGTGCGAAGGCTGCGGCGGGATCGATTGCGGCACACGTGGTCACCCACGGCGACGTATCGATCCCCGCCAGACGCCGTGCTGGACCGCTGCGCCCGGTTCGCGCCGCTCATGGATGCCCTCGTGGAATCGTGCGGCCCCCGCCCGGCTGGGGCGACGCTTCGGCAGTGGGTGGATGCGGCTCCCGCGCTCACCGACGAGAGGCGCCTCGCGTTGCAGGCGGGCGTGGCGGGCCTCTACGCGGTTCGATTCGGCGCGCCCTAGAATCCGCCCACCGTGCCAGCCAATCGAAGCCGTACACAGGAGTGGCGACGCACCATGCAGCAAGTCATGGAGCGTGGCGGTGGCCTGGAGATTGCACTCGACCGGGGAACGGTCGGCAACGATCCCGTCGAGGAAGCGGGTGCGGCAGACCTGGTCTGGCGCGTGCGCCTCCTCGGGATCGAAGACGACTTCCTCGTCGTGGAGCCACCGGTGGCCGTGGGCAAGCCGATCGCGATCGCCGACGGGACGCCGCTCATCGCCGCCATCACGGTGGGCCAGAACCGTTGGAAGTTCCGTTCGCGAAAGTGCTCCCAGTCGGGGCAGGGGACGCAGTCCGTCCTGCGCCTGCAGGCCCCCGAGTCCGTCGAGCGCTGCCTCCGCCGATTCACCCGATTCGAGGTGGAGGGACTGGCGCTCCCCAAGGTTCGCTGCTTCCCGCTGCTGGATCCGAGCAGCGTGGTGGAACCAGAGCGAGTCGTGGCGACGGCCGTCGAGGCGTTCCTCAAGAATGGTGCCGTGTCCAAGGGCGACATGCCCCGGCCCCGGGTCGGCCCGGAGTTCCCGGCGGTCCTCATGAACCTGGGCGGCGGCGGCGTCGGGCTGCGGGTGGATCCAGTCGAGGCTTCACACCTGGGCCGATCGCGCGTGCTCTGGCTGGAGATCAACCTCGGGCGCGACATGCCAGTGCCCTTGTGCGCCACCGGCAAGGTGGTCCACACGAGGATCGATTCCTCGCAGTGCACCTACGCCGGCGTCTCCTTCGACTTCTCCTTCAACACGGCCCACCACCGCACGGTGGTGGAGCAGGTGCGGCAATACGTCGAACACGTCCAGAAGTCCGCGGCAGCGACCGCCGGCTGATCGCCCGCCCGCCCCATCGCCCTGCGATCGACACGAACACGAAAGGGACTCAACCATGCTGACTTCCACCAATCCGGTCCTCGCCGACGCCTCACTCGAGGGAGCGCTCTCCCATTCGCACGCTGACGCCAGCGGCCGGACGGCCACCGTGCAGGGAGTGGTCAACAAGACGATCGGCTGCGTGGTCCTGGCGACGATCGCGGGGGCCGGTGGCTATGCGCTCGCCGCGGCCTACCCGGGCTGGTCCAGCGCGGTGATGATCGGTTCGCTGATCGCCACGTTGATCGTCTTCTTCACGCTGGCGAGGACTCCCGAGCGTTGCCAGATCGGCGCACCGCTCTACGCGGCGCTGGAAGGCGTGGCCCTGGGCACGCTCACCTTCTGGCTCGAGTCGATCCTGGTCAGCCGCGGGATCACGACGACGGGCATGGGCAGCCTCACGCTGCAAGCCTTCGTGATCACGGCCAGCCTGATGCTGGCGATGCTCGGCGCCTACAAGGCTGGCATCCTCAAGCCGACGGAACGGTTCGCATCGTTCCTCACCGTGGCCACGCTGGGCATCGTCATCATCTACGGGATCAGCTTCATCCTCTCGATCTTCGATGTCCAGATGCCATTCATCACCCTCGGCAGCGCGCTGGAGGGCGGGAATGCCGCACTGATTGGCCTTGGCATCAATGTCCTCGTGCTCATCGTCGGCGCGCTCTGGTTCGTGATGGACTTCGGCCAGATCCAGCGGGCGGTGGAGTCGGGCGCACCGGCGTCGTGGGAGTGGTTCCTCACCTTCGGGCTGCTGGTGTCGATCGCCTGGGTCTACATCGAGGCGCTCAAGCTGGCGTTCCGGCTGGCGCTGCTCTTCGGCGGTCGTCGCGACTGAGCCAGGCGCCGTTGGCTCGCCCCGGCGCCACACCTCAGGATGCAGCAGGCTCGGCCACTTCCGCCAGTTGCTGCATCTTGTGCACATACATGTGGCATGACGCGAGGAACGTGGCGTGCGACCACGTGAGCGGGCTCACCGAGATCGGTGCGCCGGTGAAGGGATCGCACTGCTCGGGAAGGATGCCAGAGGCGAAGGCACGGTCCGCCGCCCAGTGCATGAGCGGCAGGGCCTCGTCCAGCTCCTCCCGCGATGCGGCGCGCTCGATGTGCCACTGGGCCAGCCACATCGTGCAGATGACCCAGGGATTCCCCGGCACGCGACGAATGTCGTGCCGCTCCACCTGGTGGTAGTAGTCGTTCTGGTACCGAGCGATGCCGCCGATGGGCGTCTGGCACCACAGGGCCTCTCGCAGGGCCCGCATGTGCCGGGCCACCCGCTCATCGGTCGCCGCCAAGGCGCCAAACTTGAAGAGCCCCGCGGCGGAGGAGTCAAATGTCCAGTCGTGGCGGTACGACCCGCCGCCGACCGGTGTCACCATCCGAGCAAACTGGCCGCGTTCGTCGCTCCAGAAGTGTTGGAGGAGTGCCTCCCGCATCTGGCCCGCGCCGTGCGTGAACTCCGCCGCACGGTCCAGCGCGCCGAGGTCGGAGGAGAACGCCGCCGCCGCCTCCAGTGCGCCGATGACGGACGCCACCGTGAAGAGGTGCACGCCGCGTCGTTCCTCCCAGAGATCCCACGACGGGAGCGGGAGCCCATTGGCGTCCCGGTAGCTCATCATCCAGTTGGCTGGCTCCACGACGAGCGGCGTGTAGAGGTCTCGGAGGAACTCCACGTCGCGGAAGAGCTGGAAGTGCTGGCGAAAGCTCCAGATGACCAGTGCCGTCTCGTCTTGCTGGACAGGGAGGGTTCGCCGTGAATCGGCCACCCAGGGGTGCCAGCTCGAAGCCAGCGTTCCGGTCGGGTTGTACTTGTGGAGGAAGTAGCCGTCGGGGCTGATGACCTTCGCGCAAAAGGTGAAGAAACGCCGACAGAGGTCACTCTGCCCCGCCAAGGCCAGCGAGTGCGCGACGAGTGCCCCGTCGCGGGGCCACATGTAGGAGTAGGTATCGCCGGCAAAGGACGTGATGTCGTAATCGTTGGCGGCGATGATCGCGCCACGATTGTCGGACTGGGTCCGGATCGTCAGCGCGCTGCGCCTGGCCAGGACTTGAAGGCGCTCCGGGAGCCCGGCGAGGGAATCGTGTTCCTTCCGGCACCAAAGCCTCCAATACGCCTCCGAGCGGTGCATCATCCGGTCCGGCGTCTTGGTCCGGACCTTGTCGTCCAGTTCCTTGACGGCGGGATAGCTGGTCCCCGCACAAAGCCAGAGGCAGGCGCGGGACGCGCCGCGGGGCGGGACGGCCAAGTGGAATCCCACGACGGCGTCCACGCTCCCTTGGGCGATCGGGTTGCGGGAGAGCAATCCATCTTCCGCATCGCGCCACGTGCCTTCGGCATCGCCGATCCGCTTCGCGCCCGTGGCCCACTGCGTGATCCCCCAGGTCCGGCCGTCGGTCCCGTTGATCAGGAAGTATCGATCATCCTTGTAGGCGATGAGCGCCGAGAGCTTGGGGTCGTAGTTGACGGTGTCGCCGATGGCACTCTCATCGATGGAGAGGTCCACGTGGAAGAAGACGCGGATGTCACGCGGTCGGTCGAACAGGTCCTTGGCTTCGACGGTGCGGAAGAGCACGGGGCTGTAGTAGTCCACCGTATCGCGGCACGTGAGTTCCAGGCCCAAGCCAGCGTGGCAGAGCCGGACGTGCGTCACGAGCGAGTCGGCCGCATAGAGAAGTTCGCGAGTCCACCCAGGCCCGTCGATCCACGCGAAGGCCCCATCGGCCCAGACGCCGAACCGTTGTGGGTGTCCCTGCGTGTGATTGGGCATCCCCACGTGAGGCCAATACAGGTCACGCAGCTGGAACTGGTGGTCGTACGCCACCAGCATGTCCCCGTTCCCGATAGGGAGGTCGCGCGGCATCGGCCGATTAGCCCTCGAAGCGTGCGAACACGAGGCTCGTGTTGTGGCCGCCAAACCCGAATGAGTTGTTGACCGCATGCGTCAACCGACGCTCACGCGGCTGGTTGGGCACGAAATCCAGGTCAAAGCCCTCATCGGGATGGTCCAAGTTGATGGTCGGCGGCATCACCCCCTGGCGGACCGCCATCACCGTGGCCACACTCTCGATGCCGCCGGCGGCTCCCAAGGCGTGCCCGGTGCATGACTTGGTGCTCGACATCGACAGCTTCATGGCGTGATCGCCGAACAGCGACTTCACCGCGGCCACCTCCGCGGCGTCGCCGAGCGGCGTGCTGGTGCCGTGCGCATTGATATAGCCGATCTGGTCCAGGTTGACCTGTGCATCCCTGAGCGCCATCGCCATCGAGTGGCGCGCGCCGGCACCCTTGGCGTCCGGGGCCGCAATGTGGTTGGCGTCACCGGAACTCCCATAGCCCACCAGCTCGGCGTACATCGTGGCTCCACGAGCCTTCGCATGCTCCAGTTCCTCAAGCACGAGGATTCCGGCCCCCTCTGACAGCACGAATCCGTCGCGGTCCTTGTCGAAGGGGCGACTGGCCCGGGTGGGATCGTCATTTCGGGTGGACAGCGCCTTCATCGCGCTGAAGCTGGAGATGCACAGCGGCGTGCAGGCCCCCTCCGCGCCACCGGCGATCATCACGTCGGCTTCGCCCAACTGGATGGCACGAAATGCCGCACCAATGCTGTGCGACCCCGACGCGCACGCCGTCGCCGTACAGGTATTGCTCCCCTTGAGATTGAATCGGATGGAGACGTGCCCGGCGCACGAGTTGGCCATGAGCTTGGGCACCGTGAAGGGGCTGACCCGGCTGGGGCCAGTCTGCAGGAGCTTCAGGTGGCCCTGCTCGATGGTGTCGATGCCGCCGATGCCGGATCCGATGGCCACGCCGCGCCGATAGGGATCGCCCGACGTGAAGTCAATCCCAGAATCCTTGGCGGCCTCGTTCGCGGCGTAGACGCCGAAGAGGCAGTAGCGGTCCATCCGCTTCTGTTCGCGAGGGTCGATGACCGCATCCAGATTGACCCCCCGGACCTCGCCGCCGATGGTGCAGGGCCAGTCGGAACTCTGGTCAAACCCCGTGATCCTGGCCACGCCCGAGCGGCCGGACAGCAGTGAGTCCCACGTCGCGGACACCGTATGCCCGACGTCCGTGAGGGCACCGAGTCCGGTGACGACGACTCGGCGGAGTTGGACAGTGCGCATGGTGGGTGGAGGCTAATGAGTGCGGCGACCCCGGGTGGGCCAGCCGCCGTCTTGCGGAAGCAAAAAGGGGCGCGGGTCTCCGGGAGGTCCCGGGGCAGACCGCGCCCCAATGGGTGAACTAGACGGCTTCAGTTGGTGGAGCCGGCAGCCATCTTCGACTTGATGTAGTCGACGGCCGCTCCCACGGTCTGGAGCTTCTCGACCTCGCCCTCGGGGATCTTGGTCCCGAAGCCCTCCTCAAGCGCCATCACCAGCTCGACCATGTCGAGGCTGTCGGCGTTGAGGTCGGTGGCGAAGTTCGTTTCGCGGGTGATCTCGTTCTTGTCGACCTTGATGCGGTCGGCGATGATCGTGAGGACCTTGGCTTCAATCTCGGATTCAGTCACGGGAGTCTCCAATGAGCGGCATCAGCGCCGCATCGGGAAGTATAGGGCAACAACTCCAGGCACGCCGACCGACCGCTGTACCCTCGGGGTTCGTCGTGGCATGCGGTTATGCTTCGCCACCCGCCCCCAGGGCGGCAGGAGCAAGCATGAACGAGAAGCGAGTCGCCATCGTGACGGGCGCAAGCCGAGGCATTGGCAGGGCCATCGCGGAGCGCCTCGCGCGCGACGGGCGGCACGTGGTCGGCGTGGCCCGGTCGATCGATGGCTTGGCAGGGGTGGGAGAGGCCATCGCGGCCGCTGGGGGCTCGTTTGAGCCCCGTGCGTGCGACATCGGCGACACCAAGGCCTTTGGCGAACTGGTCGAGGCCGTGGCCGAGCAGCACGGACGCCTTGACATCCTGGTCAACAACGCCGGCATCACCAAGGATGGGCTGATGCTGCGCATGTCGGACGAGGATTTCGACCTCGTCATCCAGACCAACCTCAAGAGCACCTTTGTCGCGTGCCGGGTGGCCGGCCGACACATGATGCGCGGCCGGTTTGGCCGCATCTGCAACTTGAGCAGCGTCTCGGGCATCAACGGCAACGCGGGCCAGGCCAACTACGCCGCCTCGAAGGCCGGCGTCATCGGCCTCACCAAGTCGATCGCCAAGGAACTCGGGTCGAAGGGCGTGACGGCCAACGTCGTCGCCCCCGGCTTCATTGACACTGACATGACCGCCGCGCTCCCGCAGGGGGTCAAGGATGCGGCGATGGCCACCATTCCCGTGCGCAAGTTCGGAAACGTGGCGGACATTGCCGCGGCCGTCGCCTACTGCACCTCTGACGAGGGCGGATTTCTCACCGGCCACGTGCTGGTGGTGGACGGCGGCATGACGATGTGAATGCAAGCGGCAGGACCCAATCGGGCCGGCCGCGAGTGATTCATCACGATGAGGTCGAGTCGACGGGGCGCGGGCGTTCAGCCGCCCGGCGTGAGCCCTGGGGGCCCGCCCGGGTTGATCGGCGTGTCGACCGGCTTGCGCCGCATCGGTGCACCGCCGCCGCCCATCCCACCACCACCGCCATTGTCCGGTGCGGCAGAGGAATCGCCCTCGACCGTGCGATCTTCCTGCACGATCTCGACGACGACGTCAGGTTCCTCGGCGACCGCCAGGAACGCCGCGATGAGTTCGTACCACTTGCCGATGGGGTCGGCGCCCGAGAGCTGTCCCATCACGTCCGGTGGCGTGAGTTCGGCGTCGAAGCTCGCCGTGGCTCCAGCCACGTCGAAGAGCCAGACGCCTGCTTCATCGTCGCCGGCCTCAAACGCGAAGAGTCCAAAGGCGCATGGCTTGCTCTCGGGACTGGCCCCCGTCTTGATCTCGATCATGTTGAGGTCAGCGGTCACGGACTTCCACGAGCCATCCTTGACCAGGGCGGCAAGTTGCTGCTTGTCGGCCGATGAGAGCATGCCACCGAGCGCCTTGTCGTCCCCCTTGGCGAAGGCGTCGAAGAACTTGAGGACGGCGATGCGCTCCTCGTCGGTGTCAGGCGCGTCATCCTCCTCGAGGATGACCATGTCGCTGATCCCCAGCTGCTTCTTGAGGTCCTCGATGCTGGTCACCGTCGGCTCCGGCGGCGGAGGAGGTGGCGCTTCCTCGCGGACGACGGCTGGCGGCGGCGGCGGTGCTTCTTCTTCGCCGCACCCGAAGACCCACAGGAGCGATGTCCCGCAGGCGGCCAGCGCGAGCGTCCTAGGCAGTCGTTGGAGTAGGCGTGTCATGGGGGGTCACCTCGCAGGTTCGGTCGATGCGCCGCATCAGTCCCTTGAGCACGGAGCCGGGCGCCAGTTCCCAGTAGGAAGCGTCCGGGTGGGACGCTCGAAGGGCCGACAGCATGTGCACGCAGGAGTCACCCCATCGTACCGGGCTGGTCAGCTGGAGGACCAACATTTCGCGGATCGATGCTGGATCCGGAAGGTGCGGGGAGGCTGTGACATTGCTCCAGACGGGGCACCTGGGCAGGGTGATTTCCGTGGCGGCCAGGGCGGTTCGCATCCCGTCCGCCGCCGGGGCCATCAAGTCGCTGTGGAATGCCCCGGCGACGGCCAGCTTGGCGGCCCGGAGGCCCCTCGATCCAGCCTCTGCAACGGCCCGGTCACAGGCGGCGGCCGAGCCTGAGATCACGATTTGGCCTGGGCAGTTGAGGTTGGCGCAGACCAGTGTCTCGCCTTGGGAGGCGGCCTCGCAAAGGGCGCTGGCCTGTCCCTCATCGGCCCCGATGAGGGCGACCATGCCGCTGGGAACGGCCTCGGCCGCGGCTTGCATGAGTCGACCTCGCTCAGCGACCAGCTGCAGGCCCGCCTCCAGCGTGAAGGCACCCGCCAGATGCAAGGCGGTGTACTCGCCCAGCGAGAGTCCGGCGGTGGCCAGGGGAGCGGTGGATTGGCAGTCAAACCCCAGGGCCCTGGCGCAGGCGACGCCTGCGGTGAAGAGGGCCACTTGCGCCACGTCGGTCCGGTCGATGACGTCCTTGGGGCCTTCCCGGCAAACGCGTGAAACCGATCGCCCGCCGGCACACGCTGGCAATGTCACCGTTGCGTCGGCGATGTCAAAGACCTCGCGGGCCGCTGGGACGGTGTCCGCCCAGGCCATCCCCATTCCGATGGCTTGCGAACCCTGGCCAGGGCAGAGGAGGACGTGGTGCGATGGTGCGGTCATGTGATGCTCCGGCAGTGACGCGGGCCAAGGGTCGCAGGATCGATCAGGCGTTCCAGACGGAGGCGGCCCACGTGAGCCCGCCACCGAAGGCGACCATGAGGAATGGCTTGCCCTTGGTGATCTTGCCGGCGCGCCACAGTTCGTCGACGCAGATGCCCACGCTGGCGGCGCTGGTATTCCCGTAGCGGTCGATGTTGACGTACACCTTGTCGGCGGGGAGGCCAAACTTGTCCCGGGCGCTGGCGATGATGCGAATGTTGGACTGGTGGCAGACGAACTGGCTGACATCGGCAGGCGACAGGCCGTTTTCCGAGAGTGCGCGCCCCATCACGTCACAGAACTTCGTGACGGCGAACTTGTAGACCTCGGGCCCGTTCATGCGGAGGCACCCGAGCGCCATCGTGCACTTGGCGTCCGACTCGGGCACGTCCTCCCGGCGTTCGGGAATGTAGAGGTGTTGCCAGTTGGTGCCGTCGCCCCCCATTGTTTCCCACACGCATCCGAGCGAAGGATCATCGTCGGCCACCAGGACGGCGGCTCCGGCACCATCCCCGAAGAGGATCGAGACGCTCCGGTCGGTGTAGTCGGAGAACTTGGTCATCTGCTCGGCCCCGACGATCGCCACACGCTTGTACCGGCCCGAGCGGATCAACGTGTCACCAACGATCATCGCATAGACGAAGCCGCTGCAGGCGGCGACCAGGTCAAAGGCCGCAGCGTGTGTGTTCCCCACGGAGGCGGCCAGCCTGCCTGCCGCGGATGGACATCGCATTTCGCTTCCGACGCTGGCCACGATCACCAGGTCCAGCGCAGCCCCGTCGATTCCAGCGGCTTCCAGCGCCCGCGAGAGGGCATCGTGCGCCAGGGTCGCCACATTCTCGCCCGTGCCGCAGATTCGACGCTCGGAAATCCCCGTGCGCTGCTTGATCCATTCATCGGAGGTGTTGACCATCCGCTCAAAGTCGGCGTTTGTCAGCGTGCACGACGGCAGTGCCGACCCCGTCCCCGCGATTCGGACGCCGATCGTCCTCGCGGTGTTCATGCGTTGGCCGGGCCAGGCTTGGCGATCGACGATTCCGAGAGCCGCGTGGAGAGCGTGTCGTTGATGCCGCTCGCCACGAACTGCTTGGCGCGAAGAATCGCGTTGGTGATCGTCCTGGCCACGCTGGAACCATGCGAGATCAGGCAGACGCCATTCACGCCCAGGAGCGGTGCACCGCCGTACTCGTGGTAATCGTGCTTGGCGTAGAGGTTCTTGATGACCGGCTCCAGCCGGGTCACGAGCTCGGCGTCCACTTCCAGCGTCTCATGGAGGAGCGCCCGGAAGATGCCGGCCGAGAGCCCTTCGGCCAGCTTGATCATGACATTGCCCACCACGCCGTCGGTGATGACCACGTCGGCGTCGCCATTGAAAACGCCTCGACCCTCGACGTAGCCGATGAAGTTGGCCCCTTCTTCGCGCTCCAGGAGCTCGCGCGCCTCCTTCATCTCGGCGGTTCCCTTGCCGGCCTCGCCGCCGACGTTCATCAGCGCCACGCGAGGCTGCCCGATGCCCAGGATCTTCCGGGCGTAGATCTCTCCCATCACCCCGTACTGCGCCAGGTGCGACGGCTTCGGCTCGATGTTGGCACCGACGTCGATGAGGACCACAGGGCCGGCAAAGGTCGGGATCGTGACGGCGATCCCCGGGCGAATGACCCCGGGCAGCCGCTTCATGTACATCTGCGCCGCCGCGACGCATGCGCCGGTGTTGCCAGCGCTCAAGACGGCGTCAAGCCGTCCCTCAGCGGCGGAAGGGCTCCCCAGCCGGCTCATCACGGTGATGGACGAATCGGGCTTGTTCCGCACGCCATCGACGGGCGACTCGCCCATCTCGATGACCTGCGTCGTGTAGAGCGGCTCGATCCTCGGGTCGGTGACGCCGCGTTCGCGGATGGCGTCGTCGATGCACCCCCTGTCTCCCACCAACACCAGCGTGTCGTCGGGCCCGATCCGTTCGAGCGCCGCGAAGCACCCCTTCAGGATCTCATCGGGGGCGTTGTCCCCACCCATGACGTCGATGCCGATGCGCACGGTGCGAGTGTCTCCTTGGTGCAGGTCGAGGCCCTCGGCGACGGTCGCCAGGGCCGAAACGAGGAGGGATCAGGCGACTCAGGCCGTGCGTTCGCCGCGGACAGCCTTCACCTGGAGCCCTGGGCGGACGTAGCCGCAGCTGGCGCAGGCCGAGTGCGGGCGACGGGCGGAACCGCAGTTGGGGCACTGGGTGGTCTGGACCGGGCTGATGGCGTGGTGCGCGCGGCGGCGGCCCTTGCGGCCCTTGGATACGCGATGGGTAGGTTGCATGGTGGAATCCTGGTCTCGCTGCGACGGCGCAAAATGCCGAGCCGGGAATCCTACCGTGACGGTCGCCAGTGTCAAGAATCTGCCTTGGCGCCGCAGTGGTCGCGCACTGAGCATCCGATAACTCTTCACTGACCTGTGGGCTCCCGGTGGGGGATCGTGGACGGCTGTCGTCATCTTGCGGAGGATGCAGGATTCGGCTAGATTGCTCGATTCCCCGCCACCGCGCGGATTCACGGACCAACGACCTCATGCCGACCATCAACCAGCTCGTTCGCAAGCCCCGCCGGGACAAGCCCGCCAAGAGCAAGACGCGTGACCTTGACGCGTGCCCCCAGCGCCGTGGCGTCTGCCTGCAGGTCAAGACGGTGACCCCGAAGAAGCCGAACTCGGC
>SXOD01000049.1 GCA_005776885.1 Planctomycetia bacterium
CGGCCGTCCATCATCTCCGGGAACCCAGTGAGCGACTCGATGGGCACGACCTTCAACCCGGCCGCTTCCAGGGTGCGAGCCGTGCCGCCGGTCGAGACCAACTCGACGCCGAGCGCGGACAAGGCCTTCGCCAGCTCCAGCACGCCCTGCTTGTCGCTCACGGACAGCAGCGCGCGGGTGACGCGGACCTGGTCACGGATGTCTGGCGGTGCGGCTGGGTGTGAGGGGTGGGCCATCGTGGCCGCCGTCACGAGCCGGGCTCCAGCGGCGCGCCGGGAGTCGGGTCGATCTCCAGTTCGGGCACGGTGAGCGGCGTCGGGTAGAGCGGTCGCACCAACTGCACCGCGCCGTCCGAAGCCACGAATACCAAGTCGCCATCGACTGGGGCCGTCGCCGTGACTCGTTCGATGTCGGTGATGGCCGACTTCAGGACCAGGCCTGTGGTCGGGTCGATGACACTCAGTCGCCGATCGCCGCGGTCGAAGGCGATCAACCGGTTGGCGAAGAGTGCCACGACGTCTCCCTGCGCCTGCGAGAACCACACTTCACGGCCCTCGGGCGATCGTCCACCGTCGGTGGCCAGCGAGACCAGCCCTCGACCGGGCACCTGGACGTAGACGCGATCGAGGATGCAGACGCTGTCGGCCGTGATCGGCTGGTCGGCCCCGCGGTACTTCCAGCGGACGCGGCCGTTTCGGTGGTCGAAGCAGTACACCCAACCGTCGATGTTCGGGGCGAAGAGTCGCTCTCCACGCGGCCACTCGGTCGACATCGCGCCGACAAATCCAGTGGTGGGCGTGGAGCTGGCCAGCTGGAGCTCGCCGCCGTTGACATCCAGCTCAGTCATCCAGATGAGCTGGCCGCTGCCAGCCTCCCAGACGCCGATGCGCCCCCGATCGCCTGCCGCGGCGACCAGGCGTCCCATCAGGACGGGAGGCACGCGGATCGCGCCTGGCACCATCGAAGACCACCACGGCGAGCACGTCCGCATGAGTTCCCACCCAAGGCGGCCCATCGCATTGCCGTAGATGAGTGCCCCGTCCGACACTACGGCCGGGGTATCGGGGAAGAAGTCGCAGTGGGCGCGCTTGATGAAGTCGCCCGTGTCGCCGTTGAGCATCGTCATGCCGCGGCTGGCGACCTGGAAGACAACACGCTGTTGTCCGTACATGACTTCGTGGGCGCTGTACTGCTTGTCCTCGAGGTCCAGATAGTCCGCCACCCAGATCGTGCGGCCGTCCGCGGCATCCAGCGACGAGAGCCGGTTCAAGCCATCCACCGCGAACAGTCGCTCCGTGCGCAGCATGAGGACGGTGACCTTCGTGCCTCGCTTGATCGCACGAGCCTGCTTCCCCGGGATCGTGACCTGAAGCGTGGTGTTCAGGATGTCAGGTCCGCTGGCCGCATCAACCGGTGCCGCGTCGGGATCCACTGCGAGCCGTTGGATGGAGGCGATCGGAATCGACCGGCGAGCACCGCTGGCCAGGATGAGATCGACCGTGGTCGGGCTGGCCGCGTCGATCGTGCCGATCACGGAACGAAGGGCTGTCACCGGGTTGACCAGGCCAAAGGAGGCCGCATGGCCCGGGGCCAGCGGAACCTGCCAGACATGCTTGCCCGCCAACTGCTCAAGCCAGGTCGGGCCCACGACCCATTGCACGTCCTTCTGCCGCTTGTACTCCTCATGGCGAGGATCGTTCGGGGCGACGATCGGCTCATCGTCCGGGAAGGGGGCGGCCTGCGGCTGGACGGGCGCCGAGAGTGCGACGAGGACGGTGAGGGCATTCCACATGGTGATTGGACGCCCCAAGAGGGGCGAAACGGCAAGTATAGGTCGCGCAAGCCAGCCGATTCCGGCCCTACGATTCGTTGGATCATGGCTCGATTCTCTCGATGGCCCGGCACACCGATGGCACTGGCCGTGACCGTGTCGCTTGGGGCGCTGGCCGCGATTGACGCCCCGGCCCAGCCAGAGGCCGCGCTTCGCGACCAGGCCGCCCCGGGCCAGGGTCGCCAAGCCACCGCGAGCTGGTGGGATCGCACGGCACCCGGGCGAAAGGGGGCTCCCACCAGCAAGCACTACCGGCTTCGAAGCGACCTCACGCCGGATGAGACGAGGCGATACGCCGCTCACCAGGACCTGATGTACGGCGAGTACATGAAGCGCCTTGGGTCGCTTCGCCTCCGCACGCCTCCTGTGCTTGATGTCATGATGTTTGCGAAGCGCCAGGATTACCTCGACACGCTTCGGACCCGCTTCGGCATCGACGGCTCCGGGTCGGGCGGCATGTTCTTCGTCAGCCAGAACGGATCGGCCCTCGCCTACTTCACCGAGGGGGTTCCCGAGGCGCGCGTCAAGCACGTCATCCAGCACGAGGGCTTCCATCAGGTCGCGCATGCGTACTTCGGCAACGACCTGCCGCCATGGGTGAACGAAGGATTGGCCGAGTTCTTCGGCGAAGCCATCATCGTCGGCGACGACGTGGTGCTTGGGCAATCACGTCCGTCAGTCGTCGGCACCGTCGCCGAAGCCGCCCGCGACGACAAGCACCTGGCCTTCCCGGACTTGCTCGACATGACTGGCGAACGGTGGAACGCCAACCTTCGGAGTGGCGAGGCGGCATTGCAGTACAACCAGTCGTGGAGCATGGTCCATTTCCTCGTCTACGGAGACGGGGGCCGATACCAGCAGGCTTTCGAGGGGCTGCTCAGGCTCCTCAATCAAGGTGTCCCGCCAATGGCGGCGTTTGAGCAGGCCCTCGGCCTGAACGATTCGAAGGACGTGCAAGACTTTGAGGGTCGATGGAGTGCCTTCGCGCAGGCGATGGAACCCAGCCCCTTCGCCGCCGCGGTCGAGCGGATGGAGTTCCTGGCCGTCGGCCTGCAGGCACTCTCCGGGAAGGGGTCGAAGGAGCAGCCGTGGCCCACGACGCTCGACGAGCTTCGCGATCGCCTCCGGGAGCTTGACTTCACCTACGACCAGGCCTCTCACGGCTATCGCCGTCGGTTGAATGCCAAGTCGGACCTGCTCTTCCAGATCCCCGGCGCGACACCCAAGGACGATCCCTCGGCCCAGCCCACGGCAGGATTCCGGGTCGTTTCGGTCGACACATCCAAGCTGAAGGGGAAGGTTCGCGCCGCAGCCGAAGCGGATCCCACCCCGCCGGGAGTCGAAACGTTTGGCCTTCAGCCGCGCGACCTCCGGCTGGAGTGGTCCAAGGACCCCGATGGCCAATGGACGTGGCGACTGGAAACTGGATCGAAAGGGAAGGGGCGTGGGAGATAGCGCGCCGGGAACCGCCAGATTCCCGGTGGTTTCCTTTACCGACCTGAATTCGGGGCTACCTGCTCCATTGTTCGCGGCGTCCGAGGCGGGGAGAGGGTGAACAGGAATCGCCCAACATGCACCCCTTGATTGCTTCGGCACCCCGCTTCGCTTCTGGGTTCTCACGAGTCACCGCACACTCCGGCGCGGCCGTCTTGGCCGCCAGTCTCACCTCTGGAGCCTGGGCAGGCGAGTACTGGCACACTGCCGACATCATCGCTGACATCTCCTATGCGAATGGGACTGCCCAGTTCAGTTTCGATTCGCTGGTCCCAGCTTTCGATGACAGTTACGGACAGCTTGTGTCGGTGCACGTCTACTGGGAGATGCAGATCTACGGGACCATGACATCGCCGGTGCCGGTGTCTGAGTATCCGAGCGTGGATGCCTTTGTCTCCGCGCAAAGTGGCGACCAAGCAATCGGCCTCGGCCCTGCGTACTTCGCGATGGGCGATCCATGGGATTCGTCTACGAGCAGCACGGGCATCGTGCAGTTCTTCCCCTGGGGGAGCACGGACCTGTCCCCAGCAGAGTTCTACGGCATCGAAGGCAACGCTCTGGGTGGGGGAGGGGCAGTGCACTTCGCTGATGAGGCCGGCTCGCTGAATGTCAACCTCTCGTTGCAGGGGTCCGTCTTGTTCATGTTCAATTACTCCACGGTTCCCGCACCTGGAGCGCTCGCACTCTTCGGCTGCGCGGGCCTCCTGGGACGCCGTCGCCGAGGGGCCTGAGGTCCGGGCCGGGACCTGCACGACGACCGCTCCAGTAGCCTCCGGGCTTGATGACTCAACCCGCACGCAGCGCCGGTTTCAGGCTTCGCGAAGCGATGGATCGAGGGGTGGTCGTGGCTCCCGGCGCGTTCAACGCACTGGTGGCCCGGGCGGTGCGGGAGGCGGGGTTTGACGCCTGCTACATCTCGGGCGGCGCCACCGCGAATGCCGCGGGCTACCCAGACATCGGACTCCTCACGCTCACGGAGATGGTCCGGACGATTCGCGAGATCGTGGATGCCAGCCAGCTGCCGGTGATCGCCGACGCCGACACCGGTTTTGGCGAGGTGGAATGCGCCGTGCGGGCCAGCGTGGAGTACGAGCGCTCGGGCGCGGCAGCCCTCCATGTGGAAGACCAGGTCTTCCCCAAGCGGTGCGGGCACCTGGACGGCAAGGAAATCGTCCCCGCGCGCGACATGGCCGACAAGATCGCGGCGATGGCGGGGGCCAGGCAGTCGAAGGACTTCGTTCTCATCGCCCGGACGGACGCGAGGGCCATTGAGGGGATGGAGGGGACCGTTGCCCGCGCAAACCTCTATCGAGAAGCGGGGGCCGACGCGATCTTCCCGGAGGGACTGGCGACGGCGACGGAGTTTTCCCAGTTCACCAAGGCCTCGCCGGGGTACTCGCTGGCCAACATGACGGAGTTCGGGAAGACGGAGCACATCACCGCCGCGGCGTTCGGCGAGATGGGGTACTCGATCGTCATCTATCCCCTGAGCGTGATGCGGATGGCCATGAAGACGGTCGAGGATGGACTGGCGCACCTGCGGTCACATGGCTCGATGGAGGCGATGCTGCCGCGGATGCAGCACCGGAAGGACCTCTACCGGCTGCTCGGGTACCAGCCCGGCGAGCGGTGGGACTTCCCCGGCTGATCGGCGTACGGCCCGCTGACAGAAAGTCGACCAGAATTCCCCCATTCCCGATGGAGGATTTCACGCGCACGCCGCGAATCGCTACGATGCGGAACTCCGATCGCTCGCGTGTGCTGATGCGCACGCGCACTCGCTCAACGGTCCTCCCGCACCCCCGAATCCGAAAGCGTCCGCCATGTCCTGTGCCACCGCCGCACCCGCCGCTCCCGCTGCATCCGCCACCCCTGCCAAGACGCCCGACACTCGCGGCCTTGCCGGGCAGACCGCTGGCGACACGACCATCTGCTCCGTCAACCAGACGCAGCTGATCTACCGCGGCTACGAGATCGCGGACCTGGCGGAGAACGCGACCTTTGAGGAAGTGGCGTACCTGCTGCTCGTTGGCGAGAAGCCGACCGCTGCCCAGCTGGCAACCTTCAAGGCTGAGCAGACGGCGATGCGCGCGGTGCCCGCAAGCGTGCGTGACGCGGTCGTGCGGATCGCGAAGGAGTCGCCCAACGCGCACCCGATGAGCATCCTGCGCTCGGGCGTGTCGCTCCTGTCGCACCTCGATCCAGATTGCGAAGACAACTCACCCGAGGCTGGACTTCGCAAGGCGAAGCGGCTCCTCGCGCAGATCCCGACGATCATCGGCATCGGCCAGCGGACGCTGGACGGCCAGTCGCCGGTTGAACCAGACGCCAGCCTCGGCCACGCCGCGAACCTGCTGTGGAGCATGACTGGGCGCAAGCCAACGGAGCTGGAGGCTCGCATCATGGATGTGAGCCTCATTCTGTACGCCGAGCATGACTTCAACGCCAGCACCTTCAGCTGCCGCGTGATCTCCTCCACCGAGACCGACATGCACAGCGCGGTCTGCGGCGGCATCGGCGCCCTGAAGGGCCCGCTCCACGGTGGCGCCAACGAGATGGCGATGGAGATGCAGAAGGAAATCGACAAGGACTGCGCCGGCGGCGCGATGACCGTGGACGCCTGGATGCAGCGCGCGTTCGTCGAGAAGCGCAAGCTCATGGGCTTCGGCCACCGCGTCTACAAGAATGGCGACCACCGCGCCGGCATCCTCCGCTCGTGGGGCCTCAAGCTGGCCAACGAGATGGGGCCCAACGCCATGAAGTGGTTCGAGATGGGCGATGAAATCCAGGCGATCATGCTCCGCGACAAGAACATCCACCCCAACGTGGATTTCCCTTGCGGCATGACGTACTTCATCATGGGGATCCCGGTCCCGCAGTACACGCCGATCTTCGTGGCGGCCCGAATCACCGGCTGGTGCGCCCACATCATGGAGCAGCACGCCAACAACCGGATCATCCGACCGCTGGCCAATTACCAGGGCCCGGCGCTGCGGACGTGGAACGGCTGAACGTCCACTCGCGGTTATCGGTGAGAATGTGACCCTCAGGGTCCTGTTTCCACCGATAAGTGGGGTCGGACCTTGCTCCGGCAACCGAGCGCGCCCGGATTCCGGAAAGATTCTGGCGTGCTCCCCGCACGTATGCCACACTTGATCCGATGACGGTCCCAGCCATCCTGGTGGCCCTGCTATCTGTCTGCCTGCAGCAAGAGGCGATCTACGACGGTGTCCAGGTCGGTGACCTGCCACCCATGCGTTACGAACGCCGTGCCCCTGCGGTCGATGTGCCATTCCCGTCCACGATCTCAACGGGTCCAGCTCGAGTTTCACCCCCCGGCAAGCCGCGTTGGGATGTGCCACGCCGATTCCCGGAACTGGCGCCCTTCCAACGCCTCCCCCTTGAACCGGGCGTCGTGCTCTGCAGCGGCACCGGCATGGCGAGCGATGGCCGCACGCCGATGAGTGTGGCGTTCGATCAATCGCAGCGCGTCCTGGTGATCTGGGAGGGGACTGATCCGCTGCACGCGGCTTCGGTGTCGATGTCGCGGGGTGATGCGGGGGTGACGAGCATCGACGCGATGGGGGGGACGATGAGCCAGCGGCCGGACGTCTCCTACTCGCCGCGGTCGGTGACGGTCCTGCACGGGACGATCCTGCTGCACTGCCAGCGCAATCGACTGACGGGGACCTCGCCGGTCACGTGGCAGGCGGAGGGAGTGAGCATCGTGCGGCTCGATCGCACGCCGCAAGGAGCATGGGAGCAGTCGATTCACGCCGACCTTTCCGTCCCCGGTGGAACATCGAACCCCGTGGCGCTCGGTCAGCCCCGAGGCTGGGTGTCGTCGATGAACAACTATTACCCCGCCAGTCGTGGCGGCCCGCTGCGCGAGGCGTGGATACCGTTCGTCGATTACCAGCACCAGGCCGGCACGGGTGCGACAGGCGGCCAGCTGTTCCTGATGCGCGCGCACCGCGCGCGGCCCGGCGCAGCGTGGCAGCTGGAAGGCCCAGTCCTGATCCACGAGGAGACGGGTCCTGTGGGAAGGCACTTTCATGCGGCGGGATGGACGCCGCGCGGCGTCCTCCTCGCCATCGGCGACAGCGAAGAGTCCGAAGTGAAGCTGTTCCGGTGCTCGGATTGGCAGCATTTCACTGACCAGGCGCGATGGGCCGTCGAGGACTCATTCCACGGCGCGATCGATGTCGATGGCGCGGCCGGGGGCGCCAACCAGTTCTGGGCCTGCGCGCCGGGGAGTCACCTCAACGAGTTGCTGGTTGGAGCTGACAACGTGAGCGGCGCCATCTTCTCGATCGAGATTCCCGATTCCGCCGGCAAGCGCGCGACCTTCGTCCGCCGCTTTGGTGTTCCGCCGGGAGATGAAAGCGACCAAGGCAACTCGGCTGTCACATGCAACGTGCTGCAGCGTCCGGCGCCCGAGCGGGACAATCGAACCTTTGCGCGAGTGTTCTATGAGGGGAGCGCCGCCGGGGTCGAGTTCAGCCGGGCCGTGCTGAGCCTGGACGCTCGACATTTCGACGTCGTGGGTCGACTCCCGACAGGGCAGACCAAGGTTGGCTACGCCACGCTCCACGGCCACTGGCTGCTGTGCCCGCCGCTCGCCTCCGGCCCGACGCCGTACTGGGCGGCGCCGCTCGGCGAGCCGGCCGCGGCGTCGCGGGGCTTGCGGATCGACCCACCCGGAGACAACGAGGCGGCGCATCCGGCGGGCGCCTTGACCAGTGTCGCGGGAACCAGCGGTGTCACGGTCACGCCAGTGGTCCCCGGTGATCCGCGCTTCGAGCCGTACGCCGCCGCGCTGCCCTGGAACGCGCCGATCTGGAGAGTGCGTGCCGATGCCGGCCACGGGTCGACCCTCCTGAATGCGGCACTGCGACTGTCGTCATGGGATGGGGCCTCTCGCACCATGCCGATGATGGTGGCCAACCTCCGCAGTGCCAACCTGCGCCTGCGCGCGCAGCTCTCCAATCCAAATGGGCTCTGGGCGACGACGTTTGCCATCGTCACGCGGGACCAGTGGACCCCGTGCACGCTGACCAGCCCGCCGCACTGGGGATTCCCGGCCGGAGTCCCGGCGTTCTCGATGCAACAGGTTCCGTTCGAGGCCAACGAGCCACTCGACTTTCTCGTCAGCGTCGGAGGCGTCTACCGCGGGATCGCGGCTGGCCTCCCGCTCCCAACCCAGTCCGCTCGAGAAGGGATGGGTGAGCGTTGGTCACAGCCACTGGGCGAGGGCGCTCGTGGAGTGCTCGTCGAGTGGTGGAATCCAGAACTGGGAACCGACGCCTCACTGGTGGATGGTGCATCGATCCCGGCGATATTGACGGTGATGTCAACCGTCGGTGACGCACTTGAGTTGCGCATGGGGAATGACGGTCGGCTCCAGGGGTGGCATTGGCGGCGCGACGCCGAAGGCGAACTGCAGCTTGGCCCAGTGACCGTGCTCTCCGACCAGTTCCTCTATCGATCCGATCCGGCACGGGTCGAAATCGAATCCCACGACGGTGGATTCTGGCTGGCCGCGACGATTGGAGGAATGGTCGCTTCGGCACCGTCCCTCGATTGGGTCAGCCTGCCGCTGCGGGGCGATCTGGGGTCCGTGCGCGCCGGAAACAGGTTTGGGGACGTCAAGGTGCCGATGACGGTCCACCGCGTGGCCACCTTCGAGCCAAAGCGTGGATCCCCCGCGGCCGACACGGGGGCGCAACGATGCCCCTACGACTTCGATGGTGACGGCGACCAGGACACGGAGGACGCCTTCATGGTGCTGCTGTTTGCCGGCGATTGTCCCGAGCCCGATGCGTGCCCATGGGACATCGACGGAAGCGGGAGCATCGACGTCCTGGACGCCATCACCTTCGCGAACATGTTCAGCGCCGACCCGTGCCCCTGAGTCGCCGTCGGAGTGGCAGCCCCGCACAGGCGAAGAGCATGATCGAGGCCGGGGCCGGGATGAAGATCGAGTAGATCCAGTCGCCGCCATCCGTGGCGGGTGCGGTGAATCCGTCCTCGGCCCAAGACACGCGGAACTGGCCCGCCCACCCCGTGGACCCAGAAGCCAACGCCACTTGCATCACGAGCCGAGTGAGCGCCCCGCCGATGGGGGTGACATTCGACGGTTGCTGGTACTCCCAGCCTGCTCCATCCGGGATCGCGGCGGTGATGGGGCCGCCTTCCCACTCGTGCAAGAATGTGTGAGAGGGCGGTGTGGTCAGCCCGTCGATCGTCACGAACGTGTCGCCGGCGATGAACACTGGATTCACGTTCGCACCGGCGAGCCACGACCCTTGCAGGTCGCTCTGGATGACGCCTGCCTGCGAGCCTTCCAGCGTGGTGTGGCCGTAGATGCCGTGGAGACAGTCATCGGCCTCGTTGAACGTGACGAAGACTTGGTAGACGTTGGCGCCGCCGATCGCACCGACTTCGATCACGTCGATTGATTCAAGCCCGGCGTGCGAGAGACCTGAGGCGAGCAGCGTGGCGCTGGCGGCGGCAAGCGAGAGGAGAGGGTGTGGGTGATGTGTGGGCATGGGACGACTCCGGACCCGTCCCTCTCGCGGCGTCGGTGCCCGCAAGATGTCCTGACTCCCCGGCACCGAAACACCACGGATCCGAGGATCCCGCGTACGCCGCGGGACCGATGATCCGCTATCGGCGTGGCGACGGGTTCCGCATGAGCGTTCAACGATGACTTCCTCGCGCACCTCTGCCCGGGGTCCCACCCGTCCACCGGCCAATCTGCAACAATCTCAGCCGTGCCCGAGTCAATCGACACACGCGACTTGCTGGAGGCCTGCCAACGCGGCGAGGCGGATGCGTGGGATCGATTCGTCCGCAAGTATTCGCGCCTGGTCTATTCCGTGGCGAATCGATACCGCTTCTGTGATGCAGACGCCGACGACGTGCACCAAGCGGTTTTCCTCGTTGCCGTCAAGCACCTCGAACAGCTCCGGCAGGCCGATCGGGTGGTGGCGTGGCTGGTGACGACCGCGCACCGCGAGGCTTGGAGGGTGGGTCGCAAGCTCAATCGGGAACTCGACCTGACCGGGGACTTCGCGGACGTGGATGAGCCGCGAGCAGACGCCCTGGCCCACCAAGAAGAACTCCAAGCCGTACGAGAGGAACTGGCCAACCTCAGCCCCAAGTGTCAGGAAGTGCTCCGCCAGCTCTTTCTGAGCGGGGATCGCCCAGATTATGGACGCCTGTCCAGTCAACTCGGCATGGCCATCGGCAGCATCGGTCCGACCAGAATGCGGTGCCTTGAGAAACTTGCAGCGCTGCTCCGGGCGCGAGGGATCACGGGGAGCTCCACGAGGTCTGAAGAGTGAGCGGACTGGGCCGAGATTGTTCAGGGTTTGTATCGGCACTGCCATTGCACCGCTCTAGAGGGATGATTCAACCGCTCCGTCCGTCGGAGGAATCCAGCAATGCCTGACCACCCTGACCACCCTGACCACCCCGGCCACCCCGGCCAATCGACCGCGAACTCACCCGATCCCATGCGCCACCTCTCGTCACTTGTCGAAGAAGTCATGCTCGAGCGCACGCCGAGCCAAGCCGTGCTCGCCAGTGCCATGGCCCTCTCCAGCCTCCTCCCGCAGGCGCCGCGCTGGCTGGATCGAGCCAAGGCGACCATTGCGACGCTCCTGCGCGATGAGCGGGAGCCAGCAGTGGTCGGCGTCCGGAACATGGCTGGTGGACGCCACATGGCCTTCGCCGCCGGTGCCGTCCAGGTGGAACTTGAGGTGGACGAGTTGGACTCCAAGCGGTGCGAGATTCATGGGCAGGTCGCGGGCGCCGGCGTTGTCATCTGCGGCGCCTCGGTGGCGCTGGTCCGCCCACGGTCGTTCGTGCCAACCGCCACCGGACTTCTCGATGAGCGTGGTTACTTTCGATTGATCGCCGAGCCTGGCGAGTACGAGCTCGCCATCGGACTCCCGCACTCCACCGTCTTGCTCCCCAGTTGCCACATTCCATGATTGACGCGCCCGCTCCGGCCCTCTGGACCTGGCGGGCGCCAAGTGAATGGGCCCAACATGCCGACTCCGCAGAAAGACCTTGACATCCAATGCCTCCTGGCCGCCGAGCCGGCGGGTCGGGTCGAGTTGGTGCGAGCGCAGCGCGATGTCAGGGCCACGCTTGACGCACTGGTCGCGGAGTCCGAGTCGATCGCCCAATCGAGTGCGGGGAAGGCCGTTCCGGGGGCGGAGGCGGTCGCTGCGATTGCCGAGGAACTTGCGGATACGGCCGGTGGAAGCATGCTCGCGCGCGCCTTCCGGGCCGTCAGCCATGCCAAGGCGACCGCGGGGGACTTCTCAGGAGCCTTGGCCGCGGCGGGTGCTTCAAGTCAGCATGCCGTCTCGGCGGGTGATCTGGTGGAGCAAGCCCGCGCCCTCCTTGCGCAAATGCAGCCGCTCCTGAAGACGGGCCAGGCTGGCGAAGCGAGCGCCGCCGGGCAGAAGGCGATCGAAGCCTTCTCGCAGGCTGGAGAGCACACGCTCGCGGCACGCGCGCGCGTCAACGTGGCCAATGTCCTCAAGGCACTGGGCCAGGGAGCGGAAGCCATTCGGATGATCGACGAGGCGCTCGATGTCGCCGGGAGCCAGCTGTCGTTCGTGGTGGTTGCGCAGAACACCCGGGCGGAGGCGCTGCTTCAATTGGGCGAGTTCGAGTCAGCCCGGCGGGCATTCCATTCGGCCCTGCAGGCGACGGAGCCCGACGTCACCACCTTCCCGTCGGCGATGGTGCGCTCCAACCTGGCTGATCTCGACGCGCGACTTGGCAGGGCCCAGGCGGCGTTGGACGGCTACGCGGCGGCCGCGGTTGGGTTTGAAGGCCTTGGCGCGCTTGCGCAAATGGCCCGCGTTCGAGTGGAGGAAGCGGAACTCTTGGCGGTCCTTGGTGCGGTGGGCGAAGCGGCGGAGTCGTTCCGGCAGGTGATCCCCGAACTGGAGTCACGCGGATTGGTCTTCGAGCGAGCGCGAGCGCTTGGTGGGCTGGCGATGATTGCGCGGGAGCAGCAGCCGATGGACGATGACGCCTGCACCGCTGCCCATGAAGCCTCGGTGGACGGTTGGCGCCGTGCGGGGAACGAGTACGAGTGCGCTCGGGCGAAGCTGAAGCTTGCCGAGGTCCTCGCCAGCCGTGGCGGAGGCGGGCACGAACGCGAGCGCCATCGAGAACGTGCGGAGGGTCACGTTCTCGCCGCGGCGCGTTGGCTCACGGGCAGCACGATGGACGAGTTGACCCTCGGCGCCGCGCGCGCATCCCTGGCCACCGCGCGGGGCGAGCGTGCGGAGGCGATAGCGCTCCTGGCCGACGCCGAACTCGCGGCGGCCAGCTTGCACGTCGCCCCGGCGGCGGCGGCGCTGGCGGCCCGAACCGCGCGCTTGGAGCGCGAGTCAGGAAACGTGGACCGCGCCATCGCCGCCGCTCGACGCGCCGTCGCCCATGTCGAGCAGGCCCGCGCGGCGGTGAACGCCGAGCGACTCAGGCAGGCACTGCTGGGATCGCACGTCGATGCCTTCGAGGAACTGGTGCTGGCCCTGCTCGCGCGGGGTCACGAGGGCGACACGGATGCCGCGCTTGAAGCCGTGACACGCGCCAAGAGCCGATCGCTCCTGGAGCGACTGCTTGGGGGCCTTTCGCAGTCCGGGTCGGACGCGCATGATCGCGCCGCGCCCGATGACGCCGCACGCCGGCGCGAACTCCTGGATCGCTTGAATGCCCTCTATCGATCGATGGCCGCGGGTGGAACCACTCCAGGCGAGCGCGACGTCGCCGCCCGGTCCAACGCCCGCGACATCGCGGCCATCGAGCGAGAACTGGACGTCCTCGCCGTCCGCGATCCCGCTGCGGCCATCGAGCATGCGCTGCCGACGTGGAGCGAGGCTCGTCGCGCACTCCGTGAGGGCGATGTCTTGGTGGAGTATTTCGTCGCCGCGGGAGGCGTGTGCTGCTTCACGGCGAAGCGGGACGGGGCGGTCACCGCGGTGGAATTGCCAATCACGTCGGTGGATGCGGCATTGCACGTGCGGCGGCTCCAGTTCCAGGTGCGTCGGTCGCTGCGCGGTTCCAAGGATGCTGCCGACCAGATCCAGGCCCACCTTCGCGACCTCGGGCGCGCCTTGCTCGGCCCGATCGAATCGCTTCTCGGCGGAGCTCGGCGCATCCTGATGTCCCCGCACATGGTGCTGCACGGCCTCCCGATGGGAGCGTTGCAGCTGTCGGATGGGCGCGCGCTCCTCGAGCTGGCACCGGTCGCGGTGTTGCCAAGCGGCGCAATCCTGCCGATACTCTGCCGGTCGTCGCCGCGCGATGCCCAGCCGGCCAATCCCCCGCGAGCCCTCGTGATCGGCGTCGCTGATGCGATGGCTCCCGCGATCGAAGACGAGGCGAAAGAGGTGGCCGAGGCGCTCGGCGTCACGCCGCTTCTCGGGGATGAGGCGACGGTCCAGCGGGTCATGGAGGCGCTCCAGTCCGCCGACATCGCGCACATTGCCTGCCATGGGCTGTACTTGGGGGACGCCGCTCGCTCCAGTGGCCTGCGGCTGGCTGATGGCTGGTTGACCGTGCGGAACGTTCTCTCGCTGCGCCAGGGCC
Organism: Planctomycetia bacterium; assembly: GCA_005776885.1. Lineage (GTDB taxonomy): Bacteria > Planctomycetota > Phycisphaerae > Phycisphaerales > SM1A02 > SXOD01. The sequence goes on from SXOD01000049.1 coordinate 13,949, forward strand.
CCGGAACGGTTGTTTTGAGCGCCTGCGAGACGGGTCGATCCCACTGCGCCCCGGGCGATGAGCACTTGGGGCTCGTCCGGGCCTTCGTCGATCGTGGCGCGCGAACTGTGGTCGCCTCCCTTTGGGCGGCACAAGATGTGGCAACTCGGGCCATGATGGTTGAGTTCCACCGTTCTCGCGCTATAACTAGATTGGGCACGGATGCCGACCGAGTGCGTCATGCGCAACTTGCCTTGCGGCTTGGCGAACCTGACCCAGCTCGCTGGGCACCATTCTTTGTAACTGGAGGCCTCCAATGACCATCCGAAACACACTCGCATCCGCACTGCTCGCACTCGTGGCTTGCCTCACGCCATCCCTCCAGGCCTTCGCAGGCGGAGCTGGAGGCGGCGCAGGGGACGACGTCCTGGAGTTCTCGTTGGTCGTCTGTGTCGGACCTGGGCACACGATCAACGATGTCGTCGAGCCACTCTCCCCCTACATGGTGTCGATCGAGGTCGAAGATTCCCTCGGCGACAACAAGTACCTCGTGGAGTTTGAATACGACACCGGTACCGATTCACAGCAAGTGCTTGCCGTGGTGATCGACCTGTGGGTGGCGGGCGTCATCGTCTGGGGCGAGAATGACATCCAGGCGCAGGCGCCTGAGGGCCGGACCGACAGCCTGTGGTTCACCGGCCTCGCCATCGGCGGCGACCAGTACGACGTGCAGTACGCCGCACCGACGATCCAGGCCGATCAGTCGATTCCCCAGGCGAGCGGCTCCGGCGTCACCGTGGCGATCATCGACACTGGCGTTGATCTCACACATCCGCTGTTTGCCAAGAACACGGTCCCGGGCTGGGATTTCCTCATGGGCACCGCAACCATCGTCGATCCCAGTGACGGAATCGACAATGATGGCGATGGTCTCATCGACGAAATGGTCGGGCACGGCACCTTCGTGGCAAGCCTCGTCCGACGGGTGGCGCGTGATGCCGCCATCATGCCGATCCGAATCCTGGACAGCGACGGCGCGGGCCAACAGTACAACCTTGCGTCGGCGATCAACTGGGCTGTCTCACACGGGGCGGACGTCATCAATCTGTCGCTTGGAAGCAATGGAGCTTCCACTGCCGTCGCCGAGGCGATTCAATCCGCGAAGCTGGCGGGAGCGGTGGTGGTTTGCGCGATCGGAAACGACTCGACCAGCGTGCAGGCGCAGTACCCCGCCTCCGACGCCAACGCGTTTGCGGTGGCGGCCACCGATGTCAACGATCTGTTGGCCTCCTTCAGCAACTATGGCGCGGACGTCGACATGTGTGCCCCTGGTGCCACGACCACGTTCGGCGGGCAGCCGGTCCTCGCGGAGTCCATTGTGGGCGCGATCCCCGGTGGCGGCTTCGCGATCTGGCAGGGATCCAGTTTCTCCACGGCGTTCGTCAGCGGCTTGGCCGCCTGCGTGCGGTCGCAGCACCCCGAGTGGCCCGATGCCACGACACCGGCCACGGCCATCGCCGATGCCGTGATGGCAGCGGTCGCGGCTGGTGCGGTGGACATCGAAGAACTGAACCCAACCCACGCCGGAAAGCTTGGTGCCGGGCGGATCAACGTGTTCGCCTCCACCCAGCTCGGACCGCAGGCGCCATTCGTGACCGACCTCGACTCAAGCGGCGCGGTCGGTGGCGCGGACCTGTCGCTCTTCCTGGCCGACTGGGGCGACTGTGCGCCAGGCGCCTGCCCGTCCGACATCAATCGAGACGGGTTCATTGACGGAGCGGATCTCTCGATCCTCTTTGCCAACTGGGGCTGAGGAGCGCGGCCGGACGCTGGCGATGCAGGCGATTGAGGCCCGAGCGCACACGCGCATCCCCTCGCCCTGGAAGGGGCTGCGCCCCAACGGCGACGGGCCTACGCTCCGCGCATGAGTGAGCCAACCTCCTTGGCACCACGCGAACCGTTTTTTGGTCCCTGCTGGGACGATGCCGTCGGCGCGTTGAAGCGAGCCTGGCCGCTGCTGTTCGTGGCGACGATCGTCGCGATGGCCGCACAGATTCCGACTCAGGCGATCATGCAGTTCGCGCAGGTCGCCTTCGTCGGGCCGATGTCGTCAGGTGCACGCGGTGCCAACGACCTTGCCGCCGTCGCCGCAGGTCTCGCATTGCCGGCAGTCGCGGTGGTGCTGCTCTCTGTCTTCCTCGTGCAACCCGCCTCGATCGGCGTGATGGCCGCCGGGATCGACGCGGTCCGGGGGCGAAGCACCAGATTCTCAAGCGTGTTCATTCCCTTCACCTGCGCGCGCCGATACTGGCACACGGTTGCGCTCTGCTTCACCTGCATGATGGTGGGGCTGGTGTCCGCCCTCTTGATCGCCGCACCGCTCGGGGCAGCCACGTACTTTGTCGTCCGCGCCGTGGACGTGGATCTGGACACGGTCACCTACTCCATGTCGGCCCGTCCCATCGAGTGGTGGGCAGCGGTGGCACTGCTCGTCGCGACGGGGCTTGCCCTGGCGATCGCCCTCGTCCCGATTCAGGCTCGCCTGGCGGTCATTCCGCTCAGGGCGGTCGACCCCGACCGCGAGCCAGAAGGCGTGCTCGCCGCGTGGCGAGAAATGTGGGCGGCCACGCACGCGCGCGGCTGGGCGATCGCGGGGACGGTGTTCCTGGCCGGCATGGTGTCGATGCTGACCGTGCTGGTGTGCTGCGTCGGCATCGTGCTCATCGGATACCCATTCATGATTGCGGTGATTGGCGCGGCCTACGACCGCTGCCTGCCGGGACCGCGCGAGGTTCCGCCACCCCCCGTCGTGATCGGGGCCCGGCCGCCGATGGATTCGGAACCGCTCTAGGCGCGTCCACGCGATGGCTCTGCGACGGCTTCAAGGCACATCGGCCACAGGCCTCACGGGCGACGCGCAGCCACGGGCCACGGCAAGCCCTAGCGCGCGCGCACCTGGAATCGCAGGTCCATGTTCCGGGCCAACTCGCCGACCGTCTTCTGGATGTGCCGCTCCGCCGCGCGGACACCCTGCGACGTGAGCGAGTACCGCTGGAACGCAGCGAGCACGGCCGCATCAAGCAACGTGGCCTCCAGCCAGTCAAGCTCCCGGCGGTAGCCGGACACGGCGACCAACCCCGTGTTCTTGACGAACGACTTGATTCGATTGCCGTGGAGGGACAGGAAGTCGCACGCACCGAAATGGATGATCCGGCCGCGACCCTGTCCCTGGATCGCTTCCTCCATTTCATCAAGCCGAATGTGGTTGCGGGCCCGCCGCCAGTCCCCGATGCTCAAGACGCCCGCGTTGCCGTGCGTGGCGATGTACAGCACCGGGTACCGCGAGGCCTGAGCCTGCACCCATCGATGAAGGTAGTAGTCAAACTCCTCGCGCGTGGCGACGTCTCGATGTACGTACGGCACCCGGAGCGGCGCCCACTGGTGGAGGAGGTCCAGCATCGGCCGAAGCGACAGGCCACGGTCGAGGCGTCGCTCCCAGTCAGCTTCGAGACAGAAGATGCCCTTGGTTTGGATGCGGCTCACGGGGCGGGATGCTAGGACCGGCGTGCGGTCCCCCCCCGGTTATCGGTGGAAATGTGCCCCTGGAGGGCACATTTCCACCGATAACCGGGGTCGGACGTCGTTCGCTTGCAGCTGGAGTCAGCGTGCGCGACGGCGGCGGCAGGCGAGCCCGCCAAGGCTCAGGACGGCCAGCGCACCCGGAGCGGGGATGATCTCGTAGTACCCGTAGCCCCACATCGGTGTGGTGCTCGATGGTGCATCCTTGTAGCCCATGGTGAGGTTGGCGGTCCAGCCGGTGGACCCTGCGGTCAGGCCGACCTGCATCACTCGGACGGCGAGGTTGGCGCCCTTCCAGGTGCCGGCGGCCCCGGCAGTGATCGGTGTGCCGGGATTCGAGGTGTACCACCCTGCGTTGTGCGGAATGACGGAACCGGCACCCGAGCCAAAGCTTGGGTCGAGGGCCGTTGACGAGTTGGCGCCGAACGAACCGGTCATCGTGACGAACGAGTCGTTGGCACCCTGGTCGGGCAGGAACGTGAAGCTGGGGTTCCAGCTGCCACCCGCAAAGTCGTTGTGGACCACGCCAGCCTGGCTGCCCGACACGGTCTGGTGGTTGAAGATGTTGAGCAGGACGTCATCGGACTCGTCGAACACGGCAAACACCTGGAACACGTTGATGCCGCCGATGTTGCCCGAGTACTCGGTGCTGAACTCGACGAAGTCGGCGTTCGAGGCTTCGGCAGCCGCAGCGGCCGCGAGCGCGGCGACGGCCAGATGACGAAGTCGCTGTGAGATGGTGTCGTTCAGGATCATTGGTGTCTCCCTCCGGGAAGTGCCCGGGGTTGGCGTGGATTGGAACGGAAGAGTGAAACGGAAAGGGGAAGGGGTGAAGGGAAGGAAGAAGAAGGGAAAGGGGGGAGCCGCCAGGCAAGCCCGGGGCTCCCCCACGGTGAGAGTCAGTGAGTGGGGGCGCGGCGGTGAAATCGACGTGGCGCAACGACGGCAAGTGCCATCGGGAGGGCTGCGGCTGGCGATGGGATGGCGACTGAATAGGAACCGGAACCGAACAGTGCCGTGGTGGTCCCGGGGACCCTGTAGGCAACCGACAGCTCGGCCATCCAGCCGCTGGAGCCCGGATTCAGCCCGACCTGCATCAACAGGATCGATCCATTCGTGATCACGGTCGATGTCGAAGTCCACGACTCAGGCCACATCGTCCCGCAGCCAGCGAATCCGCACCCCGACTGCGTGACCCAGAGGCCAGACTGCGCGCCGGGAGCGCCGCCGAGCAGCACCATGGTGTCCCACTGCGACGCACCCAACGGAAAGTTGGGCGTCAAACTGGGATCCCACGATCCACCGGCGTCCGCATGGATGGCCGAATTGGTGCCTGCCGTCAATGTGTGGCTCAAGACGCTTAGGACCTGGTAGCTGCCATCGAAGTGGGCAGACACTTGGTAGACGTCGACGCCCGCAAACGTGCCGGTGTAGGTGGTCGAGAGCCCCGTGAATCCGGCCTGCACCGAAGCCTCTATCGCCAGCGCGCAGGCCGCTGCCACGGCCAGGCTTGGGAGCGGTCGGCAAATGGCGGGTCGATGGCGTTGTGTGCGGGTGCGCATGTCGGTTGCCTGGATGGATGCGTCGCGTCGGTGCTGAACCGGTCTTGCGGTCAGAGGGCACCCGGTCCCACGGGTGCCCTCCATTCCGCATTGAGATGAAGCGTCTGGAGGAAGGGGCGTGACGCACCGCTGCGTCACGCCCTTGCATGTGATGGAGTCAGCGACGACGACGGCCGGCGAAGCCAGCCAGGCCCATGAGGGCGAGCGCGCCGGGGGCGGGGACGCCCACCGAGTAGCTGCCGTAGCCGAACAGGGCCGTGCTGGTGGAGGTGGACTCCTTCCAACCGCTCGTGAGGTCAGCCGTCCAGCCAGCATCGCCGGTGGTGAGCGCGACCTGCATGATCATGACGCTCATCGAAGCGCCAACCACGATCGGGGTGCCGGGGTTGCTGTTGTACCAACCCGCATTGTGCGGGATGCCGGTGCCGGCGCCGGAGCCGAAGCTCGGGTCGAGGGCGGTGGACGCCGTGGCGCCCGAGGTCCCGTTCATGGTGACGTACGTGTCATTCGCCGCCTGGTCGGGCAGGAAGGTGAAGTTCGGGTTCCAGCTGCCGCCGGCGAAGTCGTTGTGCAGGACGCCGGTCTGGCCGCCCTCGGTGGTGCTGTGGTTGAAGAAGTTGAGGAGGACGTCGTCCGCCTCGTTGAAGTTGGCGTAGACGCGGTACACGTCACGGCCGCCGATGTTGCCGGCCGACACGACCGAGTAGTTGACGAAGTCCGCGGACGCAGCAGCGGACACGGACAGACCGATAGCGCAGACAAGGAAGTGAGACTTCATTGGAACAAACCCTTTCTAGAGAGTTGGGAAAGAAGGAACGGAAAAGAACGGAAGAGCCTTTGTCGACCACCCCACGAAGCGTTGGCGACACAACCCCACCGCGGCCCGGAGCCCTTTTCCATTCCCTTGGGTGCGAAGGAGGAGCAAGTCCTCCCTTCGCTGCCCCATCATTCGTGTGAAGTGGTGCGAAGTGTTCCAGAGAAGTCGAGACTTCCGTGACTTCTCAACGCAACTGCCGCACAGCGCTGGCGATGCGCACCCAAGGTCCGGCCCCGGTTATCGGTGGAAATGTGCCCTCCAAGGGCACATTTCCACCGATAACCGGGGGGGACGTTCCCGTTGATCCGCGGCGCACCACTCGCCAGCCCCCAGCGATCACCGGATGGTCAAGATGTCGGCGAGCGCCTTGCGTCGAAGGCTTGGCACGGTGCATCCATCGGCCGGGTAGCCAACGGGAAGCAGCAAGTAAGGGCGTTCATGGGCGGGTCGCCCGAGAATCGTCGTGAGGAAGCCCATTGGGCTTGGCGTATGCGTGAGCGTCACGAGCCCGGCCATGTGGATCGCGGCGATCAGAAAGCCGCACGCGATGCCGACGCTCTCGTTGACGTAATAGACCTGATCGCTCGCGTGCTCGCCGCTGGTGTCCTTCATCTGCTTGAAGACGACGATGAGCCATGGCGCCACTTCAAGAAAGGGTTTCTCGATAGCCGTCCCCAGCGGCGCGAGGTCGGCGAGCCACTCGGGATTGGCCCGGCGGGCATAAAACTCCCGCTCCTCGGTCTCGGCGGCGACTCGAATCTGGCGCTTGACGTCGGGGTCGCTCACCGCGACGAATGACCAAGGCTGCTTGTGCGCGCCGCTTGGCGCGCTCCCGGCGGTCCGAATGAGCGTCTCGATCGTCTCGCGCCCCACCGGACGGTCGGAAAATTCGCTGACACTGCGCCGAAGCTGCATCACGTCGTGAAACTCATGCGCGGCACGTGCCGGCGCGCGACCCGGGTCGTATGGAACCAATGGAACGCGCGGCAGCACGGTGAAGCCCCAGGCGCCGCTCACATGCCGACGGCGTTCTTGGTGCCTTGCTTGGTCATGTCAACGGTCTTCGTCCACACCTCGCGTCCGGTCGACAGGTCGGTCAGCGTCAGGCGGAACGTGTACGTCGTCTGGCGCATGTTGCCCGCGCTGGCCTTCATCTGCGTGATGCGGCCGCTGAGCGAGAAATCAGGTTCTCCCGTGTCGCTGGAGCCCTGGCCAGTGAAGGCGCGGCGCTTGGCGACGTCCTGCGCGGTCTTGTCCTCGGGAGTCGATCCATACGTCGTGTCCACCTGGGCCTGGCCGGAGTTCACCAGATCCTCGCGCATGCGGTAGATGACTTCACCGACGTCGAACTGGCTGCTCGTGTCGTTGACGATCGATCCGATGAGGAGTCGCGCGGGATGGTGTTCCGACTTCTCCAGCACCCCCGTCGCCAGCATCGACTGCAACATGCCGGACGCCGCCTTTCGCACATCCTGGATGTCGACCTGGCCGACGCTGACGATGCTCTCGGTGCCACCGGTCTCGATGTAGCGCGCGGGCTGGCAGCCGAATGTGAGTGCACCTCCGACCAGGATGGTGGACGTGACGAGGGTCGATGCCCGAATGAAACTCATGCTGTGTCTCCGTGGTTGGTGAGTCGTTTGCCGTGGACGGGATGGCGTGGTCGGGATGGCGTGGACGGGTGTCGAGGCGAAATCAGTCGCTGCGGCGGACCTGGATGGAAAAGTCGGTGGCGTCGCGATTGGGCGCGATCGCGGAGAGCGTGATCCGAGTGCCCGAGTCCACCGCGGCATTCTCCCAGACGCTGGTCTGGGACTGGATCACCATGCCGCGCGTGTCCTTCCAGTCGAATCGATACGCAAAGTGCCTGGTCGTGAAGCCGTCATTGGCCACGTCAACCTGCGCGGAGAGCAGTCCGCTGGGGGTGCGGCCTTCCCGGACATCGCGGACGTGCAGGAAGATGTCCGTGAAAAGGTCGTTGATCTGCTTGTAGTTCTTGACGGTGCTGGCACTGGAGCCGGCCTCGCGCGTGCTGGTGGTGTTCACGCTGCCGCAGCCGGCCGAAGTGGCCAGGGCCGCGGTGGCCAGTGCGAGCAATGCTCGGCGTGCGCTTGATGGAAGTGGTGGCATGGTCATGTCTCAGTGGCGGCGGCGGGAGTCGAAACCTCGATGGCGGGGGAGGCGTCGAACGGGATCGTAGACACGCTGGCGGGCACGCCGTCGGCGGGCATGGTCACCAGCACGAGCCCGCTACTGGTTGGCGAGACTTCAAGTTCGCGGAGAATCGACCCATCCGCACGGCGCAGCTGGATTCGCCCGTCGGGCGGTGTGGGCACGGCAGCCACATTCAGCGTCCGCGGGAGGGTCCGCCAGCTCCGCAAGTCGGCCGCGTTGGTCGAGATTTGGTACAGCGCCGCCGCGAGCGCGAGAAAGCCGGACGTGTCGTTGTTGGCCGATTGCTGCATCGCGTACGAGGCAATGGACTTGACCGAGGCGCTCAGCGTCTCCTGCGCGTAGATGATGCCCTTGACCTCATCGAACTCGCTGGAGACGATGCGGTCAAAGTCGGCGTAGGTGTGGGCGGGACGCGCCGACCCGGGCTCCTCGGCCACGGGGCCGGCCAGGACCGGCGCCACGGGCTGCCCAGTCGACTCGATGTAGGGATAGGCGGCGGTCACCAGCACCAGCGTGTCATTGATGGGAAGCGGGAGCGTGATCTTCCACTCCGCCTTGTGTGGGGCCATGCCGGCGGCTTGCACCACGAACCACGTCGCGGGCATCGCACCGGCGGCGCTTGCGGCATCAAGCTCCGCGATCTGGTGCTCGATGGCCACGCGGGCGTCTCCCTCCAGCATTGCCGCCGCCTGCGCCAGGTCGTTGCGCCCATTGGCTCGATCCGGCCAGGTCATGGCAGGGCCGTGGGAGAGGAAGGTGCCGCGGAGCCAATACGCGAACGGGTTGGCGTAGTCGCCATACCCCTTCAGTCCGGCGAGCAGGCCTGGCGCGAGCGAAGCCTCGGTCGCGAACGCTGCGCCGCCAATCATCGACGAGGCATCGATTCCCTCCCTTGACTGCGCAGCGTCCGTGTCTCGTCGAGCCGCGTCGATGGCCTTCCGGTATCGGGTCTTGGCGTCATCCTGCCACTCCTGGGCGCGGCGGAGCTGCACGCGCGCGTCGTCCCATCGGCGCTCAGCCATCGAACTCAGCGACTGCAGGGTCGACAGCATGATGCGCTCATTTGGGGTGGCGCGATAGATGGAGGTTGTCTGGTTGACGAGCGTCGTGGCGAAGGCTTCCGTGACCTTGGCCTCAGCCTCCGAGTCCAGGTACGGGCGGACAAGCTCGTCGGCGGCGGCAAACCATGCCTCGCTCTCTGGCCACCGTTGGTCGGCCTGCGCGGCCCGCGCTGCCTCGAGGCGGTAGATGAGCCGATTCTGTTCATCCCTGCGCTTGCCGATGGCCACGGCATCGGCGTCATCCGCCGCGAGCGCGAACTGCCCCGACGAATAGAGCTGGGCCACGCGCTTGGCATCGGCTCGATACTCGCCCTGGCATCCAGGCAGCGCGGCGGCCGTCGCCACGAAGAGCGGGGCGAGGACCGCGGCGACGAACGGCTTCCGGCCCCGCCGACGGATCAACGCCCGTTCAGGATGTCCAGCCAGACATCCAGCCCCCCGTTGCCCGGCGCGAAGAACTGGACGCCGGTCGTGTCCAGGTTGAGTTGGCTGCGCTTGAGGAACTCGGCCAGTCCCTTCGCGCGGATGAGCTGCGCCTCGGCGTTGCTCTCCAGGACTCGGCGCGCCGTCGCCTGGTCGAGTGCGGACTCGATTCGATCCTGCTCGACTCGCTTGATGTTCTCGAGGAACGCCACCTGATTCCGCCACTGCTCCCACGCCGCTGCCGTCGGTTTCATCGTGACCGCGAGCACCATGTCGGGAGTCACGCGTACGGTGTTCTCCCAGGGTTCGAAGAACGGATGCTCCACCCGGATGGTGTGCAGCCCAGGCGTCGCGCCCACGGTCCCCGGCGCATGGCCCGCGCCGATGCCGTCAACCAGCACGGTGCATCCCTCCGGGGTCACGGGAAGCGTGGTCGTCGTGAAGGCCACCGACCCATCGGCGCCCAGGCGCAGGTCCGGCACGCCCAAGTCCGCCGCGATCACGACGAGCTGCAGGCCAGCCGTTGCCACCTGCGCGGCCGCGAGTGGCGCCCTGGCCGCCGCCGACTCCCGGCCGATCGACGACGCGATGTTTCGCAGCAGCCCGCTCCGGACGTTGGTGTCGATCTCGAGCGTCTGGGTCTGCTGAATCGCCTTGCGGTCGGTGACCGTGCCGCCGAGCACGCTGGAGCCGGACGGGCCCAGCATCCGCCACGATCCGGCCATCGTCCACTCCGTGACCTTCGCGGCGGCGACGCTGGGATCGGACAACGTGCGTCGATCCTCCGTGAGGGAATCGATCGTGGCGATGAGGACGCCGCCTGCCCCCGCGGACTGGGCCAAGTTGCTGATGCTGGTCCGGCTGCCGATCACCCGATTGAACGCGCTCTCGTCCATGGTGAGGATGGAGTCGCTTGCGTTGATCGTGCCATATCCCTCCCGCGCGACGGCCGCCGACACGAGCGATTGCCACTCGGCGGACGCCTCGGGCGAAATGTCCTTCGCGGTGATCCGAGTGATGATGAGGACGGCTGGCGAGTCAGTCGCGGGCGCCGATGCGGAACCTGCGGCCGCGGAGGCGCCGGCCGCTGCGGCGTTGCCGCCCGAGATCCCTGCGGCCTTCATCTTCGCGCCGAGGTTGGTGCCGATCGAGTCCGCGGCGTCTGTCGCGAGGTGGCCGACCATTCGCGCGAGCGGCGTGGCGTTTCGCTCGGTCCCGGCCATCGGCTCGTTGGTCCGGACTTGGTTCACCGAGAACTTCGCCTCGGCGATCAGTGCGCCGGACGTGGTGTCATAGGCTCGAGCGACGCCGGTTGCCTCGGCATCCCAGCGCTCCGCCTTGGTCTTGCCAAATCGGCCCTCGACCTCGAGGATTTCCTTCACCACGCTGAAGTCAGTCACGCTGATCGTGACGACAGCGGAGACGCCCGAAAGTTGGAACGATTTCGCGGCCTGCGGGTCAAGTCGATCCACAAGACCGGAGTCAGCCAGCGATTGCTCCTTGAGGATGGTGTCCAGCTCCGTGCGCGCGACCGCGGTGCCGGCCCCAGAGCTGGCCAGGCTCCCCTCGACGTTGGCCGTCAGCGACTCCAGGAATCGCCCCAGGTCTTCCGCGGTGGACTCGCCAGCGGCTTGGGCAAGCGCCCCCTTGGTGGCGGTGGCCTCGCGCACGGCAAACCGACTGCCAGCCGGAGCGGATTCTTGTGCCGCAGGGGCGGCCGGCGTCAGCGCGAAGACGGCCGTGGCCGCGATGGCGACGGTGGCTGCAGCTGCGGCGAGCGCCGTGGCGTAGCGGCGGACTCGCGACATGAGGGCGGCGGGTGCTGAATCGACTCCGGGTGAACTGTGGTTGAGCATGGTCCGTTCTCCGAGAGGAGGATAGGTCCGGCTCCGGTTATCGGTGGGAATGTGACCCTCAGGGGCACATTCCCACCGATAACCGGGGAAGGACCCTCGCGCCCCCGCGCGTTAGGATTTCCGCCCCATGCCAGCGGCCGCCAGCAACTCAAACCCGCCCGTCACCTCCATGGCCGTCATCGGCGCCGGCACCATGGGTTCTGGCATCGCGCTTGTGGCCGCGCAGAGCGGGATGAAGGCGTTCCAGGTCGACATCAGCTCGGACCAGCTGGCCAAGGCAAGGGCCTATCACCGCAAGACGCTTGATCGGGCGGTCGCCAAGCAAAAGTTCACGGCCGCCGAGGCCGAGGCGACGCTGGCCCGCATCGAATACGTCGGTGAGATGAAGGCGGCGGCCGCCGCCGGGTGGGTGGTGGAGGCCGCGACAGAGCAAGTCGAAGTCAAGAAGAAGCTGTTCGTCATGATGCGCGACACGTTCGGCAAGGATGCCATCCTCGCCACGAACACCAGCAGCATCTCGATCACCGACCTGGCGTCGGCGGTCGGGCAGGACGCGCACCGAGTGATCGGCATGCACTTATTCAACCCGGTGCCGGTCATGAAGCTGGTCGAGGTCATCAAGGGGCTGGCCACGACCGAGGAAACCACCGAACGAACGATTGCCCTGGCGCTCGCGATGGGCAAGACACCGGTCCCGGCCAATGACCGAGCCGGCTTCGTGTCCAACCGAGTCCTCATGCCGCTCATCAACGAGGCCTTTTACGCGTGGATGGAAGGCGTCGCGGAGCCCGCGGACATCGACGAGATCATGAAGCTTGGCTGCAACTTCCCGATGGGCCCGCTCCGCCTCGCCGACTTCATCGGCCTTGATGTGTGTCACGACATCATGATGGTGCTCCACCGCGAGCTGGGGAACCCGAAGTTCTTCCCGTGCCCGCTGCTGCGTCAACTGGTGCAAGCCGGCCGCCTTGGCGACAAGTCGGGGCGTGGCGTCTTTGAGTATCCCGCGAAGGGGTAGGCCCCGGGAGCGGGTGATCCCCGCCGGCCAACTCGGGCGCTCGGCGGAACGCGGCTCCCGGCTGGCCCGTCAGCTGGGGCTGTTACAAACGCGTGGTCGACGGGAGGGGGTCGATGGCCATACGGTTTCACCATGATTGCCTCGAATCGATTGAACCGACCCACTCGTCGCCGCGTAACAGTCGGAGCTTCATCGATCTCCTCAATCTGGACCGCGACGATCCTCGTCTCCAACATCGCCGCATCCGCGCACCCGCAGTCGGACGTTCCGGCGGCGGGTGCGCTGCCTTCCGGCTGGACCCATGTCGTGGTGCCGCAACACCGGGTCGTGCCCATTCGTCCCGATGCGCCACGCGATGTCCAGTTGACGAAGGTCGACGCGACGGTGGCGATCCATGATCGAGTCGCCGACACCCGACTGGACCTCTCCGTCCACAATCCATCCAACCAGCAGGCCGAGGCGATTCTCCTCGTGCCCGTGCCCAACGGCGCGACCGTCAAGGGGTTCTCGTATGAAGCCGCGCCGGGGACGGGGGCAGCCACCAGCCAGCAGGAACCCACCATCCAGGTGCTTCCGCGCGATGAGGCGCGGCGACTCTACGACTCCATCGTCCGTGCGAGCCGAGACCCTGGTCTCCTTGAATTCGCCGGCGCAACGCTTCTGCGCACCAGCGTCTTCCCCATCGCCCCCGGCGCAACGCAGCGCGTGCGCGTGGAGTGGGAGGAGCTGCTTCCGGTTGCGCAGGGTCGGATCGATTACGCACTTCCGCGCGGCGAGAGCCTTCGGAACGAGACGCCCTGGACGCTGCAGCTCTCGGTGACGCAACCATCGCCGATCGCCGCGGTGTACTCGCCCAGCCACGGGTTGGTGGAAGTGCATCGCGGCGCCGCCGTCAACCAGCGGCACTTCGCGCTGGACACGCTTTCGCAGCGAGCACCCGGTCCATTCCTGGTGAGCGTGCTGCCGTCGGACGCAGCCACCGGCAATGGCGCCGCGTCGGGCGCCGCCGCGACGAGCATCGCCGCCTATCCAGACCCAACGATCAACGGCGGCTACTTCATGCTGCTGGGCGGGCTCGCGTCGAAGACCGATGGCCCTGGCGCCACATCAATGCCTCGCGAAGTGACCATCGTGCTGGACAGATCCGGCAGCATGGCCGGCGGCAAGTTGGACCAGGCCAAGGCCGCGGCGCTCCAGGTCATCGAGGGACTGGCCGACAACGAGCGCTTCAATCTCATCGATTACTCCAACGGCGTGTCGATGTTCTCCCGCGAGCCTGTGGCCAAGACGCCGGAGGCGGTGGCACGCGTGCGCGAGTACCTCGCCATGCTGAAGCCGTCGGGCGGCACCAACATCTCCGACGCGCTGGTGGAGGCGCTTCGCCAGCCGGGTTCGCCGGGCTGCGTCGGGCTGGTGCTCTTCCTGACTGATGGGCTGCCGACGGTCGGACAGACCGGCGAGCGTGCCATCCGCGAAATCGTCGAGCGCGGCAATCCACAGCAGCGGCGCATCTACACGATTGGCGTGGGCCAGGACGTCAATGTGCCGCTCCTTGACCGAGTCGCCGACTTGACCCGCGCCAAAGCGACATACATCGTTCCCGGCGAGAGCGTGGAGGTGAAGGTCGCGGCAGTCGCCGAGCAGCTGCATGGCCCCGCGCTGGCCGACATCGGGCTGACCGCGCGCAACGCCGCCGGCGCCGAAGACACCATTCGCATCCGCGACTTGGCGCCGCGCCGCATCCCCGATGTTTTCGCCGGTGAGCAGCTGGTCGTGTTTGGCAGTTACCTCGGCGAGCAACCCACACAGTTGTCGCTGACGGGCCGCGCGCAGGAAGGGTCCATCTCCGCCACCGTGCCGTTTGATCCAGCCATCGCCACCACGCGACACGGCTATGTCGCACGACTGTGGGCCACACGGCGCATCGCGGAGATGGTGGACGAGGTCCGACAGCTTGCCGCGGACACGCCCGGGCAGCCGATCGGCGTGCCACCGTCAATGAACGATCCGCGCGTGAAGGAGTTGGTGACGGAGATCGTGAGGCTCAGTGCACGGTTTGGCATCCTCACGGAGTACACGGCCTTCTTCGCGAATGAGGGGACCAATCTCGGGGATTGGCAGCAACTGGAGCTTGGCTGCAACGATCTCCTGGCCCGCCGAGCCGTCGCCACGCGCAGTGGCTCCGGCGCGCTCAATCAGGGCATCAACTTCAATGAGATGAAGGGCAAGGCGCAGTTGGCGTACGACAATCGCTTCATCGACGAGTCGATGCAGCAGCAACGCATCACGACCGTGCAGCAGGTGAACGACAAGTGCTTCTACAACAACGCCGGTCGCTGGGTCGACTCGCAGTTCGTGGCGACCGATGCGGCACGCGCGGCCGCTGGCGGGGGCACCGGCGGCGCTGCAGCTGCGTCCGTCGCCGACATCCACGTGGACGAGACGATCGAGTTCGGCTCGGACCGCCACATGGACCTCATCGCCGAGTTCGCCGCGGAAGGGCGGCAAGGCTCGCTCTCGCTTCCCGGTGACACGCTCCTCCGCCACCGCGGTCGCACCATTCTCGTCCGCAATCCAATCGAACCCGGTTGCTGACACTCTTGCATCCCACGACCTTCGCTGACCACGACACAGGAACCTCATCATGACATCGATCCTTGCACCACTCGCACTCACCACCTCGCTCCTCGCCGCCGCCCCGCAAGCCGCGCCGCAGGTCGCCCCAGCCGCACCTGGCCCGCAGAGTGACTCGGACGCGCGTCCCGCCGTCGAGATCGCCATCTGCCTGGACATCTCCGGCAGCATGGATGGGCTCATCGACAGCGCGAAGGCTCGCCTCTGGAGCATCGTCAATGACCTGGCGACGGCCAAGCCGACGCCCACGCTGCGGGTGGCGCTCCTTACCTATGGTTGCGACGCCTACGACTCGACGACGGGATGGGTCGTCGTGGACTCAGGGCTCACGGAAGACCTCGACCTCATCTCGCAGAAACTCTTCGCGCTGCGCACCAACGGCGGAACGGAACTGGTGGGGCGTGTCGTGGACAAGGCCGCGCAGACCCTTTCCTGGAACGCCGACCCGAATGCGCTCAAGATCATCGTCGTCGCCGGCAACGAGAGCGCCGACCAGGATCAGGAGATTCGATACCACCAGGCCAGCAAGACCAGCATCGAGAAGGGGATCTTGGTCAACAGCATCTACTGCGGCAACGCGACCGACGAGCACGCCTCGCTTTGGGGCGATGTCGCGCGGCTCGCCGACGGCCAGTTCCTCTGCATCGACCAATCCACTGGCGCGGCGGTCCCCGAGACACCTTTCGACAAGCAACTCGCGGAGCTCTCGGCGCTGGTGAACACCACCTACCTCGCCTGTGGGATCGCGGGCCGCGAGGCATGGGCCAACCAGGCCGCGCAGGACGCCAACGCCGCCGGCCTCAGTGGCGGTGCTGCCGCGCAACGTGCCGTCAGCAAGTCCAGCGCGCTGTACGACAATCGCGGATGGGACCTTGTTGACGGATGCGCGGCCGGCTCCCTCAAGCTGGAGGACATCAAGGACGAGGATCTCCCCGAGGAGATGCGCGGCAAGTCGCTCGATGAGAAGAAGGCGATGGTCGCGGCCAAGCAGGCCGAGCGCGAGAAGATCCAGACCGATGTGCAGAAACTGCAACAGCAGCGCGTGGCGTGGCTCGCGGCGGAGTCGGCCAAGCGAGCCACACAGCAGGGCCAAACGCTGGATGACGCGCTCAAGTCGGCGATTCGGTCGCAGGCCACGCAGCGCGGCATGCAGTGGGATGAGCCACCGGCCCCCTCCACGCCACCAGCTCCGTAGGATCGAGACATGACTGCGGCACAGCCCCGTGTGATGGTGGTCGAAGACGACGATGCCATCCGCACGGGGTTGTGCGATGTCCTGCGCTTCGGCGGTTACATCCCGCTCTCGTGCGCGCGCGGCGACACGGCGGCGCGAGAGATTCTGGAGTCCACCCCCGACCTCGTGCTCCTGGATGTCATGCTGCCGGGTCGAAGCGGATTCGACATCTTGAGGGAGGTGCGCGCCGCGCGCCCCACGCTCCCCGTTGTCATGGTCACCGCCCGCGGCGGCGAGGACGATCGAGTCGACGGCTTGGAGCGTGGCGCTGACGACTATGTGGTCAAGCCATTCAGCGCGCGTGAGGTGCTGGCGCGTGTCGCGGCGGTGCTGCGCAGGAGCGCCGAACGGCCGAGCGATGTCGCGGCCGTGGCCTGTGGTGGCGCCACCATCGACTTGGCTCGCCGCGAGGCCCGGAGCCGCACGACGCATGTCACGCTCTCGGAACGCGAGGCGGCGCTCATCCGCACGCTGGCGTCTTCGGCGGGCCGCGTCATCTCCCGCGACGAGCTCCTCCGCACGATTTGGGGCGTGGATCCCCGTGGCACCGACACTCGCGCCGTGGACATGCAGGTGGTTCGATTGCGCGAGACGCTCAAGAGCGTGGGTGCGGAGTCGCTCATCGAAACAGTGCGCGGCAGCGGCTATCGACTCTGCGCCGACGCCAAGGTGGAGCGATGACGCGCGCGCCAGGGACATTCCGCCGCACTCGCCGCTGGTGGGTGACCGGCGTGTCGATCGGCGCGGTCGTGATGGTGATTGGGCTGGTGGTGGTGACCGTCGCGCTCCGCACCGCCGAGTCGCGGCACATGGCACTCATGCGAGAGTCGGCGCGCGACGACTCGATTCGCGAGGCCCTCTGGCGGATGGATGCGATCATGACTCCAAGGCTGGCCCGAGAATCCGCGCGGCCGGCGTCGGACTACGCGGCGTTTCGCAGCTCTGGCCAGGCGGTGAATCGCCTGCTGCAGGAGATTCCCAAGGGGGAAGTGCTGCTCCCCAGTCCACTGTTGGCCGACACGCCGGAATGGATCGAACTGCACTTCGAAATCCGCGGCGATGGCACGGTGAGCAGCCCGCAAGTCCCGGAAGGCGACTGGCTTGACTTGGCTGAGGGTCGATACCTGAAGGCTGGCGTCGAGGAGGTGCGTCGCGACGACCTGAACTCGCTGCGGAAGCAGTTGGGGTCTCAGGTTGAGGCCCTGGAAGCATGCACCATCAGCCCGGCGGACGGTGTCGCGAACGGCGATCCACTGGCGAGGGCGGCCGCGCCGCAGGTCATGGTGCAGTTGGATGAGGAGGACCAGGCGGTCGCAGCCGCCGACTCCCGTGCGGCGGCATCAGAGACTCGTGCGAAGGGCGATTGGGCCGCCCGCGTTCGGACCGCGGCTGCGGCGCAGCAGGAAGCCGCCCCCAGTGCCAAGGGCGCGGCCAACTGGCAGGTGGCGCGAGACCAAGTGAGCCCACTCACGCCCGTCTGGTTGGAGGGTGGCGCTGTCCCGCAGTTGGTGTGCGTCCGGCGCGTGGACGGCGTTGATGGATCGGTGATCCAAGGGTTCCTGGTGGATTGGGCTTCCGTGGCGCCGGCCCTCCTGGCGCAGACGGGCGACCTCATGTCGGGTGCATCGCTTGTTCCGTCGAGTGATCCGACCGGCGGCGGGAAGTTCTCCGCCACGCGCATGGGCAGCCTGCCAATCGAACTGGAGCCTGGAACCGTGCACGCCGAGGAGCGTGTGGCGCGGACGAGTTCGCAAACGGGTGGCGCCCTGCTGCTGGCGTGGGGGGCGGGGCTGGGTGCCATCGTGATCGCGTCGCTGGCGGCCGCAGCCGCGATTCGGTTCGGCGATCGTCAGGCCACATTCGCCTCAAGCGTCACCCACGAACTTCGCACGCCGCTCACCACCTTTCGCCTCTATTCCGAAATGCTTCGAGACGGCATGGTGGGCGACGAGGCTCGACTGCGTGAATGCCACGACACGCTGGTACGGGAGTCGGTGCGACTTGGGCACCTGGTGGAGAATGTGCTGAGCCTGGCGAGGATGGAGCGGGGGGCAGGAGCGGACCGACGCCCTGGCCACCGCACCTCGCTCGATCGCGACGATCTGCTCAGGCTGCTCCGCGCGATCGCCACAGAGTCGGCTCCCGGCGCGCGTGTGCAGTGCCATGTGGACGAGGAGGTCGCCGGGGCGCGGGTCGATGTGGATGCGACCACTCAGATCGTCAGCAACCTCATCGACAATGCCGCCAAGTATGGGCGAAGCGACGATGGGATCGCGGACATCGATGTGCGCGCGAGTCGCGCCGCTGACGGCACGCTGTGCATTCAAGTGTCTGACCTAGGCCCAGGCATTCCGGCCCAGAAGTCGGATGCGATCTGGCGCGCGTTTGATCGCGCGGGCGCGGAAACTGGACTGCAGCCCGGCATTGGCATCGGCCTGCCCCTCGCACGTGCGCTGTCGGAGCGGCAGGGAGGATCGTTGGTGCTCGCGCCACAAGACTCCGGGGCAAGCTTTGAACTTCGGTGTCCTGGCTAACCACCCCGGGGCGTGCCAACCGGAATCAAATCGAGCCTTCCGAAGGTCCGTATTGATTCTGTTGTGCAGGACCCCCTCGGAGCCGGAAGTTTGGCTTGGTTTCGAGGCCGCGCTGAATCCACGGTTACCTTCTGCCCGTGCCACGACTCTCGCCGCTGGGGACGCCGCCGGCGCTAGTCGCACTGGCACGCGCCCAAGGCGGCTGCGTATCGCCTTCACAGGCTCGAGCCGCCGGACTCCGGCGCAAGTCCATCGCGACCCGCGTCCGCGCCGGGGTTTGGCGGTGGCACATGGGGTGTCTCCTGGTGGATACGAGGAACGAGGAGATTGATCCACACCTCCGAGATGCATGGGCTCTCACGCTCCGGTGCGGACCTGGAGTAGTCGTCGTGTCTGGATCGACTGCATTGCATCTCTGCCACCGCGCGCCGCCGGCCCTGATGCCCGTGCTCCTGGCTCGGGTTCCAACCAAGCGATGCCGTCGACTCCCGGACACGCTCCTGCGGGTACGGCACTCCACAGACCCCGCCCCTCGTCGGTTCTCAGGCGGACTCCTGTGCCAGCAACCGAAAGACGCCGTGCTGGACATCATCCAAGTCGCGAGTCCCACGGACGCGAAGGGCTGGCTGGACTGGGCCTTGCAACGCAGCATTCTCACGCAATCAGACATCGCCGCCGCGATCGCTCGCCTCGAACGCGTGAGCGGCGGGACTCCGAACACTCCGCTTCGCAGGAGCACGGTTGGGGCGCACGCGATCACGCGATTGCGCCTGGCCTTGGAGTATGCACGCGGTGGAACCCGATCCGAGGCCGAACGAATCCTGCGCGCGCTGCTTCAGAGGGAGTCCATCGTGGGTTTCGTTGGGGATGTACCAGTGTCGAGCCAGCCCGGGGAGCGCCCCTTCGCACGGCTTGATTTCGCGCATGTGCCACTCAAGATCGCTATCGAGGTCGATGGTCGCGCCTTCCATACTTCATCGAAGGACTTCGAGCGTGATCGTGAACGGCAGAATCAGTTGGTGGCCGTCGGCTGGCTGGTCCTTCGAGTCACCTGGTCCATGATCAACGAGGACCCCGGTTCGGTGGTCAGAGACATCCATCGCGCCATGCGGCTTCGAGCTACGCCTGCACATCGGAATCAAAACGACCCTTCCAAAGGTCCGTTTTGATTCTGTTTGATTGGGACATGCCTTCGAAACACAAACACCCACGCCGCGGTGAAGTTGAAGAAGGCGCCCGCGACGATGCCAACGCACGCCGCCGCCTGTACGCCGACGGGCCAGCCCCAGAGGATCGAGTCGGCCCACTTGGTGCCCAGCCAAGTCGTCAGCCCCCAGTTCACCGCGAACCCTGCTGCGTTCACGAGGACATACTCGCCAAACTGTCGCCACCATCCGCGCTTCTCGCGGTCGCCGAAGGTGGTGTGTCGATTGATCGAATACACCGCGACCAACCCAACGATGCCGCCGACGAATGCCGCCGCACCCAACCACATGTGCGGCTCAAGGAGCGAGATCACGATGAGGTAGACCGTCGCGCCGACCAGGCCGACCGTGCAGAACTCCACAAACCGGGCCGCCACGCCAAAACGCTGGCGAATGTGAGCGCGTGTGCTCAGAATCGATCCCAAGAGTCCAGTCCTTGGCGGGGCTGCCGAGTTGCTCATTCGTCCGCAGACTCTACGGCTTCGCGCACCCTCGCCGTAGACTGGTCGCGCCATGAGTTCCCGCGCCGAGCAATCCTCCGAGGCCACCAAGTCCCACCTGACCACCACGCCCGCGACCCACCCGACCCACGCCGCACACGGCACCGGGCCGGGCGCGGCCAGGGTGGACCCCGAGACGGTCACACTCTCCGGCTACGAGGTCGATGCCGTGTACGGGCCGCGGCAAGGGCAGGCCACTGACCCAACTCACCCCCAACTGGCCAACGCGCGCATCGGGGAGCCAGGCAAGTTCCCATTCACCCGCGGCGTCCACTCCAGCATGTACCGCTCGCGCCTGTGGACGATGCGCCAGTTCGCGGGCTTTGGCTCCGCTGACGACACCAACAAGCGATTCAAGTACCTCTTGGAGAACGCGAAGGGCACCAAGGCCAACACGGGATTGTCCACGGCGTTCGATCTCCCAACCCTCATGGGTCGAGACTCCGATGACCCGCTCTCGGAGGGCGAGGTCGGTCGGTGTGGCGTGGCGATCAGCACGATCGACGACATGCATCGGCTCTACGCGGACATTCCCGTGGGTGATGTCACCGTGAGCCAGACCATCAACGGCCCCGCGTGCGTCATCTGGGCGATGTACCTGGCGCACGCCAAGGAGCGCGGCATCCCGTGGACCACTGTTGGCGGCACGCTGCAGAACGACATCCTCAAGGAGTTCCACTCGCAGAACGAGTTCATCTACCCCCCCGAGGCCAGCGTCAAGCTGGTGGTGGACACGATCGAGTTTGCCTCGCAGCACCTGCCCAAGTGGAACTCCGTCTCCATCAGCGGCTACCACATCCGCGAAGCTGGCTCGACCGCCACGCAAGAGCTGGCCTTCACGCTCCGCGACGGGATGGAATACGTCGAGTGGTGCCTCAAGCGCGGACTGGACATCGACACCTTTGCGCCGCGGCTCTCCTTCTTCTTCAACAGCCACAACGAGTTTTTCGAGGAAATCTGCAAGCTCCGCGCCGCGCGCCGCATCTGGGCGCACGCGATGCGCGACCGATTCGGTGCGAAGCAAGAGCGCTCGTGGCTCATGCGCACGCATGTGCAGACGGCGGGATGCTCGCTCACTGAGCAGCAGCCGCTCAACAACATCATCCGCGTGGCCTACCAGGCGATGGCGGGCGTGCTTGGCGGTTGCCAGAGCCTGCACACTGATTCGATGGACGAGACGCTGGGACTTCCAACGGAAACAGCCGTCCGAGTCGCGCTGCGCACGCAGCAAGTCCTGGCGCACGAAACCGGCGTGCACCGCACCGTCGATCCGCTGGGCGGCTCCTGGTTCGTGGAGGCGCTTACCGACCAGATGGAGTCCGACGCCAACGACATCATCAAGGCCGTCGATGAGATGGGTGGCGTGGTCGCCGGCATCCACAAGGGGTACTTCCGCCGCGCCATCGCGGAGGCCAGCTACCGCGTGGGCCAGGAGATGGAAGCGGGGGATCGGCTCATCGTCGGCGTCAACGCGTACACGGATGGCAACGATGATCGACAGGTGGAGATCCTCCAGATCTCGCACGACGTGGAGGTGAAGCAGAACGAGCGGCTCAAAGCGTTCCGCGCCGCACGCAGCAGCGACGAGGCCAATCGCGCGCTGGCCGCGATCCGCGCCGCCGCGAAGGCCGGCCAGAATGTGATGCCCGCACTGGTGGACGGCGCCCTCGCGCGCTGCACGCTGGGCGAAATGGTCCAGGCGATGGCGGACATCTACGGCCGCTATTCCGGCGGGCCGGAGTGGTAACCCCCTCGGCACCGGCGGGTACTCTGATGCCGGTTCACAGTAGGAGCACCCATGAATCAACTCATCTGCGTCACCAAGCCGCCCGTCATCAAGGCCGCCATCGTGGGCGCCATCATCGCATTCCTCTATGGCGCGATCACCTGGACGGTCTTCCCGCTCTGGGAGGGCGCGTACAGCAGTGCGCCTACAGAGATCGACTTTGCCACGCCGCTCAAGCAGCTGCCCGGCGACGGGGCCTACTTCGTCCCCGGCATGGATGACGAGAAGTGGATGGAGCTTCAGGCGGCGGGCCCCTCCGCCGAGCTGAAGGCGTTTGAAGAGGAGTACGCGGTGCGTCATCGCGCGGGCCCGACCGCGATGGTCATCGTGAGGATGCAGGGCAGCGAGCCGATGCCGCCGTCCGTCTTCGGCTACGGCATCGCCATCGATTTCTTCATCGCGCTGTGCCTCTCCTGGGTGATGGCCCAAGTGGGCTACACCTGGCCGACAGAGAACAAGAGCGAGTCCTACCTCTGGCTGCGACGATGGCGCGCAGGCGTGGTGGCTGTTACGGCCGGCGTCGCCGCGGTCCACCTCAATCACTGGAACTGGTTTGGCACGCCGAACATCGTCGCCGTAACGGGGTTCATGGAAAACTGGTCCGCGTGGGCCCTCGCCACCATGCCCATGGCCATCATCCTGACGCGCTGCACGAAGGATTGCTCGCGAATGTGACCCTGCCGCTGGGTGTGCTCGCGCCCCTGAGCGTTGCCGCCGCTGGGTGTGCTGCCGACCACGACCCTTCCGCCGATGGGTCTGCGCTCGCCCGCGATCCTCGGGTAGGTTCCCGGCTCGATGGCCAACTCGCACCAGGCTCCCAAGGGAACCCGTGATTTCTATCCCGCCGACATGGCGGTGCGTCGCCACATTGAAGCCGCGTGGCGTGGCGCATCGATCCGCCACGGCTTTGACGAGATCGACGGCCCCACCTTTGAACACCTGGGCCTCTACACGGTGAAGTCGGGAGAAGGCATCGTCAACGAGCTCTTCTCGTTCCGGCGCGCGGGTGGCGAGAATGACTATGCGCTTCGCCCGGAGTTCACGCCGACGCTGGCGCGAATGGTGGCGGCGCGCGGCTCCGCGCTCCCCGTCCCGACCAAGTGGTTCGCGGTTCCGAACTTCTTCCGAGCCGAGCGGCCGCAGCGGGGACGCCTTCGCGAGTTCTTCCAGTGGAATGTCGACCTGCTCGGACTGGACACGCCGGGCGCGGACTCGGAGGTGATCGGCACGGCGATCGCCGCGCTGGAGGCGCTGGGATTGAAGCAAGGCGATGTCACCGTCAAGCTTTCGCACCGTGGTGCGGTGGCGGGGGCCTTGCGAGCCGTGGGCGTCCCGGACGAGCAACTCGGCGCCGCGTTTGCGCTCTTGGATCGACGAGACAAGCTTCCTCCCGAAGAGTTCGCCAAGCGCGCGGCAGCCTTGGGGGCGACTGGAGACTTGGGTGAAGCCATCACCCGGTTGGCCAGGGCGACGGCGCCCGCGTCGGCGGGGCTCGATGGGCTGGCGCGCGATGTCGGCGTTCCAGCTGCAGAACTTGGCGCGCTGGAGGCCCTGCGAGACGCGTTGCGCGCCGCGGGAATCGAGGATTGGTGCCAGTGGGACTGTGGCATCGTGCGCGGACTGGCCTACTACACAGGCGTGGTCTTTGAGATCCACGCGGCCGGCGAACGCGCCGTCGCCGGCGGTGGCCGTTATGACGGGCTGGTTGAACTGTTTGGGGGGCCGCACACTCCGGCGGTTGGATTCGGGATGGGCGATGTCGTGCTGGGCAACCTCCTGCGCGACAAGGGGCTGTTGCCTGCGGATGGCATGGAACTCTTGCCTCGGCCGGATGTATTTGTCGTCGCGGCCAACGACGCCGCTGCCGCACAGATGCCGAGCATCGTGTCATCGCTGCGTCGCGCCGGGTTGCATGCGCGCCACTCGTACAAGGCCACGCGCAACGTGGGCAAACTCCTTGGCGAGGCGGGAAAGTCGCGCGCTCGGTTCGCGGTGATCCTGGGGGATGGGTGCGTCGGCGCGGGTGCTGGCGGAGGCACGGGTGCTGGGATGGGTGAGGTCCCGGGCGGAATCGTCCAACTCAAGGACCTTGGCTCGGGCGAGCAGCGCGAACTGCCGATGAGCGAACTCATCAGCGCCCTTAAATCCTAAAAGTGCCTTGAAATGGGAAGAACTGAGGGGTTTTCCCGTCGGTTTCTACCGCGTCAGAGGTTTTCTTGAAATGAACGCACCCAGCACCCCGCGAAGTCCGGTGGGCGCGCGTTGGGTGCAGTTTGGGCGCACCCCCGCCCGTCACGCCCCGGCGTTGACCAATCGCATCGCCGCGGAGACCACAAGGACCAGCCATGCCGCCGCCGCGAATGGTGCCTTCGCCACAAATCCCAGCAACCTCCCCGCGGCAGCACCCGCCGCCGGCCTGAGAGATTCTTTCACGCTGCGGCGGGCTCCGACCACCTCTCCGATCACCGCACCAACTCCGGCACCGCCGACGGCTCCCAACAGGGTGCCGATCACCGGAACCGGAATCGTGCACGTCCCCACGACCGCGCCCGCCATGCTCCCGATCATCGCTCCCAGAATGCCTCCTCTGCTGGCTCCGCCTACCTTGGCGCCGGCGCCCCCTGCCAAGAACTCCACTCCCTCGGCGGCAAGGGCGATTGCCGCCGCCGCCGCGAGTGGCCAGACTCCAAAGAATGGCTGGCCATCGCTCGATGCGAGGAAGTGCACGAGGTCGATCGCCACGGCGACCACCACCATGACCCAGATTCCCGGGATGCCAACCAACACCAGGGCCCCGCATGAAGCAGCGACGACGGCGAAGGCCGCAAGTTCCACCCAGCCGCCCGCGATCGCCCACGTCATGGATCAATCTCCGCACTCTCACAAGGACTCTCACCAGGACTCTCACAAGCACTCTCACCAGGACTCGCGCAAGGCCACCTCAACCGAATGCCGCCCAGCTCCACCCACGCGCATGCGCCGCATGCGCCTGAATCATTCGCCCAGTCGACTACGCCCGACGCCACGCACGTGCAGTGCTCGCCGGCTGATGTCGCCCGAGTGTCTTGTCGCCGCATGCGTGCCCACGCCAGTCGGTGTGCGGGGAGTGGTTGTGACGACTGAATCGCCTCCTCCAGGTTCACTCGCGGGTCCGTAGCCAGCCGCCAGCCGAGCGCGAGTCGCCGGTCGTCAGGCTCCGCGCAAGCCGAGTTCGACTCCAGGAACAGGTCGAAATGCGACCCAGTCGCCGCCTCGTGCCACACGAGCGCAGCGGCACGGAGGGTGCTCGGGCTCGGATGTGCGTCTTCCTGCATTCGTCGGGGAGCCATGACAGTGAAGGGTATATTCAGGACCGAATCGAGCCCCCGCCACTCCAATGCACTCCCACACCTCATCGATCTCCCGACGTACGTCACTGCTTGGTGCCCTCGGCACCCTTGGCACCCTTGGAGCCCATGGTGTCCTTGGGGCTGTCGGCCTTGCGTCGATCGCCGTCGTGGGTGGGTGCCATGCACCGATGCCTCGCGACCAGGCGATTGAGCGGTCCGCGTATTACCTGAAGTACGACCGATGGCAGGACGCGGCCGACACGATCGAACACACTGTGAAGGAGAACCCCGGCGATTGGCAGGCCCAAGCCATCTACGGTGACGCGCTCATGAACTTGGGTGAGTTGGATCGGGCAGCCGATGCACTCGACCGGGCGCTCGCCGGGAACCCGACCGACACCGCGATCATCTTCGAGCTCGCCGAGGTCTACTTCCGGCAGGGCAACAGCGCGGCGCTCTACCAGCGACTCCGGGGCGCGGGCGCCGACCTCCACAGCGTGCAGGCCTACTTGCTCCTCTCGGACTATGCGCAGAAGCTGAACGATCCTGACACCGCCGTGTCGGCCGCGCGCGCGGCGATCGAGGTGGACGACGGCGTGGGTTCGCCACGCACGGCGGCGCCCTATGTGCGCGCCGCCGCATTGGATGCGCTCTACGGCAACTCGCAGGGAGAGCGGAAGCGCCTCCGCCAGGCCTACGGCATCAGCCCTGCGAACGAGCAGGTGTGTGAGCGACTCCGCGCGCTGGGCGAGATCCTTGGCCCCAGCCTGGCGTTGCCTCCGGGGGTTTGAGCATCCACGGCAGCGGCCTTCGAACCTGATGACCACACGCACCCGCCAGCCTGACCGCGGCGTCCTTGGGGAGACTGCGCGGTCGATGCAGGTTTTGGGCGACCCGGTCCGGCTGCGCATGCTGCGCGCGCTGGGGAAGCACGAACTCACCGTCGGCGAGGTTTCACGGATCGTGCAGGTGGCGCAGTCATCCACGAGTCGCCACCTCAGCGCACTCCACCACGCAGGGCTGCTCAGTCGCCGAGGGGCAGGAACCGCGTCGATCTATCGTCTGGCGACCTCACCGACCGGACCAGCGGCGTCGGCGTGGCAAGCCATCTCGGCCGCACTCGAGCAATCGCCCACCGCCGCCGACGACGACGAGCGGACCGCGGCCGTGATCGCCTCGAGACGTGTCGAGAGTCGCGAGTTTTTTGGTCGCGTGGGGAGCGAGTGGGACTCGATCCGGCGGGACTTGTTTGGCGTCGCGCCAGAAGTCACGGCATCGGTGGACATCTTGGATCCGCACTGGACGGTGGTTGACCTGGGTTGTGGCACCGGCGAGTGGGCCGAGCGGTTGGCGCCCGTCGTGGCACGGGTCATCGCGGTCGATCGGGAGCCGTCGATGCTCCTCGCTGCCCGGCGTCGACTCCACGCGCATCCCAACCTGCAGTTCGTCGAGGCGGAGCTGGATTCACTGCCAGTGGCCAGCGCCACGGCCGACTTTGCCGTCTGCAGCCTGGTGCTGCACCACATCGACAATCCAGCGGGTGCGATGGCCGAGGCACTGCGTGTCCTGAAGCCAGGCGGAAGGCTGCTCGTGATGGACATGGTGCCTCATGTCCACGAGGACCTGATGAGGTCGATGGGGCACCGACACCCCGGATTCTCCGAGTCAGACCTTCGAGCGTTTGCCAAGTCGGGCGGCGCATTGCTGCTGCGCTACCGACGCCTCCCGCCGGCACGCGACGGGAAGGGGCCGGGACTCTTCGCCGCGCTCCTGCAGGCGAAGGGACTGGATGGCGTGGTCACTTCGCCGAAGCAGCCTTCGAGGCGGAGGCCGTCGAAGCCCGGGCGGCGTCGATCTTCTTGATCGCCTCGACCGGGTTCGCAAGGATTTTCTCCGCGCACTTCTTGCAGCACGTGCGCACAAGCCGGTTGGACACCACGAAGTCGTAGGCGCCATCGTCCAACACTTCGCCAGTCACCACGCATGTGGTCAGCGGGTAGTCAGCCTTTTGGGCCGCCATCACCTGGGCATCCAAGGTCGCCAGGAACTTCTGGGGGTCCTTCTTGATCTTGGCGATGCACTTCTTGCAGCAGATCCGGAACAATCGGTTGCCGACGACGAGCGGCTTGGCGTCGGCAGCGTCCGGGCCCAGCGGGTCGCTCAGCTCCTCGTCCGTCATCACCACGCAGGTCGCGTGCCGTGGGTAGACCTTCATCTGGTCGTCGATGATCGCGGCGTCCAGCTTGTCCAGATAGACCTTTGGGTCAGCGTTGAAGGTGGCGATGCAGTTCGGGCAGCAGAACTTCACCTCGCGGCCATCGGCGGTCACGGTTGACGCGTCAGCCACGGGGCGCCCGGTCACTGGGCAGGTGGCCAGCGGGTAGGGGTCGCCGACGCGCTTTGGGGCGTCCTGGGCTTGTGCGGCGAACAGGCCCGCAATCAGGGTGGTGGCGAGCGCGAGAAGGGCCTTGGTGTGCTTCATGGGACCGGAAGTCTAGGAGCCATCGTCGCCGAAGTCGGGAGGTGTTTCTCTAAAACGTCCGATAACACCACCACGCCACCACCGCGCCACCACCGCACCGCCATTGAATCGCTATATGTGCATGAAGCGATATACTCGTGCTATGTCATCGGCCACCATGTCTGCACCTTCCAAGCCCTTCCTGGACACCAACCTCCCGCTTCGCACCGACCTTGCGTTCAAGGTCCGAGACCTCTCTCCCGAGACGGTGCGCTGGGGACGCAAGGAGATCCAGTTGGCTGAGGTGGAAATGCCCGGGCTGATGGCACTCCGCCAGCGTCACGCCGCCAAGCAGCCGCTCAAGGGCGCGCGGATTTCCGGCAGCCTGCACATGACGATTCAGACGGCGGTGCTCATCGAGACGCTGGTGGAGCTCGGTGCGGAAGTTCGCTGGGCCAGCTGCAACATCTTCTCGCCGCAGGACCACGCCGCGGCGGCCGTGGCCGTCGGTCCCAACGGAACGCCTGAGCGCCCGCAGGGCATCCCGGTCTTCGCTTGGAAGGGCGAGACGTTGCCGGAGTATTGGTGGTGCACGCTTCAGGCGATCACCTGGGAGAACGGCACCGGCCCGAACATGATCCTGGACGACGGCGGCGACATGACGCTCCTCGTCCACAGGGGACTGGAGTGGGAGTCGAAGGGTGTTCCGGCCACGAAGGCCGACGATGCCGAAGAGTGGCAGGTCATCCTGGACCTGGCCCGTGCCCTGCAGGCCGAAGACCACGGCTACTTTGGCCGGACCGCCCCCAGCATCAAGGGTGTGACCGAGGAGACGACCACGGGCGTCCATCGCCTCTACCCGATGCACGAGGCCGGGCCACTGCTGTTTCCGGCCATCAACGTCAATGACTCCGTCACCACGA
>SXOD01000050.1 GCA_005776885.1 Planctomycetia bacterium
CGCATGGCCAGGATGTCGGTGCTGGTCAGGTCCAGCCCGCTGGTGCTGGTGGTGCCGTTCAACACCATCGTCAGCGTGCTGGTGGCCGCCTGCAGTACCACCGCGCCGCTGCCGGTGAACGAGAGGATTGGGTTGGACGTACCCCTGGTGTGCCAGTTGGACCGCTCGGTCCATCGCTGGGTAGCTAAGTACGGCAGGGATAATCGCTGAAAGCATCTAAGCGAGAAGCCCACCCGAAGATAAGTGTTGCTCTGAGACCCCCGGTAGACGACCGGGTTGATAGGCCGCAAGTGGAAGCGCAGTAATGCGTGCAGCTAAGCGGTACTAACGGTCGATTGCTTGGCCTTGTCTACCAGGTCCCGTCGAATTCGACGGCCTGGAAGCGGCAAGCCTTGCTGCTCAAGTTCTTGATTGCGTCGCTGCGGCGCCGGCCCCTCGGGGTCAGGTCCAGCAGCCATGAACCTTCGATCTCACCACTTCAGGCCGCGGACACGCGACCTGGAGACTTGTCGGTGACCATAGGCTTGGGGAAACACCTGTTCCCATCCCGAACACAGAAGTGAAGACCAAGCCGCCGATGATACTGCAACGCGGGAAAGTAGGTCATCGCCGACTTTGCAAGCCCTGCCGGAGACCTCTCCGGCAGGGCTTGTCCTTTTGTATGGCCCTCCGTTTTGCTGCTGCCTCCTGATGCCGGCGGCCGTGGCACTCCCTGCCCGATCCTGTTCGGCGAAGTGGCTACACTCATGACTTCCCCGGGGACTGGTTGGTCTTTCATTCCTTCCTTGTCCCATGTTCAAGATCTACATCGGCAATCTCGACAAACGCACGACCGCTGAGCATGTTCGGCGGCTCTTCGTCACTTTCACCGACCTCGAGGACCTGGTTCTCGTCGAGGATGCGGAGACCGGGCTTTCGCGATGCTTTGCCATCGCGATGTTTCGCGATGCGGAACGAGGGAGAGCGGCAATTGCCGCCCTCGCAGGCCGGCGGTTGCATGGCCGTCCATTGACGGTCGCCGAGGCCCTCAACAAGAAGGCGAAGAAGGAATACGACGCCAAGCTCGCGGCCGAGGGCGGCCCTGGGATGGCTCGTGGTCCAGGTGGTCCAGGTGATCCGCGCGGTCCAGGTGCGGCCAGCGGTCCAGGTGGACCACGCCGCCCATTCGGCCGCGGTGGCTCCAGCGGTGAAGGACCTCGCGGCGCCGGTGGATTTGGCGGCCAGGGTGGAAGCGGCGGACCGGGTGGTCCAGGTGGGCCAGGTTCCGCTGACGGTGCCCGTCGTCCTGGACAGCGCCCATGGCACCGCAGCAGCGGCTTCGGGGGTCGCCCGTTCGGCGGCGGCTCTGGTGGCGCTGGCGGCGGCGGGCCGAGCGGTCGATCCTGATCGCTGGTTCCTGAAGCCGATGCCGCTATCGTGGTGGCGTACCAATGGCCTACCTCGAAGTGAAGACTCCTCGCGGGGTGACCAAGGTCCCACTCGCCCGGACGCCGATTTCGATCGGGCGGCTCCCGGAAAACCATGTCCATTTCAACGATGAGGGGCTTTCAAGGCGGCATTGCGTCGTCGAGCCGGCGGGTGGCGGTGGCTGGCAGGTGCGCGACCTGGCAAGCCGCAACGGCACCAAGGTGAACGGCGAGAAGGCCCCCACGGTCGAGTTGGCGCATGGTGACACCATTCGGGTCGGGCAGTTGGAGATCCGCTACATCGACCCCGAGGCGTCGACCCGGAAGCCGGTTGGCGTGGGAGTCCTTGATCCGGCGGCGGCGCGGCGTGCCCGCGCCCGGGCGACTGAGACCGAGCGAGGCGCCACGCTGGACGTTGAGGCGGCGACGGGAGCGGTCACGGACGAGGAGGCTCGGACGGATTACGAGCGCAGCCTGATGAAGACGATCGACTCGGCGGCGGAGAAGCCGTTTGGTCTGGCCGACATCGGGCTCGTGGACAGCCGTGGCACGACGCTGCACCACGCCGGCGCTGCCGGAATCGACCGCCGGCACAAGGGGGCCGACGAGGAATCCGAGAGCATCAGGCTTTTCAAGCTGCTGTTGTTGGCGTGCTTCCGGGCGCGAGCCACCGACCTGCATGTGGAGCCTCGCCGCGAGGACACGACCGTCCGCATGCGCGTCGATGGGCTGATGGTCACCATCGCGACGGTGAGCGGCGACTTGTCGCGTCGCGTGCTTGGCGTGGTGAAGATCCTCTGCCAGATCGACACCAGCTTGAAGGCGCAGGTGCAAGATGGCCACTTCAGTGCGGCGGTCGCGGGTCGACGCGTGGATTACCGGGTGTCGCTCACGCCGGCGGTGCACGGGCAGAAGCTGGTGGTCCGCGTGCTTGATGCCGGCAATGCACCGACTCGACTGCATGAGCTGGGGCTCCTGCCGTGGCAGTACGAAAAGTTGAAGGGGATGGCGCTTCGCGACGCGGGACTGATGCTTTCGACGGGGCCGACGGGGAGCGGCAAGACGACGACCATCTACTCCTGCCTGCGCGAGATCGACATCGACACGCGCAACTGCATCACGATCGAGGACCCCGTGGAGTACTACCTCGAAGGGTGCACCCAGGTGCCCGTGGACCACAAGCAGGGCCATGGGTTTGGCCAGATCCTCCGGTCGGTGCTTCGACAGGACCCGGATGTCATTTTTGTCGGGGAGATCCGGGATGCGGAGACCGCGACCGTGGCGACGCAGGCGTCGATGACGGGCCACCTCGTGTTCTCGACGGTCCATGCGCGCGACACCATTGGCGCCATCTTCCGCCTCCTGGACCTGGGGGTGGAGTCGTACCTCGTGGCCAACTCGCTTGGCATGACCATCGCGCAGCGGCTGATCCGGTTGCTGTGTCCTGGGTGCAAGCGGGGCGTGCGCCCCACGCCGGCGCAGGTCCTCAAGATGGGCAAGCACGTGAGCGGGTTGGCGCAGGTGTACGTGCCGCAGGGGTGCAGTGCGTGCCTCGGCACGGGGTACCACGGTCGGCGGGCGCTCTTCGAGCTCATGGAAGTGTCGGAGCAGATCCGCGACATCATCTTGCGCAAGCCGACGATTTCCGACATTCGCACGGCACTTGAGGGCGAGCACTGGATCTCGCTCCAGGGCTTTGGCCTCCAGCTGGTTGCGCAGGGAGTGACCAGCGTGGATGAGGTGGATCGCGTCGCCTCGTCGGACACCTGACCGATGGATCGACCCGCCTTTGATCCCTTTGCGGTGGTGGGGGTCGCGCATGGCTTCGACATCGATGTCGCGGCCGTTCGTCGAAGGCAGGCGGAACTCATGCGGCAGTGGCATCCGGACCGACTGGCGCAGGCGCAGGCGACGGCGCAGGCGACGGCGATGGCGACGACGGCCGCAGGGGACGAGGAACTTGCCGCGCGCGCGGCTGCCGTGAATGCCGCGGTGGCCATCCTCGTGGATCCGGCACGGCGCGTGGATGCGCTGCTGTCGTTGCTCGATCCCGCCGGGCGTGATCCCGCGCTGGCGCCTGAGCTGCTCGTTCGCGCGCTTCAGGCCCGCGTGGAGCTGGCGGATGGGGGCGCCGAGGCGAGGGCGCGCGTGCAGCGCGAGGTTGAGGCGGAGCGCGCGGCGTGTGTCGCGCGGTGCGCCGCGGCGCTCCGGGCAGGGAGTGATTTCCCGTCGGCACGTGCGGAACGAGTCGCGTGGCGGTACTGGGACCGGTTGCTCCTGGCCTGCCGCGGGGAGGAATCACCTGAGGCTGCCTTCCGTGGGTGAGGCGATTGCCTCCGCGGGCGAGACGGGCGGGGCAGCCGTCGCGACGATGGCCATGGTCTGTGCCATGGTGCTCCTCACGGGATTGAGCGCCTGCTTCTCCGGGAGCGAGACGGCCCTCTTCGGGCTGGACCATTCGCAGCGGGCGGCGCTCCGGCGTGCGTCGCCGTCGCGGGCGGCGGCCGTCGATGCGCTGCTCGCCCATCCCAGGGCACTGCTGTCGACGGTGCTGCTTGGAAACGTGGTGGTGAACACCATGTACTTCGCCATCGGTGGCGCGCTGGCCGTCCATGCCGAATCCACCTGGCACGCCGCGGCCCTCGGCGTGGCGCAGGTGGTATGGCTGGTGACGTTCGGGGAAGTGCTCCCCAAGACCACCGCGATGATCGTGCGCGAGCGCCTCGCTCCCGCGCTGGCGCCATCGCTCAAGTGGCTGGTCTCCGTGACGGCTCCCGTGAGGCGCGTCATCGACGGCCTGGTCGTGGAACCGATTGGGCGGATGGTGGGACAGCCCGCCGGGGGTGGAGGTGCACTGACGAGGACGGACCTGGTGGATGCGATTGCCGCAGGCGAGGAGTCAGGTGGGCTCTCGGTGGACGAGGAACTGCTGCTGCGCCGACTGATGGTGCACCGCCAGTTGCGCGTGAGGGACGTCATGACGCCCCGCACCGAACTGGCGTGGGTGTCGAGCGACGCCTCCCGGGAACAGGTCGCGGCGGCTGCGCGGCGCGGTCGGGTGCGGCGGCTCGTTGTGTGCCGGGCGGGTGACCTTGACGAAGTCGTCGGACTCCTGGACGTCCGCGCATTCGTTGGGGGGGCCGGAACGGTCGCGGGCTCGACCGCCTCAGCCTCATTCGTTCCAGAGGTAGCCACGCTGGGCCAGTTGGATGAGTGGTTCGCACAATCGCGGACGGACTTGGTGGTGGTAGTGGACGAGTTCGGCGGAACGGCCGGCGTGGTGGCCGTCGAGGATTCGCTCGAACAACTGGTGGGCGACGTGGTGAGTCGAGGCGAGTCCGTCCCGGCACCGCCATCGCGCGCTGCGGATGGGACGATGATGCTTGATGGGAGAACCTCCGCCGCGGACTGCGCCGAGGCGCTGGAACTCTCGCTTCCCGCCATGCACGCATCGACCGTGGCTGGAGTGGCGGCGGAGGCACTGGGTCGGATGCCGCGAGCAGGCGACGTGTTCCGGCTGGCTGGGCACGATTGGCGGATTCTCGCGGTCCAGCAGGGCCGCGCCGCAGCCATCTCGGTTCGGCGTGCCGAGAAGGGCGTCGAGAGGGGTGCCGAGCCTGCCGTCGATGTCGGCAGCGGCGAGATCGACCGTGCCGACCACAGAAACGGTGGTCACCAGTGACAACGCTTGCCGAACACGTCGAACACGCCACCACACCATTGGGACTCGCCGTGGCTGCGGCGATCGTGGGCGTCGTCGGGATGGCCGTCTTCTCCGGATTGGAGACGGGCTTCTATTCGGTGAGCCGGGTTCGCCTGGCGGTGCGGCTGGCCCGGGGCGAGCGCTCCGCACGAGTCCTTCGCGGCGAGATGGATCACTCCACCGGGGCACTGATTGCGTTGTTGCTCCTCATCAACCTGGCAGGGTTTCTTCAGGCGTGGGGAGTGGCTGTCTGGCTGGAGGGCCTGGGGCTTGATCCGTTCGCGATATCGCTCCTTGACTTCGCCATCCTGCTCCCGATCGTGTTCCTGGTCGGCGACTTGATCCCCAAGGACCTGTTTCGGGTGCATGCCGAAGCCTGGACCTACCCGCTGGCGTGGTCGATCCGGCTGGTGCGCTCCGCGGCGACGGTGCTTGGGGTGGTGTGGGCCATCGAACGGTTGGCTGGTGCCGTGGCGCGAACGGTTGGCGGCGCGGCGAGCGATCGGGTGCTGACCAGCCGAGAAGAGGTTTCGCGAGCGGTCCGCGAGGGAGAAGGGGCCGGCTTGCTTCGACGGGAAGACATCGAGGTGGCGGATCGAGTGCTCCGGCTGCGTTCGGTCGTCGTGGGATCGTGCGTCGTTCCTTGGGGCCGGGTCTCGTGCGTTCCGGCGGAACTGGGTGGGGACGACCGCGCGAGCCGGCTGGCCGCGCTTCCCTACACCCGCGTCCCAGTGGTGGCCGAGGGAGGTGTGGTGGTTGGCATGCTGTCGACGCTCGACGCGGCGCTGTCGCCGGGGTTGTCCACCGTTGACCTCATGGCGCCGACCGTGGTCGTCCAGGCAGAGACGCCGATTGCCACGGCATTGGGACTCATGCGTCGGCAGCGGACGCAGACGGCCATCGTTGGCCCCGTGGAGGCGCCGATCGGAATCGTCACGCTGAAGGACCTGGCGCGAGGCATCGTCGGCCAGGCGGCGTGGCTCGGGGCGTGACGGGGCGTGACGAGGCGTGACGGAGCGTGACGGAGCGAGACGGGGCGAGGGACTTGGCCGGCGTGGAGCGTCATCATGAGGGACGCGTCATCGTCAGCGGCGTCCCCGGGTGCGCGCTATACTGCGCGGCCCTGCGCCGATAGCTCAGCTGGCTAGAGCACGCCCCTGATAAGGGCGAGGTCGATGGTTCGAGTCCATTTCGGCGCACTTCTGATTCCGGGGGACTCACTGTTTCGGGTCACGGGGCCGAGGGGCGTGGATATGATCCCCGCCCTTTCAGGCCCCACCGACGGGCCATCGAACAACTCACGGAGACCGTCATGCGTCGAGCAAAGATCAGCGTCATTGGGGCAGGAAACACGGGTTCGAGCTGCGCGGTCTGGGCCGCGAGCAAGGAACTTGGCGATGTCGTGTTGCTGGACATCCCCGCCGCCGAGGGAGTCGCCAAGGGCAAGGCGCTGGACCTTGCATGCAGCGCGCCGATCGAGGGGTTCGACTGCCAGATCCACGGCACCGCCGACTACGCCGACACCGCGAACAGCGATGTCGTGATCCTCACCGCAGGCCTCCCTCGCAAGCCCGGGATGAGCCGCGACGACCTCATCCAGACCAACGTCAAGATCGTGCGGTCGTGCAGCGAGCAGATCGCCAAGCACAGCCCCGACGCCACGCTCATCGTGCTGTCGAACCCGCTGGACGCGATGGTGTACACCGCCTGGAAGGCTTCGGGCTACCCGACGCACCGCATCATTGGGCAGGCCGGCTGCCTGGACGTGGCTCGATTCTGCACCTTCCTCTCGATGAAGCTCGGCTGCAGCATCGAGGACATCAAGTCGCTGCTCATGGGCGGCCACGGCGACGACATGGTGCCGCTCCCGCGATACACCAGCGTCCACGGCATCCCGATCAACCAGTTGCTCTCTGACGCCGAGATCACCGAGTGCGTCGAGCGCGCCAAGGTGGGCGGCGGCGAGATCGTCAAGCTCATGGGAACCAGCGCCTACTACGCGCCGGCGAGCGGCTGCATCCAGATGGCCGAGTCGATCATCAAGGACAAGCGCCGCATCCTGCCGTGCGCGGCGTACTGCGAGGATGCGTACGGCGTCGCCCCGGGCCAGAAGGGCAAGGGTTACTTCGTGGGCGTTCCGGTCATCCTGGGTGCCAACGGCGTGGAGAAGGTGGTGGAGGTGAAGCTGGACGCCGCCGAGCGGGCGCTCTTCGACACCAGTGCCAGCCACGTGAAGGACCTGGTGAAGGTGGTCATGGACCTGTTCCCCGAGCTGGCCTGACCGCAGACTGCCCCTGGTTTTGGCCAATGCGTTGCCTCCGAAGCAACGCCTTGGTCAAAACCATCAGGGAGCCTCCCAAGTTTGCACGCCCTGTGGCGCGCCGTCCGATATGTTCCAACCGTGCAGCGCATCACGCAGCCGCTCTTTCGCATCGACCCGGGTTGGCTGTTCCTCGTTGCCGGCCTCCTGCTGATCGGAGCCAGTGTGCTCGTTCCGCAGGAGGCACGCTTGCACGACCTTCGGCAGCAGCTTGGCATCCTGGAGCGATTGGAGGATTTTGGCGAACGGCGTGCGCAGGCCTACGCGAAGTTCATCGACCAGGTTGAGGCCGGCGACCCATCGGTGATTCGTCGATTGGCCGCTGCCCAGCTTCGGATCGTGGATGACGGCTTCGAGCGCCTGGCCGAGGCGGACTCCGCCCGTGCGCCCGTCTCCGAGTGGATCGATGCGTCAGTCCCCATCCCGCCCGTCGAAGCGATGGCGCCGACTGACACGTTGCTCCATCGATGGACCAAGGGGCGCCACCAGTTCTGGCTTGGGGGGCTTGGGGCGTTCAGTGCGTTTGTCGGGCTCATCGTGGGCGTGGAGCACCCGGGCAGGCGCCGACGTCGACCGGTCGGCTCGGGCCTTTCTGGCATGGAGACGACAGAGACGCCCACGCCGGCGGCCATCACACGCCCCGATGAGGCAGTCGATGAGTTTGCCGATTACCGTCACGGCGCGGACTGAGCCGTCGCGGCGCGGACCGGGCAGCGACCGGGTCCGACAAGGAAAGCCAGCCTTTTGGTGCCGCCGTGGGGATTGCGCCGATTCGGCGTTACTGTGGCACCATGGCGAGGGATGTTGACGAACTGGATGATGAACTCCTCCGCGTGGCGTGCGCCTGTGGGTCAGCCACCGGAATAGGGCCTGTCACTTGGGGAAGGCTGTTGGCGCGGGGCTTGGATGCTGGATGGTTGGCGCGCGCCGAGGCCGGCGCACTGGCGGAGGCCGCTGAAGTCCCCATGGCCCGGGCGCACCGCATGCTGGAGGCCGTCCGCATGGTCGACCCAGTCGCGGAGCGGGTCGCGATGCGGGAGCACGGCGTACGTGGCGTCGTGCTGGGCGACGCGGACTACCCCACCCGCCTGGCGGCCACGCACGATCCGCCGGCCATGCTCTGGGTTCGAGGGGACTGGGGATCGATGGACTGGGAGGACTGGTGGGTGGCGATCGTCGGCAGTCGCGAGGCGACATCTGGTGGCCAGGCCATCGCGTTCGAGTGGGCGCGTGCGCTGGGTGATGCCAGCTGCAACATCATCTCCGGCGGTGCACGCGGCATCGATGCCGCGGCCCACCGGGGTGCACTTGCCATCCGCATTCCCACGGTGGCGATCCTCGGCTGCGGGCTTGGCGTCTGCTATCCGGCGGAACATGGCGAGCTGTTCCAGTCGATCGTCGCGTCAGGTGGGTCGATCCTCAGCGAACTCCCCATGACTGCGCCACCGCTGGGCCACCACTTCCCACGGCGGAACCGAATCCTCGCGGCCCTCGCCGACGCGACGGTCGTCGTGGAAGCTCGCATCCGCTCAGGCGCGATGGTGACCGCTCGAATGGCGTGCGACCTCGGGAGGGAAGTCTGCTGCGTTCCCGGGCGCCCGGCGGACGTGAACGCCGAGGGCTGCCTGGTGGCGATCCGAGAGGGCTGGGCTTCCCTCGCTCGAGGGCCTGACGACGTCTTGGAGGCCCTCCGGGCCCATGTCTGGCGCTCCATTCCGGCCAAATGGGGTGGGGAACGGGTAGATTCCACCCCTTCCCCTCCACCACGCGCATGAACACATCCGCCGCGACCCATTCCTCCAGTCCGTCAAGCCAAGCGGGCTCGCGCGCGGAAGCCAGGAGCGGGGTTCACGGGGTGGATCGAGCGCCGGAGGGGGTGGAGACGGTCCTGATCCTGGACTTCGGGAGCCAGTTCGTCCAGTTGATCGCCCGGCGCGTTCGTGAGGCAGGGGTCTTCAGCCTGCTGGTCCGCCCGGACACCCCGATCGAAAAGTTGCGTGAGCACAATCCCAAGGGGATCATCCTGTCTGGCGGCCCCGCGAGCGTCCACGAGAAGGGTTCGCCGCGCTGCGACCCCAGGCTGTTGGAACTGGGCGTGCCGGTCCTGGGCATCTGCTACGGCATGCAGCTGGTGGCCGACATGACCGGCGGCACGGTGGAGCCATCCTCGCATCGCGAGTATGGGCGTGCGCATGTCGATGTCGCATCGGCGGGCGAGCTGCTCAAGGGCGTTCCCGGACACGCACAGGTCTGGATGAGCCACGGCGACAAGGTGACGGCGCTGGGTGCGGGCTTTGAGGTGCTGGCGAGCACGACGACATGCCCCTTCGCGGCGGTTCGTCACGCCGGGAAGCGATTCTGGGGAGTGCAGTTCCATCCGGAAGTCACGCACACGCCGCAGGGTGCGGCGATGCTCAACAACTTCCTCTTCGAGATCTGCCATTGCAAGGGCAACTGGACGATGGCGGACTACATGCGCGCGGAGTGCGACCGCGTGCGTGAGCGCGTCGGCACCTCGCGCGTGATCTGCGGGCTCTCGGGAGGCGTGGACTCCAGCGTCGTCGCCGCGCTCCTGGCGAAGGCGATCGGGCCACAACTTTGCTGCATCTTCGTGGACAACGGACTCCTGCGAAAGAACGAGCGCGAGCTGGTGGAGCGCACCTTCCGCGAGCACTTCGACGTCGACCTGCGGGTCGCGGACGCCGGGAAGGCGTTCCTGGGCGACTTGGCCGGAATCGACGACCCCCAGGAGAAGCGCCGTCGCATCGGCCATCGGTTCATCGATGTCTTCAAGGACGAGGCAAAGCATGTCGACGGCGACGTGAAGTTCCTCGCGCTGGGCACGCTCTACCCGGACGTGATCGAGAGTGGCCACGGCCATTCGGGCAAGGCAGCCAACATCAAGCTCCACCACAATGTGGGCGGGCTCCCGGCGGAACTGGGCTTCGAGCTCATCGAGCCGTTGCGGATGCTCTTCAAGGACGAGGTCCGCACGCTTGGAAAGGTCCTGGGGCTCCCCGACGAGATAGTGTGGCGCCACCCGTTCCCCGGCCCGGGGCTGGCGGTCCGCGTCTTGGGCGACGTCACGCGCGAAAAGCTGGATGTCCTGCGCGAGTGCGACCAGATCCTGCTGGACGAGATCCACTCCGCCGGCCTCTACCGGGCGACCAGCCAGGTCTTTGCGGTCCTGACGCCGGTCAAGAGCGTGGGGGTGATGGGGGACGGCCGCACCTACGACAATGTGGTCGCCATTCGAGCCGTCACGACAGACGACTTCATGACTGCCGACTGGGCGCGAATTCCGTACGACGTGCTCGCCCTGATTTCGAACCGGATCATCAACGAGGTCCGCGGGGTCAACCGGGTCGTCTACGACATCTCCAGCAAGCCGCCCGCAACGATCGAGTGGGAGTGAGCGGGGACACCGTGGCGGAGGCCGGTCGCGCCGTGCCGGATCGCTATTCTCCTCGCATGCCTGATGTCCGCCGCAAGGGCCACGCGCTCCGCCTTTTCTTCTTCAACGCCGTCCTCTTCCTCGTCCTTGGCGCATTCGCCGGGTTCGAGATGGATGATTTCCTGCCCGACGCCGGGAAGGTGGCCGTGCTGGCGTTCGTGCTTCCGCTGGCCCTGGCCGTGGTGGCGACCTGGTGGCACCTCAAGCAGGGTCGATGGACCAACGCCGACGACATGAGCGAGCGGATGGTGCACCCGGGTCGTGACCCGCATTCCGGGCGCAAGGCGTGACGACGCGCCGGGAATGGATCGGCGGCGCGTTCTCCGCGGCCGCCGCCGCCGCCGCCGCCACGAGTGCGAAGACCTTCGCCGGAAGGTGGAACCCAGTGCAGGGCGCCGCGCCGAAGGAGCAGGAACGGACGACGTCGAGCCAAGCCCGCAATCGAATCTCGCTGGCGCAGTGGAGCCTTCACCGCGCCATTGCGGGAGGGTCGATCGACCCCGTGGACTTCCCGACGATGGCCAAGCGCGACTACGGCATCAGCGGCGTGGAGTACGTGAATTCCTTCTACCGGTCGCAGATGGGGGACGCATCGGGATTGGCTGCGTCACTCAAGAAGCGCTGCACCGATGCCGGCGTCACCAGCGTCCTCATCATGTGCGATGGGGAGGGTGACTTGGGTGCGCCCGACGCCAAGGCTCGGGGGACGGCGGTGGAGAATCACCTCAAGTGGCTCGAGCTGGCTCAATCGCTTGGGTGCCATTCGATTCGCGTGAACGCGAAGAGCGACGGCACGCCGGAAGAGCAAGCGAAGTTGGCGGCCGATGGACTGCGGGCGCTCAGCGAGCGAGCGGCGGGCTTTGGCCAGGATGTCATCGTGGAAAACCACGGGGGCCTTTCCAGCCACGGCGACTGGCTGTCGGGCGTGATCCGATCCGTGGGGCTTCCCAACTGCGGCACGCTCCCGGATTTTGGCAACTTCTACGAGTACGACCGATACCAAGGGGTGCGCGACCTGATGCCGTACGCCAAGGGAGTCAGCGCGAAGAGCTACGACTTCTCGGTGGACGCGGCTGGAGCCGTCGCCGCCGAGACGAAGATCGACTTCACGCAGATGCTGTCGATTGTCCGTGAGGCCAAGTATGCCGGCTGGATCGGCATCGAGTACGAGGGAAATCGGATGAGCGAGCCCGATGGGATCAAGGCCACGCGCGACCTGCTGGTGAAGCTTGGGTGCGTCGTCTGAGGCTCGTTGGATCATGCCTGCGGAGCGTCGATCGTCGGACACGCCCCTATACTCGCCCCTCACCCATGCCATCCACGGCTGAGCCCAAGTCACTGCCAATGAACCCGACGAATGCGCCGAAGTCGCCCGCCGTGACGCCGAGGACGGGAGCCATCCTCGTGACGGGCGCCGGCGGGGAGATGGGGCACGCCCTCTTGCGCGCGCTCCACGAGCGATACGGCGTGGATCGACCCATCATCGGCTTCGACCTTCGACCGTTGGACCAGGCGTCGTCGTCGCACTGCACGCACGCCGTCGCGGGGGATGTTGCTGACGCCGCCGTCGCGGCGAGCCTCTTTGACCCCGCGTTGGCCGGGCGGGAGATCGATGAAGTGTGGCACCTGGCCGCGCTCCTCTCCACGCGCAGCGAGCGTGATCCCGCACTGGCGTTCAAGGTCAATCTCGGCGGGAGCGCGCAGCTCCTGGAGCTGGCGGCGCAGTCGGGCACTCGGCGCGGGACGCCGACGCTCTTCATGTTCCCGTCAACGATCGCCGTGTACGGCATGCCGTCGCTGGAGGTGAAGCGGGCCGCGGGGGCGATTCGCGAGGACCAGTTCACGCAGTCCGCGACGGTGTATGGCGTGCACAAGCACGCGGTGGAAGAGCTGGGCCGGTACGCGAGCACCACCTACCGGATGCTGGATGCCCAGCGTCCGGCCGCGGGCGTGCTGGACTTCCGCGCGATCCGATTCCCCGGGATCATTTCCGCCGACACGGTTCCCACCGGCGGCACCAGCGACTATGGCCCCGAGATGCTTCACGCCGCCGCGCAGGGCAAGCCATACGAGTGCTTCGTGCGGGCGGACTCGCGCATCCCGTTCATGACGATGCCCGATGCCGTGCGCTCGATCATGGAGCTGGCCGCCACGCCCCGGGACCGGCTCTCGCGCACCGCCTACAACGTTTCCGCCTTCGCGCCAAGCGCCGAGGAAATCGCGGCGCAGGTCAGGGTCCTGTTTCCCCAGGCCCGGATCAGCTACGCGCCCAACCTGCTTCGCCAGCGAATCGTCGACTCGTGGCCGGAGGATTGCGATGACTCGGCCGCCCGTCGCGACTGGGGCTGGTCACACGAGCACGACTTGCCGGGTGCCTTCCGCGCCTACCTCGGCCCGGTCGTGTGCGCTCGGTACGCGTGAGCGTCCAACTACCATCGCGGGAATGACCACGGTGGCCGCATCGACCTCCCCAGCCGCGTTTGACGCGCGGACCGACAACACGCTCTCGCAGCTGCGCCAGGCCGGCCAGATCAAGCACCTGCAGGTGATCGAGGGGCCGATGGACGCCACCGTGCGCCTGCGCGGCCACGGCGAAGTCGCCTGCTTCTGCTCCAACAACTACCTCGGCCTGGCCAACCACCCCGAGGTCGTCCAGGCTGCGCACGATGGCATCACCCGGTACGGCGCGGGCACGGCCAGCGTCCGGTTCATCTGCGGGACCTTTGAGTGCCACGAGCAGCTGGAGCGCCGCATCGCGCGGTTCTACGGCGTCGAATCCGCGTACACCTTCGTCTCGTGCTGGAACGCCAATGAGGCGATCTTTCCCACGCTGTGCGAGCCCGGCGACATCATCATCTCGGACGAGCTGAACCATGCGTCGATCATCGACTCGATCCGCCTGGCGGCGGTCATCAAGAAGGGGCTCCACAAGACCGTCTACAGGCACAATGACCTGGCGTCATTGCGGGAGCGGCTCGCCCAGGCGGCGGCCAATCCCGAGATCACCGGCACGGCGTGGGTGGTGACCGATGGCGTCTTCTCGATGGAGGGCGACATTGCCGACCTCCCGGCCATGCGGGCGCTGTGCGACGAGTTCGGCGCCAAGCTGGTGGTGGATGACTCGCACGGCACTGGCGTGATGGGGAAGACCGGCCGCGGCACCCACGAGCACTGGGGGATGGACGGCACGCAGGTGGACTACTTCACCGGCACGCTGGGCAAGGCGCTTGGCGGGGCCGCGGGCGGGTATGTCGCCGGATCGCAGCGCGCGATCGAGTTGCTCGTCCAGCGTGGGCGGCCAACGCTCTTCTCCAATGCGTTGCCGTGCACCGTCGCGTGCAGCGCCGACAAGGCCATCGAAGTACTGATGCGAGAGCCCCAGCGCGTGCAGCGACTGCGCGACAATGTGGAGTACGCGCGCAACGGGATCCGTGCCGCCGGCTGGGATGTGCTCACCAGCCCGACGGCCATCTGCCCGATCATCGTCCACGAGACGGCGCGCGCGATCGCGCTCTCCAAGCGCCTCCTCGAGATGGGGGTGTTCGTGATCGGCTTCGGGTTCCCCGTCGTGGCCGAGGGCCACGCGCGCCTGCGCGTCCAGATTTCCGCGGCACACACGACCGCGCACCTTGATGCGCTCATCGGCGCGCTCAGGAAGCTCAAGGCCGAGGCATGATCCTCCGGCGACTTCACGACGACGCACTCGCGCAGACGACCTACCTCGTCGGATGCGAGGTCAGCCGGGAAGTCGTCGTGGTGGATCCCGAGCGTGACGCCGATCGGGTGACGGCGCTGGCGCGGCAGGAGGGGTGGTCGATCATCGCGGCGATCGAGACGCATGTGCACGCCGACTTCGTGAGTGGGGTGCCTGCCCTGTGCAAGTGCGAAGGGATTCCCGCGTGGGTCTCAGGCGTGTGCGGCGAGCCGCGGTGGATTGGCGCGGTCGATGCGTCGGCGCGCGCTCGCATTCGATTGCTTCAGGATGGGGACGAACTCGCCGTCGGGGCCATCCGGCTGCGCGTGCTGCACACTCCTGGACACTCGCCCGAAGCGATCTCGCTGGCCGTGGTGG
Source organism: Planctomycetia bacterium (assembly GCA_005776885.1). GTDB lineage: Bacteria > Planctomycetota > Phycisphaerae > Phycisphaerales > SM1A02 > SXOD01. The sequence goes on from SXOD01000050.1 coordinate 14,956, forward strand.
ACGCGGCGGGGACCGTCCGCGCGCTGCTCACCGGCGACTTCCTCTTCGCCGGCGGCGTCGGGCGCCCTGATCTGGGTGCGCATCTGCGGGTGGAGGGGGCCGACCGGGTCGCGGCGGCCAAGACCATGCAGGCGGCGCTGGCTCGGCTGGGCGACCTGGGCGACGATGTCATGGTGTATCCCGGGCACACGGCGGGGAGCCCCTGCGGCCGGATGGTCGCTTCGATGCCCGTGACCAGGATGGGCATCGAGCGACGGATCAACGGGACGCTCAAGTCCTGCGACGCTGACAGCGACGAGTTCGCGGAGAAAGTCCTCTCGGGACTCCCGGACCCGCCGGCGTACTTCGAGCGAGTCAAGCGGCTCAACATCTCTGGCGCGTGTAGCGCGGCCGGCGATGTCCCTCCCACGGCGCCCGCCCTGGATGCCGACGCCTTCCTCGCCGCGCTCGCGCGCCCCGCCAGCGTGGTGGTGGACTGCCGCACGTGGCCTCGATTCAACGAGGGATTCGTGCACGGCGCCATCAGTGCGCCGCTGGACAAGTTCTTCGCGGTGAGTGCCGGCAGTTACCTTGAGCCCGGTGACGAGGTGGTCCTGGTCTGCGCGCAACCCGAAGTCGACCGAGCCGTGCGGGCGCTGTGGCGAGTGGGAGTGGAGCACTTTGCGGGATGGCTCGATGGCGCCGCTTACGACGCAATCCCCGATCGACTGCTCCCGATCGAGGAGATCGAGGAAGTGTCCGCTCCGACGGCGCGGCATCGATGGGAGCTGGACGGTTGGCGATTCATCGATGTCCGCAACTGCGTGGAGTTTGAGCGAGGGCACTTGCCTGAAGCCACGTTCGCCCCGTTCACGCAGTTGCCCCAGCGATGTGCCGGGTGGGATCGATCCCAGCCGATCATCTGTTACTGCCGCTCCGGGAACCGGAGCGCGCGCGCCTGCTCCTACCTGCGTCGACGCGGATTCACGGTCGCCAACCTTCGAGGCGGCTATTGGCCATGGGCGGGGCGTGGATTGCCGGTTGAATCAGGCGCCCCGGCTGGCTTGCCACGCTGCTGACGCGCGGTGACGCGCGGTGACGCGCGGTGGCGCGCGGTGCCAGTGTCCCGCGCGGACTTCAGCTGACGCTGATCGTCGGCTGGAGGAGTCCGCCACCGGCCATCGTGGCGATCGACACCTGCGCGGCAAGCCGCTGGCAGAGGGCATCCAGGTTCTTGCCAAGTCCGGGCACCTCCCAGTTGGCCAGCGGTGTCCCCGCATCGGCATTCCTGCGAAGCTCCATGTGGATCGGGAGCTGGCCAAGGTAGGTGAGGCCCATCGACTGGGCCATCATCTCCGCACCGCCGCGACCGAAGAGGTCGTACTCCTTGCCGTCGTCACCGATGAAGTGCGACATGTTCTCGACGACGCCGAGGATCGGAACGCCCAGCTGCTCAAACATGCGCACCGCGCGTCGCGCGTCATCCTGCGCCACCCGCTGTGGCGTGCACACGATCACCGCACCGGTGAGGGGGAGCAGTTGTGCCAGCGAGAGCGGGACGTCGCCTGTCCCCGGCGGCAAGTCCACGATCAGGTAGTCCAGCGCTCCCCACTCGGTCTGCGTGGCCAGCTGCGTGAATGCGCCGTGCGCCCGCGGGCCTCGCCAGATGAGGGCCTTGTCGGGATCGACCAGCTTGCCGATCGACATGGACTTGATGCCATGGCGCTCGAAAGGAAGCAGTGTGTTGCCGCGCGCGCTCGCGCCGACCTCGTCCAGCCCAAGCATGGTGGGAAGGCTTGGGCCGAAGATGTCGCCGTCGAGCAATCCAACGCTGGCGCCAAACTTCGCCAGGCCGACGGCCAGGTTTACGCTCACCGTGCTCTTGCCAACGCCACCCTTGCCCGCACCGACGGCGATCACGTGCTTGACATCGGGGAGTGGATTGCCGGCGTCGGTCACGCGTTGGTTGGCCTTGCGGACATCCGCGGTGAAGGTGATGTCGATCGCGGCGTCGGCCATGCCTTCGCCCATCGCCGCGGCGCGGATCGCGCGTTCGCAGTCGGACCGGATCTTGTCCTTCATCGGGCATGCGGGAGTGGTGAGCTCGATCCCCACGCTCACGCGTCGGCCGTCCACCTCCACGGACTTGACCATGTTGAGGGACACCAGGTCCTTGCCCAGGTCTGGGTCCAAGACCGTGCTCAGGGCGGTTGTCACGATGTCCGGGGTGAGGCTCATGGGCGGCGTGCGGAGCCCCGGAATGTAGTTGATCGAGGGCAGCCTCCAAGTGCCGGCGTGGAATGCGCCATTTTGCGCCCCTTCGTGTCCCGTACCGCTGTCCATGGGAGAATCTCCGAAGTACGCCGACACTCCGTCGGCAAGGAGAACCAATGAATCGACTGAACACAATCATCTCTCTCGCGACGACCCTGTTCCTCGGGATGGCCGTCGCCGTGGCTCAGGATGCCCCCGCGGGCGATGCTCCCAAGGGTCCACCACCGACCGGCGCCAAGGGCGGACAGGACGGTCAGAAGGGACAGCAGGGCGACCGCCCGCGCGACAAGGCCAAGCGTGGCGATCGTCAGGGTCCCGGTGGGCCGGGCGGCGACATGATGGGCCGGATGGGTGGCGCCATGCAGGAACTCGAGATGGCTCGTGCCGCGCTCGCCGCGGTCCAGCCGCCACTGAGCACCGAGCAGCAGGCGGAGGTGGACGCTGCCCGCGAGTCGTTCAAGGCCGAGATGGAGACGTGGCGTGCCGCGAACGAAGAGAAGATGCGTGACCTCATGAAGCAGATCCGCGAGGCTGGTGGCATGGACCCCGAGCTCATGGACAAGATGAAGGCCATGAAGGAGAGCGCCCCGAACGCGCAGGCAGCGTTCGACAAGGTTCGAAATGTCCTGAGCCCGGAGCAGCAGAAGTCGTTCGATGACGGCCTCGCGAAGCAGCGGGAGTCGGCCAAGAGCAAGCGCGGCGGCGACCGGCAAGGCAAGGACGGCAAGGACGGCAAGGGCGGAAACTCGGATCGCCCGCAGCGTCCTGGCAAGGGCAAGGACGGCGCCCCGCCGCCGCCGCCAGCCGGGGGTGACAAGCCGGTCTTTGACGACTGAGTGGCGTCGAGGCTTCCCCGTTGGGCTGATCAGAATCGACCAAAAAAACGTCGAATCTGATCAATCCAACGGGGGAGGGGCGGGGAGGGGCGGGGAGGGACGGCGCGGACGGCGCGCACGCCGCGGACGGCGCGGCCGGCGCGGCGGGCGCGGGGGGCCTCAACCGCCGCCGAACACGATGATGTCGTTGTAGCGCTCAGCGAGGCCTGGCTTGGCGTAGTCCGCATTGGTCATCGCGGTCGCCCCGACTCCATCCTTGACGGAATAGAAGATGCCGTCGGCACCCGCGCTGATGAGCACGTACTTGCCTCGGGCAGTGCCGTATTGGGCGTCACCGAGGGTCGCAAACTTGCCGAAGCCCGGGTGACGGAGGATCGCTCCGTACGCGCCGTAGGGAGAGAGCGAGTTGTTCAGCAGCGAATAGCCCGTGGCATTGGACGTGGTCTGGTCCTGGCTGAGCTCGCCAAGCGAGGACGACGCCGTGTAGGACATGATCGGCTCGAGGAGGAACTGTGGATTGCTGGACCGAGTCCCGGTGAGCGGGCCTGAACCACGGATCGCCCTCGCGAACGCGATGGGTTGTCCCCACGAATCCAGGAGTTCCGGCACCGCGACGGCGGCCTCGTTCACCTGGCCGACCGCGAGGCCAACCTGCCCGCCCTTGGGCGTGAAGAACGGCGGGAACCACTCGCCGGCCACGCGAGTTCGCTTGCCGATCTCGAACGGGTTGATCTTGATCGCGACGCCGTTGGGGAAGGTGAACTCCGTCCAGCCGGCACCGAACGACGCGTAGTCGGGATCGTCGTTTCGGACCGCGCCGCCCATGAGATGCAACAGGGCATTCTCCATCCCGGAGAGGACTGGCGCGACGCCATCGGCGGTCACCAACGAGTTTTCCGGCACGATCCCCGGATAGAAACCGAACTGCAGGTAGAAGGCGTCACAGCCCTTGGCGAACTCCTGCATGAGCGACTGGGTCTCGGTCACCTTGGCGCGCTGCGTCACCTTTGAGAGGGCTGGCAACAACAGGCCGATCAGGATCACGATGATGCCGATCGCGACCAGGATCTCGGTCAGGGTGAAGGCGCGACGCACGTGGGGCGTGTTCGTGTGGTTCATGGGTTGTCTCGTGGGGGCCCAAGGGCCCGGCAACAGGGAATCATACGAGTGGGGTCCCGATTTCGGTTCCTCAAAGGGTTGATAACGACTCAGTTCGGGGGTCGATTCACCCCGTCGCTTCCCCCGAGCCAGGGGAGCCCGCCGCCGGAAAGCTGCCGGAGTCCTTCGAAGACGCCGCATGCGACGGCAGTGGCGAGGTTCAGGCTTCGAGCTTCGGGGATTGGTCGCATTGGCAACGTGAGTCGATGCCCAGCGCCTTGGTTGGCGTCGACCCAGTCGTGCAGCCACGCCGGCACCCCGCCGTTTTCCTGGCCAAAAAGGAGGTGGTCGCCCTGTTCGAACGACGCCTTCCAGTGGGGTCTGGCCCCGGTCGTGGTGTAGAGCCAGATTCGCCTGGGCTGCGCCGTGCGGAGGTAACCCTCCCAGTCCGTGTGCTCGACACAGTCCACGTGGTGCCAGTAGTCAAGGCCGGCCCGGCGCTTGGCCTTCTCGTCCATCTGGAACCCGAGCGGATGGATGAGGTGGAGTCGGCAACCCGTCGTCATGCAGGTCCGGCCGATGTTCCCCGTGTTGTTGGGGATCTGCGGCTGGAACAGCACGACATGGAACAGGGGGTCAGTCTCGGAGGCCACGCGGCTATTCTCGCGCAATGCTCAGCGCGCTGCTTGCCTTGGCTTCCCCGCCCGCAGTGGTGGCCACGGCCGACGTGATGGCCGACCCGGCCTGGCGGGCCGTCGCGGAATCGATGGCTCCCACTGCCGAAATCATCGTCTGGGGTGACTCGGGCGCGGAGGGTGCTCGCGCCGCGCTGGCGGTGACCATGCCTCGCTACACGGTCTTCGTCTCCAAGCCAGACCAGTCAGGGCGTGCCTTCGTCGCGAACATCCACCAGTTGACCCGCGCCCTCGACGCCGACCCTTGGTGTGACACGCGGTGGGGGATCATCACCGGACGGACACCCCAGGACGCGATGCGGCTGGCCTCGACCACCGAACCGATCGGCGTGCGCGTTGGGTTCGGCGGCACCGGCATCCCGCTGGATCGATTCGCATCTGGTTGCTGGTTCAACGAGGGCGCGGCGGGGGAGCGCACCACGAAGGCGGCTGATGGGTCGATCTCCACGACTGGAGGCGAGACGGACACGACGGCGGACCTGGTCGCAACCTTCAACTCGATCCAGCCGGACTTCATGTTGACCAGCGGCCATGCCACCGAGCGTGGCTGGGAGATGGGCTATTCGTTTCCCGCGGGGTCGCTGCAGCCGCGCGATGGCGCCGTTGTTGGCGTGGATCGCAAGGGAGGCCTCCATCCGATCGAATCCCGCAAGCCCAAGGTGTTCCTTGCCGCGGGCAACTGCCTGCTGGGGCATGTGGACGGCCCCGACGCCTTGGCGCTGGCGCTGTTGGGCGAACGCGCCGGCTTTGACCAGCTGGTGGGCTACACGGTGGTGACCTGGGCGGGGCATGGAGGCTGGGGAACGAAGGACTGGTTCTTTGCGGATCCGGGCCGATACTCATTGCATGAGGCGTTCTGGCTCAACAACCAGATGATCGTGGAGTCGCTTGAGCGAGAGGTCCCGGGATCGTCCAAGGGTCTGGTCGCGGGGTTCACGACCGATGATCCCAACGCGCTGTTCCGCCAGTCCGCCGGATCGCTGCCATCTGGATGGAACCGCGACCAGGTCATGGCGCACCTGGGCCGGAGATGGGACCGAGATGGCGTCGCGTTCTATGGTCGACCCGATCGGGATGCGCGACTTTCTCGCGGCGGCAAGGTGTGGGACAGCGAGATCGATGATCGTGGAAGCGAGATGCGGGTCACGGTGTTTGCACCGGGTGGGGCGACGCTGGAGAAGCCGCCCGCCGTGTTCCTGCCTCGGCGGATCGCCGCCCCACGCGTGGTGGATGCGGGCGGGCTGGCAGACCCCTTGGTGGCCGATGATTTCGTCGTCTTCCGTGGGCTGGACGCCTTGCCGGCCGGCGAGCGTCGGACCATCGTGATCGCCGACGACGGCGCGGTCGAGTCGGCTCGCGCCACGGTGCCGTCGTGGGGATCGCTGCTTGAGATGTCATCCAAGTTTCCGGCGGAGTATCGAGGGGACCTCGTCAAGGCATTGAGCGTGGCGGAGTCCAACCAGGGCGAGATCGCCGCCTTCCTGCAGCATGCGCTGGACTCCGGTGCTGCGGACCCGCTCGCGCCGGAGGCCGCTGGATTCCTCGTGGCGAACATGCCGGAGCGCGACCTCACCTCGTTGCGCGCCGAGTTGCTCATCGAACACCTGGACTACGCGCTGCGTGCGCGTCGTGAGAGCAAGTGGAGCAAGGACGTTCCGGTGGAACTGTGGCTGGACGCTGTCTTGCCCTATGCGCATGTCAATGAGCGCCGGGACCAGTGGCGCAAGGATTACTTTGATCGATTCTTCGCGATGACGCAGGCGCCGGAATCCATCGAACAGGTTGCGCTGGCGCTCAACCAGCGTGTGTTCAAGGATCAAGGGGTCGTCTACCACGCCACGAAGCGTCCCAAGAGCAACCAGAGCCCGTACGAGAGTCGGGACGCGGGGTACGCGTCGTGCACCGGCCTCAGCGTGATGCTCGCGGATGCGCTTCGCACGGGCGGGATTCCCGCGCGGCTGGCCGGGACTCCCCTGTGGCTGGAGAAGACCGGGAATCACACGTGGGTGGAGGTCTGGGACGGCGCGATGTGGCGACCTGTCGAGGCCTTCAGCGAGCAAGGATTTTCCAGGCCGTGGTGGGCGGCCCAGGCTGCGGCACTGGCGGCGGCAGGGTCTGCCGATCCCATGCACCGGCTCTATGCCTCGGGATGGAAGCGTCGGCCGACCCATTTTGCGCAGGCGTGGAGCATCGAGGATGAATCGGTCCCCGGCGACGATGTCACGGCCTCGTACGCCAGTTTGTGGGGCCCTGACGGCTCGCCCGCGCCCGCTGGACCTGCACCGACCCAGTGCCCGGTGGGGCCGTGATCGTCGCGCGCGACGGCTATACTTTGCGCCTCGGAACACACTATGGCAGGCGTCCTCTTTGCAAATCTTGGTTGGGTCGTGCTCCTCACCGGCTGGTGCGTCGTCTACTTCGTGCAGGCGAAGGCGGACCGGGGTCGCCCCGCGCGCTACACGCTGAGCGACGCGGTCGACGACTGATTCGCCCGACTAGCTCAGTTGGATAGAGCACCGGTTTCCTAAACTGGAGGTCGACGGTTCGAGCCCGTCGTCGGGCGCTGGGGGCAATGCATGGCGACGTGGTTGTCGCCGACTTCCTAGACTCATCCAATGGCGGCACTCCCCACCGGCCGCATGAAGCGCGAACTCGGCCTGTGGGGGCTCACGGCGATGGGAATCACCGGCGTGGTGGGTTCAGGCTGGCTCTTCGCGGCCTTTTTTGCAGCGAAGCTCGCTGGCCCGGCGGCGGTCGTGGCGTGGCTGATTGGTGGCGGGCTCATGGTGCTGACGGGACTCTGCTTTGCGGAGGTCGCCACCGCCTACCCGCTCTCGGGCGGCGGCGCGCAGCTGGCGACGGCGACGCACGGGCGGACGATCGGGCTCGTGAGCATGTGGCTGCTCTACCTTGGGTATGTCTCCACCCCGGCGATCGAGGCAGCGGCGATCATCGATTACACCGGCTCCTACTTCCCGTCGCTGGTCGAGGAATCGGGAGCGGTCCTCTCGTGGAAAGGCCGCGGCGTGGCGGTCGGCGTGGCGTGGGTGTTTGTCGTCCTCAACTTCTTCAGCATCCGGTGGTTCAACCGGCTCAACAGCACGCTCACCTGGTGGAAGTTCGCGATTCCGCTCTTGGTCGTGGGGTTGCTCCTGCTCGAGCGGTTTGAGTGGTCGAACTTCGGGTGGGACCAGCCCGCGGGCAGCCCACAATCCTTCATGCCGATGGGCTGGGGTGGCGTGCTGGCGGCGCTCAGCGCCGGTGGCGTGGTCTTCTCCCTCTCCGGATTCCGGATCGTGGCAGACATGGCGGAAGAAGCAGCCAATCCCGGGCGGGACATTCCGCGCGCTTTCGGGATCGCGATCCTCTTCGCGACGGGGCTCTATGTGCTAGTGCAGGGGGCGTTCATCGGCGCGCTGGATCCATCAAGCCACGCCGACGGCTGGGCCAGCCTTGGGTTCAGCGGAGACAGCGCACCGCTGGTGACATTGCTGAAACTCGCGGGGATTGCATGGCTGGCCAACGTGCTGTACGTGGATGCGGTGATCTCGCCGGGCGGATCGTGCCTCGCCTACACCGCCGCCACGGCGCGAGTGGGGTATGCCGTGTCCAACGCGGGCTATGCACCCAGGCTCTTCTCGCAGATCAATGGGAAGGGAGTGCCGTTCATGAGCCTGCTCGCCTGCGCGGGAATCAGCACCCTCCTCATCGCGCTCTACCCCGCGTGGGACCAACTCGCGGCGCTCAACGCTGCGGCGTACTTCCTCTCGGTGGCCCCCGTGGCGGTGGTCCTGCTGGCGCTGAGGAAAATCGACCCGGATGGGAGACGCCCATTCAGGTTGCCATTCGCCCCGCTTGTTGCGTGGGCGGCGTTCGCCTCCAATGCCCTCATCGTCAGTTGGTGCGGCCCGAAGGCCGTGGTCCCGACCGCGGCCGCCGCGCTCCTGGCCATCCTGGGCGACCACTTCCACGCCAGGCGCGCCACCAACGACCGCGTCCCCGACCATTGGTCGCAGTGGGGGTGGATGGTCCTGCTGCTCGTGGTCGTGGGAGCCGTGTCGTTGGTCGGAGACCCTGCGGTGGGTGGATACGGGTGGCTGCCTGCTCCATGGGACTCATTCCTGACCGCATCGGCTGCCACGGGGGCGCTGTGGTGGGCGTGGAAGGGCCGATCGTCCTCACGGGAGGCGCGGCAGGCCCTGTCAGAGATCCGGACCCGGGTGAGCGCAAGCATGGAGCAGTCAGGCCGCTCCGCCCAGCGGGCCTGAGGGGTGCCAGACACCGCGATGTGGGGACCCCGGGGCCCCCCGGGGAGAAGTGCCGATGGGCGGGCTCGAACCGCCGACCTAAGGTTTATGAATCCTTCGCTCTAGCCAGCTGAGCTACATCGGCGCAGGGGCGGGAATGATACGCCCGACCGTCACCGCGTGCCAGCAGCGGCTCCGTTGCGCTCGGATCCGGAACCGGTGGTGCTTGATCGCACCCAGCGGCGGCCGAGCGTGCTTGACGCGAAATCCGGCGAGGTCCTGGCGATCGCGGCGGCGATGAGTCCCATGAATAGCGGCTGCGGATGGACGGGGCGGCTGGTGAGTTCCGGGTGGAACTGCCCGCCGATGAAGTATGGATGCATCGAGAGCGGGAGTTCCAGCATCTGCATGATCGGATGCTTTGGGTGGCGTCCGCTGAACGACATCCCCGCCGCGGCGAGTTCGTCGATGAACTTGGGTTCCACCTCGAAGCGGTGCCGGAACCGCTCACGGACGCTGGTGGTGCCGGCCTTGCCCAGGGTGGCGCCGTACAGGAAGGAGGCCAGGGAGCCTTCCGTGATGGCAATGTCCTGCGCCCCCAGGCGCATCGTGCCGCCCATGATGCCTTCCAGTTTTTTCTGTTCCGGGAGCTCCGAGATCACCGGGAATGGGCAAGACGCCGCGAACTCGGTTGAGTGCGCACCGGCCATGCCAGCGACATTCCGTGCGAACTCGATCACCGCCATCTGGAAGCCGAGGCAGATGCCCAGGAACGGCACGCGCTCCTCGCGGGCATGCTGGACGGCGAGGATCTTGCCCTCCACGCCGCGGCTTCCGAAGCCGCCGGGAACGATCAGCGCGTCGATGCCGGCGAGCGTCTTCTTCGCGGATGGGATCGTCGTGATGTCGCTGGTTTCCAGCCATCGGACATCGACATCCGCGCCGAGCGCCACGCCGCAGTGCTCGATCGCCTTGTCGATGGAGGCATACGCATCCCGGAGGCTGGTGTACTTGCCGGCGATGCCCAGCGTGACCTTGTGGTCGCGTGCGCCGTTGAGTCTGGTGGTGAAGGCACTCCACTCGCGGCGAGCCCGGTCTTCGTGGGTGGCGTTGACGCGGTCGTGCAGGCCGAGCATCGAGAGGATCTCGCGGTCCAGCCCGCCTTCGCGCATCGCGTCGGGGATCACGTAGATGCTCTCGCGGTCGTGCATCGAGAAGACGCGGCGCGTGGGCACGTTGCTGAACATCGCGATCTTCTCCATCACCTTCTCGGTGACGGGGTGTCGCGCGCGGCAGGCCACCAGCTGGGGCTGGATGCCGGCTTCCATGAGCCGCTTGATGCCCAGTTGGGCCGCCTTGCTCTTCTGCTCGCCCAGGATGGATGGCTCGATGATGTAGGTGAGCGCCACGAAGCACGTGGAACCCTCCCCCTCCTCGAAGGCCAGCTGGCGAAGGGCCTCGATGTAGAAGCCGTTCTCGTAGTCGCCGGCGGTCCCGCCGACCTCCACGAAGACGACGTCGGCCTGCTTGCCCTTGGGGGCACCGCCGCCGGGGCGCATGGCCAGCTCTCGAAGCTTGAGCTTCACTTCGCCGGTCACGTGCGGAATCATCTGGACGTCGCGCCCGAGGTAGCCGCCCCGGCGCTCGCGCTCCAGGATCCGGGTGTAGATCTGGCCGGCGGTGACGAAGTTCCGCCCGGAGAGGTTCTCGTCCAGCAGGCGCTCGTAGGTCCCCAGGTCCATGTCAGTCTCCATCCCGTCATCGAGGACGAAGACCTCGCCGTGGCGGTAGGGGTTGAGGGTCCCGGAATCGATGTTGAGGTAGCCCTCCATCTTGATCGGCGCCACCACGAGCCCCTTGTCGTGGAGGAGCTTGGCCAGGCTGCTGGCGAAGATTCCCTTGCCCAGCCCGCTCATCACCGTGCCAATCACCACCACGAACTTCGTGCGACCCTTGATGTAGCCATCGGGAACGGGTGAGTAGTGCTCGGAGCCGAGTTCGGTTGACCCAAACTGCGCCAAAAACCCTCCGGAAGTGGTCGATTCCCGGTCCGAGTTTGGCTGTGATGGCTCCGAGTGGGGCATAGTGGAGCCTATCCTGACTGGGCCTCGCGATGCAAGCGCGAGAGCCGAGGAATATCCCGCCATGAAGCACGTCATTCGTCTCGCCCTGCCGTTGGTTGTTTCCGCACTTTTCACCGTGGCGTGTGCGGCGGCTGCCGCCGCGGGTGCGGACGATGCCACTCCCGTGACGCCGCCGGCGGATCGCCCAGCGATCGCGGACCCGACCTCCGGGCGCGACCTCCGGACCTGGCCACCTGACCGAGTGGTGGATTACGTCCACATGAAGCTGGAGATGGATGTCGATGACCTCGCGAGCGAGTCATTTGGCGCGAAACAGACGCTGACCGTCCGGGCATTGGGACTCCCCGTCGAGGCCATTTCCCTGGATGCCGTCAACCTGAAGGAGCTGCGCGTGGCGACCCCAGGTGGGCAGCCGATTCCGTTTTCCTACGACGGCCGGAAACTGGTGGTCACTTTCCCCGCGCCGATCCCGCCAGGTGGCGAGGGCACGATCGTGACGGCATATCGGGTGGAGCATCCGGAGATGGGAATCGTTTTCGCACCACCCGGCGCGGGGGTCGCCGCGCAGTTTCACTCCCAGGGGCAGGCCGAGGAGAACTCCCACTGGTTCCCATGCCACGACTCGCCGAATGAGCGAATGACCACGGAGTTGGTCGTCACGGTCCCGAAGGGCGTGGCCGTGAGCGGAAACGGCCGCTTGGCGTCCCACTCGGTGGACGGTGACGAGGAGACCTGGCACTGGGTGCAGTCCAAGCCGCACGTCGCCTACCTGGTGAGCGTCGTCGGCGGCGAGTTTGAGCGGACGGCTTTGCCCCCGGGACCCGGCGGGGTGCCGATGACCGTCTGGGCTCGGCCTGGGCTTGCTGACGACGTGCGCGAGACGTTTGCCAGGACTGGCGCGATGATCGGCGTGTTCGAGGAGGTGTTCGGCGTGCCCTACCCGTGGGACCGGTACGACCAACTCTGCGCCCGCGGCTTCCAGTCGGGCGGGATGGAGAACACGTCGGCCACGACGCTTCTGGAGGGGGCGGTCCTTGACGGGCGCAGCCGCGCAGAGCGGGACATGGATGGGCTGATCTCGCACGAACTGTGCCACCAGTGGACTGGCGACTTCATCACCTGCCACGACTGGCGCGACATCTGGCTCAACGAAGGCTGGGCCACCTACGGCGAGGCCCTCTGGTTCGAGGCGCGCGATGGCGCGGACGGGTACTTTGACGAACTGTTCGGCAACGCTGAAGTGGCGGAAGTGGATCGAGTGGCCAGCAACAGCGAGGCGATGTGCATCAACCTCGGCGGCCCGGAATCGTTCGGCCGTGCGGCGAACCCTTATCCCAAGGGCGCATCGATCCTCCACATGCTGCGGGAAATGCTTGGCGACAAGGTGTTCTTTGACGGGGTCCACCTCTACATGGATCGACACGCGCTGGGGACGACGGAGACCAGCGATTTCCGCCGGGCACTGGAAGAGGTCAGCGGGCTGGAACTGGCCTGGTTCTTTGACCAGTGGTGCCAGCGCCCGGGCTGTCCCGAGATCGCGGCGAACACGACCTGGGTCGCGGGAGAGTCGGGTGCGGGGATGCTCTCTGTGTCCCTCACGCAGACGCAGCCGATCGACCAGTACACGCCGGCGTTCCGGTGCGTGATGCCGATTCGCGTGACGACGGCCAGCGGCGAAGTGGTTGAGCGGAGGGTCGACTTGCGCGAGCGATCGGCCTCGATCGAGATTCCATTGGGCTCGGCGCCCACGATGGTGGAGGTCGATCCGCGCATCACCGTGCTCAAGAGGCTGAGTGTCACCATGCCGCGCGAGTGGTTGGTGGTGCAGGCCCAGAAGGGATCGACCCTTGCCGCACAGCGAGCCGCCATCCGGGCGATTGGCCCGGACGTGGACGCGTCGACGGCGGCGGCGCTCGTCGCCATCGCCTCGGATCCAGCGCGCCGCGACTCGGTGCGGATCGAGGCGATCGAGTGCCTCAGCCGTGGCGAGGGGGAGGCTGCGACCGCCGCGGTGGTGCAACTCTTCAACGCCCCGCTCAACCGTGGGAAGGTGCGGGCGGCGGCCGTGGAGGCCCTCGCGGCGGATCGAGGAGTCGACGCATTGCCGGAGATGGTGGCGGTGCTGGCCAAGGACCAAGGCATTTCCCCGCGCGTGGCCGCCTGCCGGGCCATCGAGCGATGGAAGCCCTCCTTGGAGGGGCAGGACCAGTTGCGGAGCCTGCTCGTCGATCTGTGCGGCGAACGGAGCAGCCGGGGCGACCTGGAGGGTGCCGCGATGGAGGCGTGCGCCGCGCTGGGAATCCTGGAGGCGTTGCCGATGGTCGAGGCGCGGACCGCGAGAGGCGAGCCCGATCGAGAGCGCGGCCGCGCCGTGCGAACGTTGGCACGACTCGCACCCGACGAGGGGCCGGCGCGCGATCGGGTCGTCGAGGTGCTGGTGGCGTGCCTGAGCGACCCCGAAGATTCCTGCTTCCGGAACGCCGGTCAGGCGCTTGAACGGATGCATGCGCCCGAGGCGATCCCGGTGCTGGAGTCGATCGCGAGCGAGTCGCCTCACGGCTTCCGGCGGTCGATGGCGAAGCGATGGTCTGCCGGCATCAGCAAGGCGAATGCGCCCGCCGGCGGGTGAGCGATCACGCTCGCCGGAGCAGATGCTGCGTGAGGATGGGCACGTCAGCCGTGCCGGGCGAGCCAGCCGCTGGCCCACGCCTCGTACTGCTCTGGCGTGTCGATGCCCTGGGCCGCGCTGGTGCCGATGGCAACCGCGATGGGGTGGCCATGCTCCAGGATTCGGAGTTGTTCCAGCATCTCCGTTCGTTCCAGGGGTGATTCCGGGAGCATGACGTAGTCGGCCAGGAACTCGCGGCGGTAGGCGTAGAGGCCGACGTGCCGAAGTGGCGACACGCCATCGGGACGCTGGTCTCGGTTGCAGGGGATCGGGCTCCTCGAGAAGTAGAGCGCGCGACCGTTGAGGCCGACCACGACTTTCACGAGGCGGCGATCCGCCGGGTCCTCGCCGTCGAGGAACGGAGTGGCCGCGGTGGCGACCGGGGACTCCGGGTCAGCGAGGAGCGCGGTGACGGCGGCGTCCACGATCGAAGGCTCGACTTCCGGCTCGTCGCCCTGGATGTTCACCACGATGTCACAGTCGATGGCACGGATGGCCTCCGCGATCCGGCTGGTGCCGTTGGGATGGTCGGGGCTGGTCATCGCCACTTCACCCCCGAAGGAGGCCACGGCCTCGGCGATGCGGCGGTCATCGGTGGCCACGATGACCCGGCCGATGGAGTGGCACTGCCGCGCGCGCTCCACGACGTGCTGGATCATGGGTCGGCCCGTCTTGTTGGCGAGGGGCTTCCCGGGAAATCGCGTGCTGGCCATGCGGGCCGGGATGACGGCCACGGTGCGTGGTGCCGTTTGGTTGGGGCGGGTCACTTGGCGGGTCACTTGGCGGGTCACTCGCAAATCACTGCGCGAATCACTTGGCGGTGAGGTCGCGCAGCAGCGTGTCGATGTCCTTGCGCTTCTGCCTGATGTCCTTGAAGCCGATTTCCTTGCGCATGATCGTGGAGGCAGCCTCCTGGGCTTCCTTGGCGAGCACGTCGCTGCGGTCAGCCCTGGCCTGTTCCATCAGGCTCAGCATGAGGTCGTACCGAATGTCAAGCTCGCGGTCGGCGCTGGTGACGTCGATGAGCCCGAGGGCCTCCCGGAACTCGCCCACGGCGTCGGAGTGCCAGCCTTCGCGCGCGAAGCACTGGCCGAGCATGTGGGCCGACCGCAATCGAAGCCGCGCGTCTTCCTTGCAACCCTGGAACGCCTGCATCGCGGCGTCGGTGTTGCCGGAATCAAACTCCAGGCGGCCGAGCTCAAACTTGATGGTCCGGTCGGTGGGGTACTTCTCGCCGCGCTCGCGGAACTCGCGGAGCTCCAGTTCATGCAGCTGCGCCGTGCGCTGGGCGAGTTCCTCCCTGGCCTGCGCGTGCCCCTTCTCCACGAATGGCTGGAGCTGCTCGATTCGCCGGCGGAACTGCGCAATGCGGATGTCGCCGGCCGTCATGCGAAATCGGTATTCGCCGATCGCCTTGAAGCCGGCCATGAGCACCTCGATCGCGCGCTTCTCTGATTCGGGCGTGCCACGCCGCCGAAGGATGGCCACCAGCCGCTGGATCGCCTCGGCGCTTGTCGGTGCGGCGGCGTAGGCCTCCTCGGCCTTCTGCAGGTTGAACTCGGCGCTGGCACCGGTCCCGGAGAGGCTGGCGGCCATCTCCAGTTCCTTCTGCTTGTCCGCGTCCTTGAGGACGGCCTTGAAGGCCCCGCCGCCCTTGGCCGCTTCCGCGAAGCCGCCCGACTCGATGGCTTGACCCGCGAGGAGCTGCTTGAGCTCGGACGCCAGCGCGCCATCGGTGGGATCGACCTCCTGCGCCCTCCGGAGGAGCTTCAGGGCCTCGCTGAAGGACTGGGACTTCTTGAGAAGCTCCATGGTCCGGATCAGCGCGCGCTTGTTGGGCTTGGACGTGCTGGCGTGCAGGGCCAGGTTGGCCAGCTTGGGCGCAAACCACTGTGCCGGGTCGAGATGCCCGACGGCGATGATGGCTTCCATCAGCGTGGTGGCCTTGTCGACGCTCTCCACGTCGCGCATCCACGCCAGTGCCGCGACGGCGACCTTGTCCGGGGCGCCGGGGCCGTCGATCGCCTTCAAGTCGTCCTTGCTGGCCGGCTTGGCCCCCTCGGCGGCGTAGGCCTTGGCGCAGTCGAACATGGCCTCGAAGCGCTCGGGGTTGATCACGTCGGCCTTGATGGCCTCGGCGAAGAGCGAGAGTGCGTACTCGAACTGGTAGCGGCCGGCAAGATCCTGCGCCTTCGCGACGAGGTTTGAGGCCTTGTCGGAGTCGATGGAATGCTCGTCCGCGGTTGAGTCGTTCTTCTTGCCAAATCCGAAGATCGCCACGCGTTGCTCCTGAGGAAGGGGGAGCCTACGCCATCGGGCCGAATGGGGTCAACGACTGCGTACGATGCCTTGCTCGTGCATCCCGACCGAGCCCACCGCCTGCATGTCTACCCGGACGAAGTGCTGCGAACGAAGTCGGCGCCAGTGGTGTCGATGGACGAAGGCGTTCGGTCGCTCGTCGCCGAGATGTTCCAGATCATGCGTGACGAAGGTGGGATCGGCTTGGCGGCGCCGCAGGCGGGACGGAGCGTGCGGATCTTCGTGACGGAGGAGCATGAGGGGCAGCCGGCGCGGGCGTTCATCAATCCGACACTGGTCTCGCTGACCGGCGCGGTGGTGTCGGAAGAGGAGGGTTGCCTCAGCCTGCCGGGCATCCATGTCAAGGTCAGGCGACCGCCCGTCGCCACCATCCGGGCCATGGATGAGCACGGGACGGTCTTTGAGCTGGCCGACGACGCGTTGTTGGCTCGATGTTGGCAGCACGAGATCGACCACCTTGATGGTGTCCTCATCATCGACCGCATGGGCCCGATGGACAAGCTCGCGACGCGGAAGGCGCTGCGCGCGCTCCAGCGTGGCGAGGTGGAGGAGTGAGCGGCCAGCGCGAGGCGCGGATCGCGTTCCTTGGGTCGGGCGCCTTTGGCATCCCAAGCTTGGAGATGATCGCGCGGACGTGGGGCGTCTCGCTCGTGGTGTCGCAGCCGGATCGACCCGCTGGCCGCGGGAAGGTGGAGACGCCGACACCCATCGCCGGATGGGCGACGGCGCGGGGCGTGCCGATGGTCCGTGCCGATGACGTGAATGGCAGCGAGGTGCTGGCTCGGCTTGCGGCACTGGGCGTGAATGTGCTGGCGATCATCGCGTTCGGGCAGAAAATCGGCGAGTCGGTGCTGGCCGGCCGGTTCGCGGTCAACCTGCACGGATCGCTCCTGCCTCGCTGGCGCGGCGCCGCGCCGATCCAGCGATCGGTGATGGAAGGCGACGCCGAGGTCGGCGTGTCCGTCATCTCCATCGCACCGACGATGGACGCGGGCGTGGTGTACGACGAGGCGCGCACGATTGTCGGGGAGGGCGAGACCGCCGGAGCGCTGCACGACCGGCTCTCCGAGCTGGGCGTGGAGCCCCTTCGCCGCGTGCTCGCTTCGTGGGTGGCGGGCGACGAGATCGCTGGCCGTGCGCAAGATGAGTCGAAGGCCACCCGTGCGCGAAAGCTTTCCAGGACCGACGCGTGGGTTGATTTCCGTGGGCCCGCGAGGTTGGTCGCGGCACGAATCAACGGGTTGAGCCCCTGGCCCGGCGTCGATGCCCTCGTGGGGGGGAAGCATGTAAAGGTGTTGCGCGCGAGGGCGATTGGTGAGCGCCTCGAAGTCCTTGAGGTCCAGCCTGCCGGGGGGAAGGCCATGCGCTGGCCCGACTTCCTGCGCGGACTCCGGTGGGATGTTGCGGCGCGCGGGGGGGATCCGCCTATCACGTGCCCGACGGCACCCGGGGTGTCCGTGTGAGCGGCGGGTGCGACGTGCTTCAGCCGGTGCGAGGGGAAGTTGCTTCACTGCCCAGATCCGCGCTGGAGTACGAGCTGGATCCCGCTCGCGTCGCCACTCGACCCATCGAGCCCAGGGACTCGGCGCGGATGATGGTGGTGCACGTGGAGTCCGGCCGCGTGGAGCATCGGCGGGTGCGCGACCTTCCGGAGTACCTGGAGCCCTCCGATTCCGTGGTGGTGAACCGAACCCGCGTGACGCCCGCGAGGATTGTCGGGCGGCGGGTGGGCGATGGCCGGGAGACGGAGGGGCTCTGCCTGCAGCCGACTGGCCCGAGCACCTGGTCCGCGATGCTCCGGGGGGCCAAGCGATTCAAGGTTGGCGACGAGGTGGCCTTGGTGCCGCCAGAGGATGCTGGGCTCACCGGGGTTTTGGCCAAAGCGTTGCTTCCGAAGCAACGCTTTGGCCAAAACCCCGGCGAGGATCGGGTTCGGGTGGTGGAGCGGACGCCGGAGGGGGTGGTCCTGGAGTTCCTGACCGGGGAGCCGGCCGAGGTGCTGGCGCGCTCGGGGTGGACGCCGCTGCCTCCCTACATCGTCTCCGCGCGCCGGGAGTCGGCGCCCGACGCGGACGATCGAGCCTGGTACCAGACGGTCTACGCCGCCGAGGAGACTCGCCCCAGCGTGGCGGCCCCGACGGCGGGCCTGCATTTCACGCCGGAACTCCTGGCCCGGGTCCGGGGGGCCGTCGCGGCGGTCCTTGAAGTCGAGTTGCAGGTGGGGTCGGGGACCTTCAAGCCGGTCACCTGCGATGACGTGCGGGACCACCCCATGCACTCGGAGTGGTGCGCGGTCCCCCCGGAAACCGTCCGAGGGCTCAAGGCGGCGGCCGGCCGGGTGATGGCCGTCGGCACGACGTCCGCCCGGGTGCTGGAGTCGCTCCCTCGGCCGCTGGAGGGCGGCGCGTCCGGGTTGGCGTTCGACACCAGGCTGCTGCTGGCGCCGGGGGCGACCTTCCGCTGGGTCGATGTGCTCATGACCAACTTCCACCTGCCGGGATCGACACTCCTGGCGCTCGTCGGCGCGTTCGCCGGACTGGACCGGGTGCACGAACTGTACGCCTTGGCGCAGCGTGAGGGGTATCGCTTCTATTCCTATGGAGACGCGATGTTGTTGTTGCGAGCGAGTCGATGATCGCAGCCGATATGAAGTCTCCATGCCAACGACTGCCGACGCGAGGCGCGCGATGAGCGCCGGTTCAGCGATGCCGCTCGAGCGGCTGCTGGCCGAGGCGGGGCTGGAGCTGGTCGCGGGGGGGAACTGTGGACCAGGTGTGGAAATCGTGGGGCTTGCCGATGACTCGCGGCGTGTCACGCCGGGCTCGCTCTTCATCGTGCGTCCGGGCGCGGGCGGGCGCGACGCGCTGGAGTTCGTGGCACCAGCGATGGAGCGTGGCGCCGTGGCGCTGGCCGTCCCCACCGAGATGGCCTCCGATGCGCGAGTGCTGGGGGCCAACGTTCCGGTTGTCCGCTACGAGGATCGACCCGAGTCGATCGCGGCGATGGCCGACGCGTTCTGGGGCTCGCCGGCGTCGGCGATGCGGATGGTGGGCATCACCGGGACCAACGGCAAGACGACGATCGCATTTCTCTACCAGCAGCTGGCGCGCGCGGCGGGTCGGCGGTGTGGGTTGCTGGGAACCGTGTCGATCGACGACGGCGTGCACGTGCGGGAATCGACCCTCACCACGCCGGGGCGGCTGGAGTTGACGTCGCTCTTCGCCAGCATGCGCTCCAACGTGTGTGATGACGTGGCGATGGAAGTCTCCAGCCACGCGCTCGCGCAGGGGCGTGTGGCGGGCTTGAAGTTTGACACCGCCATCTTCACCAACCTCACCGGGGACCACCTGGACTTCCACGGCTCGATGGAGGAGTATGCGTCGGCGAAGGCCGGCCTCTTCAAGTCGCTCGCCCCCGGTGCGACGGCGGTGGTGAATGCCGATGACCCTGCCCACCGGCGGATGCTCCGTGATTGCCCCGCGCGCGTCCTGCGGTGCAGCCTTGAACACCGAGACACCGAGTGCTTCGCCCAGGTGCGATCGTCTGGCGTGCACGGCCTGGACATCGCCATGCACGGGCCCTGGGGCATCCTGGATGTGCCGCTGCCGCTCTTGGGCCGGCACAACGCCATGAACGCGCTGCAGGCCGTGGCCGCGGCCTGGTCGCAGGGCGTGCGTGCGCGCTCCATCGAGACGGCGCTCCGGGCATGCCACGCGCCGCCGGGTCGATTGCAGAATGCCAGCACCGTCGACGACGACATCGGCGTGTACGTGGACTATGCCCACACCGACGATGCGCTTCGAAACGTGCTGGCGGCCTGTCGGCCCTGCGTGCCGGCCGGCTCGCGGCTGGTCGTGGTCTTCGGGTGTGGTGGCGACCGGGACCGGACCAAGCGGCCTCGCATGGCGGCGGCGGCGTGCGAGCTGGCGGACCGCGTGTGGGTGACCAGCGACAACCCTCGGACGGAAGTGCCGGAGTCCATCGTGGCTGAAGTCCTCTCCGGAGTGCCCTTGGCGGACCTCGCGCGCGTGAGCAGCGACGTCGACCGCGCCGCCGCGATCGCGGCCGCGATCACTGGCGCTGGCGCGGGCGACCTCGTGGTGATCGCCGGGAAGGGGCACGAGAACTACCAGGTCATCGGCACCGCCAAGCGTCCATTCGACGACCGGATCGAGGCGATCGCCGCGCTGCGCGCGCGACGCGCGGGGAGGGGATCATGACCGTGACCGCTGCATCGGCGCCGACGACCGCCGGATTCCTGTCGCTTGGTGAAGTCTCCATGGCGTGTGGCGGCACGTGGTTGTCGCCGATGGACATCGACTCGCTGGCGCGCAGGACCTCTGGCGTGGCCACGGACTCGCGGGTCGTGTCGGCCAGCGGGCCCGGCGCGATCTTTGTGGCACTGAAGGGTGATCGATTCGATGGCCACGACTCGCTCGCGGAGGCTGCTGCACGCGGCTGCGTCGCCGCGATCGTGTCTCGCCCGGTGGCCGGCGTGGCCTTGCCGCAGTGCCTGGTCGGCGACACGGTGACGGCCTTCCAGCGCCTGGCCTGCGCGTGGCGCGCGCGGCTGACGGCCACGGTCGTCGCAGTCACCGGGAGTGCGGGCAAGACGACCACCCACCGACTGCTTGGCGCCGCACTGGGTCGAGCCGGCGTCACGTGCGCCAGCCCGAAGAGCTTCAACAACCACATCGGCGTCCCCATCTCCATCTGCCGCTGTCCCTCAGATGCCTCGTTTCTCGTGGCCGAGGTCGGCACGAATCATCCCGGCGAGATCGAGGCGCTGGGCGCGATCGTGCGGCCCGACGTGTGCGTGGTGACGAATGCCGGCCGCGTGCACCTGGAGGGCCTCGGAAGTCTTGCCGGCGTCGTGGCGGAGAAGTCGTCCATCGCGGCGTCGCTGGAGCCGGGCGGCACGGCGGTGGCGCCGATTGACCAGCCCGAGCTCTACGCAGCGGTCGCGTCGCATGGCCACAGGGTCGTCCCATTCGGGAGCGAGGCTGCCGGAGCCGGCGGCGTCGGCATCGTGTCCCGCACGCCGACCGCGACGGGGCAGCTGGTGGAGGTGCTCGCCTTTGGCGCGCGGGCGTCGCTGGAACTGCGCCTCCCCGGTTGGCACAATGCGAGAAACGCCAGTGCGGCGCTGGCGGCAGCGATTGTCGCGGGTGCTTCGATGGAGCAGGCGACCGAGGGAATGGCCTCCGTGGAGCCCGCCGACATGCGGATGGTCCGTGAAGACCTGGGTTGGTGCACGCTGTACAACGATGCCTACAACGCCAACCCCGAGGCCATGCGTGCCAGCCTGCTGACATTTGCCGAGCTGGCGCCTGCGCGCCGGCGGGTCGTCGTGCTGGGCGAGATGCGTGAGTTGGGGCCGGCGTCCGCCTCGCTGCACGCGGAGGTCGGTGCGATGGCCGCGGCGACGGCACAGGTGTGCATCTTCGTCGGAGGCGACACGAGGCACGGCGGCGCAGCGGCGGCCAGCGCGGGCGCTGCGACCGGCGTCACGAGCCACTTCTTCGAGTCGCTCAGCGACCAGACCACGTCGCATATCCGGTCCATCCTTCGCGAGGGGGATGCGGTGCTGGTCAAGGGCTCTCGCGGAGCCGCCATGGAACGATTCATCGAGGGGCTGCGCGCCCTGGGCCGCTGAGGGATTCGCTGCAATGCTCTTCTATCTCGTCGATCAACTGCAAAACCGGCTGGACCAACTCGGCCTCGGCGGCCTGGTCAGCATCATGTACCAAGTGGAGTTCCGCGCGCTCTTCGCGGTACTCCTCTCGTTCGCCGCCACCCTGTGGGTGGCACCGCGCACGATCCGGTGGCTGGCCGCGAAGAAGATCGGCGACCGTCCCGAGTTCTACAACAAGACGATCAACGAACTGATGAAGGAACGAGTCGGCACGCCGACGATGGGTGGGCTGTTCGTGATCGGCACCCTGCTGGGAACGACATTCCTGCTGGCGGACGTGGTCCACTCCCGCTACGTGCAGCTGGCCTTCGTGGCCGTGCTTTGGCTGGCGTGCGTGGGCGCGATCGACGACTGGCTCAAGCTCACCAAGGCCAACCGTGCGCCGGGGACGCGGGAGGGGCTGTACTCGCACGAGAAGCTGGCGGCGCAGATCTTGATCGGCGGCATCGTGTGCTTCTTCGCCTACCGGGTCTCGGGACTCCCCGACGCGCACGTCCTGAACCTTCCGTTCCAGCGGACGTACCCGCCCACTCCGGCCATCGACTCCATGATCCAGCCGCCAGCGATCGCCTCGAACGTCTGGGTCATGGGCGTCCTGGCCTTCACCGCCTTGGGCTGCTTCATGATGGTGGCGATGTCCAACGGCGCCAACATCACGGATGGGCTTGACGGACTAGCGGGCAGCAACCTGCTGGTGGCCAGCGTCGCGGTCATGATCCTGGCCTGGGTCGCCGGCAGCCCCAGGGCTGCGTACTTCCTCATGGTGCCCCACGTGGCGGGAAGTGCGGAACTCATGGTGGTGGCGGGGGCCATGGTCGGTTCACTGCTTGGTTTCCTGTGGTTCAACGCCCATCCAGCCAAGGTCTTCATGGGCGACACGGGGAGCCTGCCGCTGGGTGGGCTCCTGGCCTTCATCGCCGTCGTGATCCGGCAGGAAGTCCTGCTGATCCCGATCTGCGGCGTCTTGATCCTGGAGATGGGAAGCGTGGCGCTCCAGGTGGGGTACTTCAAGTACTCGCGGAGGAAATACGGCGAACCACGTCGCCTCCTCCGGTGCTCACCGCTCCATCATCACTTCCAGCAACTGGGCTGGAAGGAGCAGCACATCGTGACCCGCAGCATGATCGTGAGCATCGTGCTGGCGATCATCGCGCTGGCCAGCATCAAGATTCGCTGACGGCGGACTCCCGGAGCTTGCGCAGCGCGTCGAACGCCTCCAGCGGCGTCATTCGATCCAAGTCCATCGCCGTGAGCATCGCCACCAGCGGATGGGTTGACGGTGGCGGGTCAAAGAGCGATGGACCGTCAACATCGCGGCGAGCCATGCGCCGCGGAGGTGCGCTGCCGGCATCGTCACCGCGAAGGGCGCGCCGAACACCGGCATCGTCGGCGTGGAGCGCCAGGGTTTCCAGGAGCTTCCGCGCCCGTTCCACGGTCTGAGGCGGGATCCCCGCCAGCTGCGCCACATGGATGCCGTAGGACTGGTCGGTGTTTCCCGTGCGGATCTGGTGGAGGAAGATGATCTTCCCGTTCCACTCGCGCACGGCGACGTGGAGGTTCTGGATGCCGGGCGTTCGCTCAACCACTTCGGTGAGCTCGTGATAGTGCGTCGCAAAGAGCGTGCGGCAGCCGAGGGTGGCGAGGCGTTCCGTGATCGCCCACGCCAGGCTGAGCCCGTCCAGCGTGCTGGTGCCGCGACCGACCTCGTCCATCACGACGAGCGTGCGCTGGGTGGCCGTGTTGAGGATGCCGGCCGTCTCGGTCATCTCCACCATGAAGGTGGACTGGCCGCCGTGGAGTTCGTCGCTGGCGCCGATGCGCGTGGCGATGCGGTCCGTCAGGCCAATGCGCGCGCGGGTGGCGGGGACGAACGAACCGGCATGCGCGAGCAGCGTGATGAGCGCCACCTGCCGGATGTAGGTGCTCTTGCCCGCCATGTTGGGGCCGGTGATGAGGGCCAACGGAGCCGCATCGCCACCGAGCGTCGTGTCGTTGGGGACGAATCGTTCTCCCAAGATCGTGTCCACCACGGCATGCCGTCCCTCGACGAGGTCCAGAATCGGCTCCGCAGTCATCGTTGGCTTGACCCAACGATGTTGCGTGGCGTGGGAGGCGAACGTGGCCAGGCAATCGATCGTGGCCAGCGCATCGGCGAGCGCGGTCATGGCGGGGCGATGCTGGTCCATCGTGCCAAGGAGTGCGTCGAAGAGCGCGCGCTCGCGAGCCAGCGACGCGGCTTCGGCGCCAAGCACCTTGTCCTCGAATGTCTTGAGTTCCTCGTTGGTGAACCGCTCGGCATTGCGAAGCGATTGCCGGCGTGCGTAGGCCGCGGGCATCTTGTCGGCGTGCGTGCGCGACACCTCGATGTAGTAGCCGAACACGCGATTGAATCCAACCTTGAGCGAGTCGATTCCAGTCTCGTCGATGACGCGCTTCTGGAATCGAGCCAGCCACGCAGCCGAATCGGTCTGGAGCGTGCGAGATTCGTCCAGCGCCGCGTCCACGCCATCGCGGAAGAGGCCGCCCTCGCGCAGGTGGGCGGGAGGCACGTCGACGCATTGCCGGCGGATCGATGCGGCGAGCGGCGCCAGTGCGGCGGCGTCGGCGGCGAGAGTTGGCGCGGCATCGGCGGCGGGGGAGGCGGAGGATCCGAGCAGGTGTGCCAGTGCGCCTGCCGATTCGATGGATCGCGCCGCGGCCACGACATCGCGCGGGGTGGCTCGATGCATCGCCACTCGTCCGGCGATTCGAGCCAGGTCCTGCACGCCGGCGAGGGCCTCGCGCACGCGGCGCAGCAGGTCGGTGTCGTCGGCCAGCGCGGCGACCGCGGCGTGGCGGCGTCGGATCGCGGCAAGGTCAGCCAAGGGCGCGCAGAGCCACTCGCGGAGCAGTCGTCGACCCATCGGCGTGCGTGGCTGGCTTTGGCCGGAGAAGGAACCAAGCAGCGATCCTTCGACGGAGCCGCCTCGGATCGTTCGCTCGATCTCCAGGCTCTGCAGGCTGGCGGCGTCAAGGAGGAGCCGGTCTCCCGGCGTGAGGACGCGTGGGAGGGAGAGATGCGCGAGCGATTCGCCCTGTGTTTCTCGGAGGTATCGCACCAGCGCGCCGCATGCGGCGACGGCGGGCCCAGCCTCTGGGAGGCCCAGTCCGGCGAGCGCGGCGACGGAGAATTGCGAGCAGAGTGCCTCACGGGCTTCCGCCTCTCGCCAGTACCAGCCGTCGCGAGTCGTGCGCGATGCACCGGCTGTGCGGCACATCGTGGCGGCGTCGCGGTCGGCTCGCTCGTCGCGCTCGGCGGGGAGCAGCACTTCCGCGGCGCCCGCAAGCGCGAGCGTGTCGGTGGCAGCGGCGGATGGAGCCGTGGTGACGGTGAAGGCGCCGGTGGAGAGTTCGATGGTGGCGACGGCGCAGGTACGACTGGCCCCCGAGGCGCCGGCCTCGGTGGCCACGCACGCCACGCGATTGCCCGCGCCGGCGTCAAGCAGCGTGTCATCCACACGCGTGCCCGGCGTGATGACTCGCGTCACCGCGCGGTCCACTACTCCCTTGGCGTCCTTGGGATCTTGCACCTGGTCCGCGATCGCCACGCGGAATCCCTGGTCGACCAGCCTCTTGATGTATGCCTCCGCGGAGTGCCACGGGATGCCCGCCATCGGGATGCCGTTGGTGCGCTGCGTGAGCGTGATCCCCAGGGCCTTGTGGGCCGTCACCGCATCGTCATCGAAGAGCTCGAAGAAGTCGCCCAGCCGGAAGAGCAGGATGCAATCAGGATGCGACGCCTTGAACTGCGCGTGCTGGCGCATCGCGGGCGTGTCGCGGTTGGGGGTACCACTGGGAACAGATTGCGGCACGGTTGTGGAACGCGCAGGTACGAGGGGCATGTCACCTGCGCCAAGCCTACGTTGGTCAACCGCAAGCCTTGACCAGCAAGAAGTGTGGGGATAGGCTCTCTAGCCATGAGCGAGAGGGGCCAGTCGAGTCGTGGTCGTCGCCGAGGGCTGCAGCCGATGTCCGGTTCGAACGTGTTGTTGCTCACGTTCATCGCCGGTGTGAGTGGGTTCACGATGTTGTCCGACCACGGGGCGGAGGGTCAAGGGGGACTAAGGGCGATGGATTGCCTGCGAGAGGTGGGAGGGACTGCTTGCGAGTTGTGCGAGGTGCCGATTCAAGAGCGATGCAGCGACGGGACGGTATGTCGATACAGAATCGATGTGAATGAAGCGGCGCGCCGAGTGGTCGCCGCGCCCACCGGTCACTGGGGGTTCAGTGACGAGGGCGAGGGGTACCGGCGGTGCCGAGGCATGTACCGCCGATGCAGTCCGGATGCTCCGAAAGGCTGCGCCGAGACGGGGATGTGGTTCGACTGCGCAAGGCTAGAGCGGCACGTCGGGAGTGACGCTTGCCCGTCTCCAACACCATGAGCATCCCTCGCCTCACCATCGGGACTCGAGCGGCGATGCTTCCCCTTCTTGCCGGTGCCGTTGCAGCCCAGGGAGGACAGGTTGTTCATTCGGATCGGCTGCGGGACCCCGTGCCTCCGTCCGCCCATCAGGTTGCGGATGGCGTACGCCTTCAGTCGGTTGACTGGGGGCAGCCACTCCAATCCGAAGAGTTCCTGGCGGTTGCGGTTGATGTGCTTGGGGATGCAGGCGCCCCGTGGTCCCTCCAGCGGTGGGGCGAGTTCGTTGAAGCACATGACGACGCATGTCATTCGGCGATACCTTCGATTGAACGACTCTCCGCCGTCGATGGGGACTTTCTGAAGAGCGCGACGGTGGTGGAGCAGGCAGAGTTGCTGCAAACCATCAACACGCGCGTCGAAGGGGTCATCCGCCGCCTTGCCACCTTGGAATGCGAGTTGTGGGGCGACCTGTTCGCGCGCGCGGCTGATCGGCATGAGGAGCCGCGAAATGGGAATGCGTGCTTGGAGAGCATGGCACGGGCGAGGGCGTACGTGAGGCACTCACGATCCAACTATGCCATGCCCGACGGGGACCTCGATGGAGGCGGGATTCTGCGCGCCATGGGGTTCGATGCGTCGAGCCTCCCTTCATTGAATGACAAACTCTGTGAGGCGCGGGAGGCGTGGGCCGCACTTCAACTGGAGCGATATGTGAAGGAGCGCGAGGTCGGCGTGGCAACCCTGCGTTCGCTTGGCCGCGTCGAGCAAGGTGAGTCGTGGACGGTCTACCGGGACGCCCGGCGGAAGGCCGCCGGGGCCGTGGTTGAGCTGTGCAGCCGCCAGCTGCGCACGCAGCAGGACGTGCTGGATTTCGCGGCACGCCATTTCTCCGTTGAAGAGCGTGCGACGCTCGACTCACTGCTCCTCCGGGCGCGGTTCCCGGAACTGGCGCGAGCTGCGGGGGTCGCGATGATCGAAGAGGCCCTTCAGTCCGTGAATGGCGCAGAGCCGAATGCCGTGTCGTCCGCGCAGCGGGGAGCGGTGCTTGCCATGCTGCGCGTGGAGTTCAGTCAGCTCTGCGAGACGCACGCGGATGCCTACGACGTCGATCTTCGACTGGAATCGCGTGGGGTCGATCCGGAGGATCCGCAGTGTGTCGAACGCTCCAACAGGAGCCGGGACCGGGTAGCCGAATGGCGCAGGCGAGGGGTGGCGACGCTCGTCGGCCTAGGAGTGCTGGATGATGTCGATCGCGTCAAGTTTGAACAGGAGGCCAGCCCATGAAGTGGTGGAAGCAGACGCTCAACGTGCGATTCTTCGTTGGTGAGCCATCGTGAGATCAGCCTCGGACTGCAGCCGGAAGACCTCTCCGTGTCCGCTCACCACATCCCGACCGGCTCGTACACGACCACGACGAGCTACGCGGCGGTGAGGGATGGCACTCGATTCATCGTGCGTGCGACCATGACATTTGAGGTGCTAAGGGGATGGACCGCGTGGGAAACTCCGGGGGGCGGGGGAGACGATGTGGTCCCTCCCCACTGGGGCCTCCACTGGCCAGTCTTCTCGCTCGAGGGGGAAGAGGCCGGGACGGGACGACTGGTTTCTCGCAGTTCACTCCTCACTCCCTGAGTTTCCCGCGCGTGGTGCCCGTGGCTGCCCCCGGCGGTCCGCGCGTGCTACAATCCCCGTCCCAATGGGGTGGTAGCTCAATTGGGAGAGCGCTTGAATCGCATTCAAGAGGTTGTGAGTTCGATCCTCATCCACTCCACTCGTTGACGCAACGGGTGTCGCAGCAGCGGCACCCGTTCGTCGTTTGAGGTCACGGCGCGGCATCGAACCATCGACCCATGGAAGCTCTCGTCCAACATGGAACGGACCTCGCCGTCGAGCTGGCGCTGCTGGCCGTCGCGGCTGTGCTCGGGGCAGTGGCCCCGCGACTCTTCCGGCTCAAGCACCGCGGCATGCAGTTTGCGCTCAGCGGCGTGAGCGGCGTGATGATCGGCTTGGCGTGCTTCCACTTGCTGCCACATGCGATCGAGGAGCTTGGCGGCAAGGGCCCAAGCTGGATGGCGGGTGTGGAGGCGGCGATGATCGCGGCGGTGGTTGGCTTCTGCGCGATGTTCCTGTTGGAGCGATTCCTCTGCTTCCACCACCACGAGGAGCCGGAGGGCGAGGAAGCGGCGCATGATTGCGGGCATGGGCACTCGGACGCACGCGGTCACGCACACGCACTGGCAGGCTCGCACTCCCATGCCCACGACCATGCACACGCCATGGCGGCGGTCGGGGCGTTTGGTGGACTGGCTGTGCATGGACTTCTGGAGGGGGTGGCGCTTGGCGCCGCCGTGGCGGCGGAGGCGCCTTCGGTGCGGCTGGCCGGTGTGGGGACCTTTCTGGCCATCGTGCTCCACAAGCCCTTTGACTCGCTCACGATCGCCGCGCTGATGGCGAGGGCGGGGGCGTCGCAGGGACGAATCGTCGGCGTGGCGCTGCTCCTCTTCCTGGCGATCCCCGTCGGCGTGGCGGTGTTCGCGTTTGGGCTCTCGGGGTTGGGCGACATGACGGGGCTGGTCCTGGCCGGGGCGGGCGGCATGTTCCTCTGCATCGCCACCAGTGACCTGTTGCCTGAGTTGCAGTTTCACTCGCATGACCGCGTGGGCCTCAGCGTGGCGCTCTTGGCGGGGATCGCGGTGGCTCTGGGAATCGCGCGCTTGGAGCATGCAACGCATGACCATGGGGTGCACGGACATGGGGCGCACGAGCATGGGGCGGACGAGCATGGGGCGGACGGACATGCCACGCAAGAGGACGAGGCGCACACTTCGCCAACCCAGGCCAGATTCGACCCCTGAGAGGCGCTATTTGGCCTGAGATCGCAGGTTGTTCGCCGCAAACCCGCCGACTCGATGGCTTGATGGCCGCGTACCCTCCCGCCCATGAAGGCCGAACGCGTTCTCGCTGAACTGAATCGACTCCGCCAGGACTTGGACAAGGACCCCACGGACATGGAGTGGTTCACGCTGCACCATGTGTTCTGCTTCGTCTCCTACAAGATGGCCGATTTCCAGAAGTACCTCGATGAGGCCGTGAAGGGCGCCAAGCCCGGGCAGGAGCCGAGCCTGGACGAAGAGGAGTAGAAGCAGTTTTCCGGGGCTGGCGCGTACACTCCGCCCCTTCATGACCGAGACCGCGCGCGATTATCGGAGCACCCTCAATCTCCCCAAGACCGGCTTTCCCATGAAGGCCAACCTGGGGCAGGCCGAACCCGCCACGCTCAAGCGATGGGCGGAAGGGTCGCTGGCCGCGCGGGTGTTGGAAGCTCGCGCCGACGCCCCCAACTTTGTCTTCCACGATGGCCCGCCGTATGCCAACGGGAATATCCACATCGGCCACCTCCTGAATAAGGTGCTGAAGGATTTTGTCGTGCGCTCCAGGCTCATGGAGGGCAAGCGCGTCCACTATGTGCCGGGCTGGGATTGCCACGGCTTGCCCATCGAGCACAAGGTGATGCTGGAGCTGGTGGAGAAGGGCAAGATGGCCAAGCTGGACACGCTCGAGCCGGACCTTCGACGCATGGCGATCCGCCGCGAGTGCGCCGCCTCCGCCGACAAGTTCATCAAGCTGCAGTGCGGCCAGATGGAGCGGCTCCTGACACTGGCCGACTACGCGCACCCCTACGCCACCAAGCAGCCCGAGTACGAGGCGGCCACGCTGGAGGTCTTCGCGTCGATGGTGGAGCAGGGGGTTGTGTATCGCGATCTCAAGCCCGTGCATTGGTCGATCGCCAACCAGACCGCGCTGGCAGAGGCGGAGCTGGAGTACGAGGATCGAGATGACCCGTCGATCTATGTGGACTTTGAGGCGAGCGACGCCGAAGCCGTTGGAAGGGCCTTCGGCGTGGAGCCGGAGTGCCGGCCCAGCTTCATGATCTGGACGACGACGCCGTGGACGCTTCCCGCCAACCTGGCGATCGCGGTGCATCCAAGGTATCGATACGCGCTGGTAGAGCACGACGGCGCGCTGAGCATCGTGGCCAGCGACCTGTGGGCCAAGGTGGCCGCTGCGGTGAGCGCGGAGAAGCACCGGGTGGTCGCCGAGTGCGATGGCGCTGCGCTGGTCGGGCTGACCTATCGACACCCGTTCTGCGACCGCGAGGGCGGAATCGTCGCCGCGGACTATGTGACGCTGGAAGACGGCACTGGCTTGGTTCACACGGCACCCGGCCATGGCGCGGACGACTACCGAACCGGGCTGCGTGAAGGGTTGGCGATCTACTGCCCCGTGCGTGGCGATGGCACCTACGACGACACTGTGCCGCAGTGGCTCCGTGGCATGAGCGTGTGGGAGGCCAACGCCAAGGTGGTGGAACACCTCACGCAGAGCGGCCACATGGTGCATCACCAGATGTTCCGGCACTCGTACCCGCATGATTGGCGGAGCAAGACGCCGGTCATCTTCCGGGCCACCGAGCAGTGGTTTGTTGGTGTGGATCGACCCGTGAAGTCATCGGGCAAGACGCTCCGCGAGATGGCGCTTGCGGCGGTTGGTGGCGAGACGGCCACCGTCAGGTTCGTGCCCGAGTGGGGTCGCAACCGCATGCGCGGCATGCTGGAGAATCGACCCGACTGGTGCCTTTCGCGCCAGCGCTCG
This sequence comes from Planctomycetia bacterium, assembly GCA_005776885.1. Classification (GTDB taxonomy): domain Bacteria; phylum Planctomycetota; class Phycisphaerae; order Phycisphaerales; family SM1A02; genus SXOD01. The sequence continues at coordinate 45,906 of SXOD01000050.1, forward strand.
TGGGGGCTGCCGATCCCCGCATTTGTGCAGGCCGACGGCAGCATGTTCATGACCCCGACCAGCGTGCGTGCGGTGGCCAGGCGCATCGCGGAGAAGGGGAGCGATTGCTGGTTCCAGGAATCGCCCGCGCAGTTGCTGGCGGCGTACGACCCATCGGCCGACGCCAGCGCGCCGGCCGGGCTGGACATCGCCTCGCTCACCAAGGCCTACGACATCTTCGATGTCTGGTTTGAGGCGGGCTCCAGCTGGAACAGCGTGATGCGCGCGCGTGGCATCGGCTTCCCCAGCGAGCTCTATTTGGAGGGCAGCGACCAGCACCGAGGCTGGTTCCAGTTGTCGCTCCTGCCCGCGCTGGCGGTGACCGGCGAGCCGCCGTACCGCGCACTCCTCACCCACGGCTTCATCGTGGACAAGGACGGCAAAAAGATGTCCAAGAGCCTCGGCAATGCGATCGAGGTGGAGGACCTGCTCAAGCTGCACGGCGCGGAGGTGGCCAGGTGGTGGGCCAGCAGCGTCCCCTACGACGGCGACATCCGCGTGGACATGGAGTTCTTCCGGCTCGCGGGCGAGTCGTATCGCAAGGTGCGCAACACGCTGCGGTTCCTCCTGTCCAACCTGAGCGACTTCAACCCCGAGGCGTGGAAGAAGTCTGGCGCGAGCATCGGTCCCGAGACGATCGATGGATGGGCGATGGCTCAACTGGCCCAGCTGCAGCGCACCGTGCGCGACGCCTATGAGCGCTACCAGTTCCGCGACGCGCATGTGGCGATCTTCGACTTCTGCAACGAGACCCTGAGCGCGCGCTATTGCGCCGCCACGAAGGATCGACTCTATTGCGATGCGGCCAACGGGCCACGGAGGCGCCGCACCCAGGCCACGATGTGGGCGTGCGTGGAGACGCTGTGCAAGCTGCTCGCGCCGGTGCTTCCCCACACGGCGGAAGAGGCGTGGAACTCGCTCTGGCAAAGTGTTGGCGTGGATGCGGCGAAGGGCCGGCCGCTCACGCTTGAGCAACACGCGCCGATCGCGGCCCAGCTGCATCCGGCCTGGGATGCGGCGCTGGTCGCCAAGGAGTCCGTCTCCAAGGCGCTGGAGGTGGCCAAGGCTGAGGGGCTGGACAATCCGCTTGATGCTGGCGTGTCGGTTGTTGATGCAGCCGCGACGCTCAAGCCTGTGCTCGCGGACTTGCCGGACTTCTTCGGGGTTTCGCGGGTGGAGTTGGTGGAGCGTGGAACCGGTGCCTTGACGGTCACGGTGCAAGACCTTCGCAACGAGCCCCGATGCGAGCGCTCCTGGCGCCGTGACGGAACCGTGCGAGAGCGCGGCGACGGCGGCTTGCTCAGCGATCGGGACGCGGCCGCGGTGGGGGTGTAGGGACGGGCGCGGGCAGGGGCCCCCAGAGGCCGCTGGAGGGAATGGAACGCGCTCCGTCCGGGAACCTGCTGGGCCACGACCGTGCAAAGTGAGCGCTTTCCGCTTGCGCCACGAGAGGGCGGTGTTACATTGATCGGATGTTGAGGCACATCAGACCATCCGGCAGGCGAGCGTTGTGGTTCGTGGCAAGCTGTGCCATGGGCCTGGCGATGTGTGCGGAACGCAGTGCCACGGCCGACACGATCACCGTCTGCGCCAGTGGCTGCGACTACAGCGACATCCAGTCGGCCATCAACGCGAGCGCCAACGGCGACGTGATCGAGATCGCCGAAGGGACCTATGCGCCATCAGCCACGCTCAACACGATGGGCAAGGCGATCACGATTCGCGGGGCGACGAACCCCGACGGCACGCCCGCGACTGTGGTTGATGGGCAAGGGCAGTGGCGAGTGTTCCAGATTGATAACGGGGAAGGTCCCGGCACGGTGCTTGAGAACCTGGTGATCACGGGGGGCTACGCCTCTAGCGGCGGCGGCCTGTACCTCCAGAACTCCAGCCCGACGCTGACAAACTGCACGGTGAGCGGGAACACGGCGACGGGAACCTACGGCCAGGGCGGCGGCCTGTACCTCTGGAACTCCGGCCCGACGCTGACGAACTGCGAGGTGAGCGGGAACACGGCGACGGGAACCTACGGCCAGGGCGGCGGCCTGTACCTCTGGAACTCCAGCCCGACTCTGACGAACTGCGAGGTGAGCGGGAACACGGCGACGGGAACCTACGGCCTGGGCGGCGGCCTGTACCTCTACAACTCCAGCCCGATGCTGACGAACTGCGAGGTGAGCGGGAACACGGCGACGGGAATCTACGGCAAGGGCGGCGGCCTGTACCTCTCCTACTCCAGCCCAACGCTGACGGACTGCGTCGTGAGCGGAAACACGGCGACCTTTTCCGGCGGCGGCCTGTACCTCTCCTACTCCAGCCCAACGCTGACGGACTGTGTGCTGTGCGCAAACGAAGCACCAACAAGTCCGCAGGTCTTGGTTGATGGGGATAGCACGCTCCAGGGAGAAGGCAACTGCTTCACGGTCTCGTGCGAAGACAGCGACGGTGATGGATGGCCGGACAAGTGCGGGAGCGTCGGGGATGGGGTGCACGAAGTGCCAAGCGAATACGCAACGATCAAGGAAGCCATCGCGGCGGCGGGTGCCGGGGACGTGGTGCTGATCGCAGAGGGGACCTACACGCCAGCCACCACGCTCAACACGATGGGGAAGGCGATCACGATCCGCGGGTCGACGAACCCCGACGGCACGCCCGCTGCGGTGATCGACGGGCAGGGGCAGCGACGGGTCTTCCAAATTGACAACGGCGAGGGTCCCGGGACGGTCTTGGAGAACCTGGTGATCACGGGGGGCTATGCCGAGCACGGCGGCGGACTGCACCTCATCGGTTCCAGCCCGACGCTGACGAACTGCACGGTGAGCGGGAACACGGCGAACGGCCCCAGCGGTGAGGGCGGCGGACTGCACCTCATCGGCTCCAGCCCGACGCTGACGAACTGCACGGTGAGCGGGAACACGGCGACTTACTTCGGCGGCGGTCTGTACCTCTCCAACTCCAGCGCGACGCTGGCGGACTGCGAGGTAAGCGGGAACACGGCGACCTCCGGTGGCGGCGGCCTGTACCTCTACCAGTCCAGCCCGACGCTGACGAACTGCGTCATGAGCGGGAACACGGCGACTGAGTACGGCGGCGGCCTGTCCGTCTACTACCAGTCCAGCCCGACGCTGACGGACTGCACGGTGAGCGGGAACACGGCGTATCAGAACGGCGGGGGCCTGTCCATCTACTACAACTCCAGCCCGACGCGGACGAACTGCGAAGTGAGCGGGAACACGGCGGACCTCGGCGGCGGCTTGCTCCTCTACTTCGACTCCAGCGCGACGCTGACGGACTGCGCGGTGAGCGGGAACACGGCGACTGACTCGGGCGGCGGCATGTACCTCTACCAGTCCAGCCCAACACTGACGAACTGCGAGGTGAGCGGGAACGCGGCGGACTTCGGCGGCGGCTTGCTCCTCTACGCCGACTCCAGCGCGACGCTGACGAACTCCACGGTGAGTGGGAACATGGCGACTAACGCCGGCGGCGGCCTGCGCCTCGACCAGTCCAGCGCGACGCTGACGGACTGTCTGGTGAGCGAGAACACGGCGAGCCTCTACGGCGGCGGCCTGTACCTCTCCAACTCCAGCGCGACGCTGGCGAACTGCGAGGTGAGCGGGAACACGGCGACCTCCGGTGGCGGCGGCCTATACCTCTACCATTCAAACTCGACGCTGACGAACTGCGAGGTGAGCGGGAACACGGCGACCACCGTCGGCGGCGGTCTGTTCCTCTACTCCAACTCCAGCCCGACGGTCTCGGGCACGGTGGTTTGCAGCAACACCGCGACGTCGTCGCCGCAGGTCTACGGCTCCGGCGGCCTGTGGATCTCGACATGCATCTCCGATGCCTGCGGCATGTGTCAAGGCGACTTCGATCTGGACGGCGCCATCACAGCGTCCGACCTTGCGTACCTCTTGAGTGTGTGGGGGATGCCCAACCCGCCGGTTGGCGACCTAGACGGCAGCGGACAGATCGATGGTGGAGACCTTGCTGCGATCCTCGGCAACTGGGGTCCGCTGCCGTAGGTGCTTCAGCTGACCGTGTTGAAGTAGACCTCCGTCCCGCCACCACCGCGACGCGTCCGCCTCGTTTCCTTGCGCCGCGAACTCCCGGTGTTATATTTATTGCATGTTGAGGCACATCAGACCATCCGGCAGGCGAGCGTTGTGGTTCGTGGCAAGTTGTGCCATGGGCTTGGCGATGTGGGCGGAACGCAGTGCCACGGCCGACACGATCACCGTCTGCGCCAGTGGCTGCGACTACAGCGACATCCAGTCGGCCATCGACGCGAGCGCCAACGGCGACGTGATCGAGATCGCCGAAGGGACCTATGCGCCATCAGCCACGCTCAACACGATGGGCAAGGCGATCACGATCCGCGGGTCGACGAACCTCGACGGCACGCCGGCAACGGTAATCGATGGGCAGGGCAAGCGGCGAGTGTTCCAGATGAACAACGGCGAAGGCCCCGGGACGGTGCTTGAGAACCTGGTGATCACGGGGGGCTACGCCTCTAGCGGCGGCGGGCTGTACCTCGAGAACTCCAGCCCGACGCTGACGAACTGCACGGTGAGCGGGAACACGGCGTCTCTCTTCGGCGGCGGCCTGGACCTCTATTACTCCAGCCCGACGCTGACAAACTGCACGGTGAGCGGGAACACGGCGACCGACGGCGGCGGCCTACTGCTCTGGGGCTCCAGCCCGACGCTGACGGGCTGCCTGCTCTGCGCAAACGCAGCTTCAAGCGGCCCGCAGGTGCACTTTGTGTTGAACAGCACGCTCTTGGGAGAAGGCAACTGCTTCACGTCCTCCTGCGAGGACAGCGACGGAGACGGATGGCCGGACAAGTGCGGGAGCATTGGTGACGGGGTGCACGAGGTGCCAGGCGAGTACGCGACGATCGAGGAAGCGATCGCGTCGGCGGGTGCCGGGGACGTGGTGCTGGTCGCAGCGGGGACCTATGCGCCATCAGCCACGCTCAACACGATGGGCAAGGCGATCACGATCCGCGGGGCGACGAACCCCGACGGCACGCCCGCGACGGTGATCGACGGGCAGGGGCAGCGAGGGGTCTTCTTGATCGCGAGCGGCGAAGGCCCCGGGACGGTGCTTGAAAACCTGTTGATCACGGGTGGCAATGCCAACTACGGCGGCGGCGTGTACCTCGCATCCTCCAGCCCGACGCTGACGAACTGCACGGTGAGCGGGAACGCGGCTACCAACAAGGGCGGCGGCCTGTACCTCTATTACTCCGGCCCGACGCTGACGAACTGCACGGTGAACGGGAACACGGCGACCTCCTCCTCCGGCGGCGGCCTGTTCCTCTATTACTCCAGCCCGACGCTGACGAGCTGCACGGTGAGCGGGAACATGGCGACTGAGTACGGCGGCGGCGGCCTAGACCTCCTTTACTCCAGCCCGACGCTCACGAACTGCACGGTGAGCGGGAACACCGGCTACGGCGGCGGCGGCGGCTTGAGGCTCTGGAGGTCCAACTCAACGCTGACGAACTGCACGGTGAGCGGGAACACGGCGAACTCCAGCGCCTACGGCGGCGGCGGCCTGTTGCTCCTGGAGTCCAGCCCAGCGCTGACGGGCTGCACGGTGAGCGGGAACGCGGCTACCAACAAGGGCGGCGGCCTGTACCTTGATGGCGCGACCACGGCGCCGACCGTCCTCGACTCGGTCGTCTGCAGCAACACCGCCGCATCGTCGCCGCAGGTCTACGGCTCCGGCGGCGGTTGGTCAAACACGTGCATCTCCGACGATTGCGCATCGTGCCTCCGGTCGCTGGGAGACCTGAATGGCGACTGGATGGTGGATGGCGAAGACCTCTTGATGCTCCTCGCCGCGTGGGGCGATCCAGGAGCGTGGCAGTCAGACGTGAACGGTGACGGCGAGGTGGATGGGGAGGACCTTGCTGCGATCCTCGGCAACTGGGGACCGCTGCCGTAGGTGGTTCAGCTGACCAACCCGACCCCAAGTGTCCCCAAGTGTCCCCAAGTGTCCTGAAGTGACACGAAGGGACTTGCAGTAACTTGCGCGACCCCATGGTCGCCCCCGCCGCCGCTCCCGCACACGCACCCGCCCCAGCCGCCGGCGCGATCAAGATCGTGGTGGCCACGGACTGTGGATCGACCACGACCAAGGCGATTCTCATTCAAGAAGTCGATGGCGTGTTCCGGCAGACGCACCGCGGCGAGGCGCCCACCACCGTGGAGGAGCCCTTCGCCGATGTGACCGTTGGCGTGACCAACGCGGTGACGGAACTGGAGGAGCTGTCTGGCCGTCGACTGATCAATCCAGACGGCACAATCCTGCGGCGGACCTCGCCGACTGACCCCAACGGCTGCGACATCTACATCTCCACCTCCAGCGCCGGCGGCGGCCTCCAGATGATGGTGGCGGGGGTCGTGCGCCAGATGACCGCGGAGAGCGCCAAGCGAGCGGCGCTGGGGGCCGGTGCCATCGTGATGGACACGATTGCCAGCAATGACAAGCGTCGGCCGCACGAGCAGATCCAGCGCATTCGGGAACTTCGCCCCGACATGGTGCTTCTCTCGGGCGGCACCGACGGCGGTGACACCAAGAAGGTGACGGAGCTGGCCGAGCTCATCGCGCCGGCCAAGCCGCGCCCGCGGTTTGGCGGCGAGTACTCCATGCCGATCATTTTCGCCGGCAACAAGGACGCGGCGGCGGGCGTTCAAAAGGTCTTCCAGCACGGCGGGTTTGACCTCTCGGTCGTGGACAACCTGCGGCCGTCGCTGGAGAACGAGAACCTCGGCCCCGCGCGCGACCGCATCCACGATGTGTTCCTGGAGCATGTCATGGCGCACGCGCCCGGCTACGACAAGCTGATGCGCTGGTCCAACGCGCCGATCATGCCCACGCCTGGTGCCGTGGGCGACATCCTGCAGGCGATCGCGCGCGGCCGAAACATCAACGCGGTCGGCGTGGACATCGGCGGAGCGACGACAGATGTGTTCAGCGTCTTTGGCCCGCATTTCAACCGGACCGTGAGTGCGAACCTGGGGATGTCGTATTCGATCTCCAATGTGTGCGCGGAGGCCGGGATGGCCAACATCCTCCGATGGGTGCATCTGGCCCAGATGGACGAGCGCGAGCTTCGCAATCGCGTCAAGAACAAGATGATCCGGCCGACCACGATTCCGCAGTCGCTGGAGGCGCTCATCTTTGAGCAGGCGGTGGCGCGCGAGGCGCTGCGCCTGGCGTATGTCCAGCACCGCGAGTTCGCCACCAACCTCAAGGGGGTGCAGCAGCAGCGCACCGTCGGCGATACCTTTGCGCAGAAGCAGGGGGGATCGTCGATCGTCGACAACATGGCGCTGGACCTGCTGGTCGCGTCCGGCGGCGTCCTCAGCCACGCGCCGCGCATGGAGCAGACGGCGATGATGCTGGTGGATGCCTTTGAACCCGAGGGATTCACGGAACTGGCCAAGGACTCGATCTTCATGATGCCGCACCTTGGCGTGCTGGCCAGCGTCCACGGGCGCGCAGCGATGGAAGTCTTCGAGCGCGATTGCCTCATCTACCTGGGCACTTGCATCGCGCCCGCGGGCACGGCGGTGTGGGGCAAGCCGGTGGCGAGGTACACGATCGACGGGGTTGATGCGGGAACCGCCCAGGGCACGCTGCTCGGCGGCGAGATGAAGCGATTCGCGATGGCGGGCGACAAGCGCGCGCGCGCGGAAATCGTGCCCGAGAAGGGCTTTGATGTGGGGGCGGGGCCGGGCAAGGCGGTCACTCGCGAGATCCGCGGCGGCACGGTGGGGCTCATCCTGGACGGTCGGGGTCGGCCACTCGTGTTGCCATCGACCCGGGACGAGTGTCGCCGGTCGATGGACTCGTGGGTCAAGGCACTGGACCTCTATCCCGGCTAGGCTCACCCGCTCGTGGCAAAGGCCTACACACCAGGACTGAAGGTCGCTGCCCACGGCACCTACCGATCGCGCCGATTGCTGCCGATTAAGGGCGAGGTGCTGGTGAAGGCGGGGGATCGAGTCACGCCATCCACGCCGGTTGCTCGCACCTATTTGGAGGGCGAGGCCACTCCGATGAAGCTGGCCAACTTGCTCGGGGCGCAGCCGCGAGAGCTGCCATCGCTCATGCTCAAGCCCGTGGGCTCGCGCGTTGCGGTGGGCGAGCCGATCGCCCGAAGCAAGGGCATCTTCGGGATGATGAAGACCGAGGTGAAGTCCGCCGCTGAAGGGACCATCGAGAGCGTCTCCGAGACGACCGGCATGGCCATCATTCGCGGCGAGCCGATCCCCGTGCAGGTGGACGGGTACATCGCGGGCTCAGTCGTCGAAGTGATCGATGGCGAGGGCGTGGTCGTCGAAGCCCAGGCTGCGGTGGTGCAGGGGATCTTCGGCGTGTCGGGCGAGGCGTCGGGACCGATCAAGGTTGTCTGCGCGGCTCCCACCGAAGTCTGCGACACGGACCACATCGATGCCTCATGCCAGGGATGCGTCGTGGTGGGCGGTGCGCGAATGACCGCAGCGGCCATCAAGAAGGCGAAGGACATGGGCGCCGCCGCATTGGTGTCGGGAGGTCTTGACGATTCCGACCTGCGCGATTTCCTCGGCTACGACCTGGGTGTGGCGATCACCGGGACCGAGAAGACCGGGCTCACCGTCATCGTCACCGAAGGCTTTGGCGACATCGCGATGGCGGATCGGACCTACCACCTGCTCAAGGGACTGGAAGGCCGGCTCGCCAGCGTCAACGGCGCAACGCAGATTCGTGCCGGCGTGATGCGCCCGGAAATCGTGGTGCCGCTGGATGCCGCAGGCGTCGCTGCGGCGAAGGCGGCGGTGGCTGCTCGCCTGGCGGCATCGGTCGCGCACGAAGAAGGCTCGCTGGAGATCGGTGTTCAGGTCCGCATCATCAGAGATCCGCACTTTGGCGTCATCGGCACCGTCGCCGCGCTTCCCGAGGCTCCCGCCGTGCTGGGCTCCGGCTCCAAGGCACGCGTCCTGGATGTCAAGCTGCAGGATGGCTCAGTCGTTACGATTCCACGCGCCAATGTGGAGCTCATCGAAGGCTGAACCATGACCAGTGCCACGGCATCCATCATGGTTTCGATCTTGGGCATGGCGGACGAAGCGTCCGCCGAGAGTTTCTTCGTCTCCGGCCGTGGCGCGCTCTTTGGATGGCTGGCGATCATCAGCGTGTTCGTGCTGGTGTCGATCGTGATGGCGCGGGGTGGCAAGGTCTTCAAGGTGCGGCCGATCGCCGGCCTTTCCGCGGTGGATGAGGCCGTGGGCCGCGCCACCGAGATGGGTCGACCCGTCCTCTTCATCCCCGGCATCCAGGACATGGACAACGTCCAGACGATTGCCGGCCTGACGATCCTCTCTCGGGTGGGCAAGACGACCGCCGACTACGACGCGCAGATTGAAGTCCCCGTGAGCCGTTCGCTGGTGATGACCGCCGGGCGCGAGGCGCTTGGTGCGTCATTTCTTGCCGCGGGACGCCCTGACTCATTCAACGAGGACCAGGTCTATTACGTCACCGACGAGCAGTTTGGCTACACCGCCTATGTGTCGGGCTTGATGGTCCGCAAGAAGCCCGCCGCCTGTTTCTACATGGGGCAGTTCTTTGCCGAGAGCCTGATCCTGTCTGAGACGGGCAACTCCATCGGCGCGATCCAGATCGCGGGAACCGCCGAAACCAGCCAGCTGCCGTTCTTCGTGGCCGCCTGCGACTACACGCTGATCGGCGAGGAGTTCTTCGCCGCGAGCGCGTACCTGTCGGGTGAGCCTGACCAGATGGGCAGCTTGCGCGGGCAGGACTTGAGCAAGGCGTTGGTCGGCGCGGTGCTGGTGCTGGGTGTCGTGGCGATGACCGCTGGCGCGCTGGTGGGCGGCCTGGATGGGGTCACCGGGTTCTTCCAATCGTTGGTGGGAGGCTGACGCATGAGCAGGCAGCTGGCCATCATCGTCACGCTTGTCGCCGGTGTCCTCATGGTCGTCTCCGGCTTCATCAAGCCGACGGAGGGGTGGGGCGAGGATGTGGCGGAATGGTTCAACATCCTGGCGGCGATCGCGTTCGTGCTTGGTGCCGCCAACATCGCCAAGGTGCATCTCTCCAAGATCTCGGCGCGCGACGCCGGGTGGGGCTTCTCGGCCATCACGCTGCTGGCGTTTGCCGTGACCTTTGCCGTGGGCATCATGAAGGTCGGCGTCAACCCGATGCCGGCGTTCCCCAATGTCGCGATGAGCGGCGAGAAGGACGCGGGGGGAAGCGCCTTCTGGTGGGTCTACACCTACGTGATGTCGCCCATCACGGCGACGATGTTCTCGCTCCTCGCGTTCTATGTGGCCAGCGCCGCGTTCAGGGCCTTCCGTGCCAAGAACACCGAGGCCACGCTCTTGTTGGTCGCTGCGTTCGTGGTGCTGCTTGGGCGCACCTTTGCCGGCGTGGTGCTGACCGGGTGGATCCCGGCTGACAGCGACTGGGCGTTCCTGCGCTTTGAGAATCTCTCAACGACGATCTTCGAGGTCTTTGCCAGCGCCGGCAACCGGGCGATCATCATCGGGATCGCGCTGGGCGTCGCGGCCACCAGCCTCAAGATCATCCTGGGCATTGATCGCTCCTACATGGGGTCGGGAGACTGATCATGTCATTCATCGACCGACTGGACGCGATCGACCGCCGCTGGATCTTCGCCATGATGGCGTGCGCGGTTGCCATCCCCATCATCGTGATCGGCATGACTGGCGTTCGGTTCCCTGAAGTGCCTGGCCCCACGTCGACGGCGGCGTTTGAGGCCATCGAGGCGCTGCCCGATGGCGCGAAGGTTCTCTTCTCCTTCGACTTCGACCCCGCCAGCGCCGGCGAGCTCCAGCCGATGGCCAATGCGTTCATGCGGCACCTGGGCCAGAAGAAGGCGAAGGTCTACTGCCAGACGCTCTGGGCCCCGGCCCCGCCGCTCATCGAGGACACCCTCAAGAAGTGCCTGCTCGCGCGGAACCCGGACTTGGTCTACGGCGTTGACTACCTCAACCTGGGCTACCAGGCGGGCAATGAGGGCGTGATGAAGGTCATCACCACCGACTACAAGCAGTCGTTCCCAACGGACGCGAAGGGGACTCGCACGAGCGAGATCCCGATGATGCAGGGGATCGAGAACACCAGTTCCTTTGACCTCATCGTGGTGGTGAGTGCGGGATACCCGGGCTCCAAGGAGTGGGTGCAGTATGTGGTGTCGCCCACGCTGGGGAAGGAGCGGCCGATCCAGCTGGTCGCCGGAGTCACGGGCGTCTCGGCGCCGCAGTTGGTGCCGTACTTCCCCGTGCAGATGAAGGGAATGCTGGCCGCCATCAAGGGGGCCGCCGAGTACGAGTTCATGGTCAACGAGGTCATCGAGGCCGCCAATCCAGGAAGACCCTTGCCGCCCGCGTTCATGGAAGCGCAGCGACGCATGGCGCCGCAGCTCTTTGGCCACCTCCTGATGGTGGGGCTCATCATCGTCGGCAACACGATTTTCTTCCTCAAGCGGAGGCAGTCGCGCCGTGGCGGAACCATGGGGGCCGCGGCCTGATCGGTCGGGACACACGATGAACCAGAAGCAAACCTGGACAGTCATCTTCGTCGTCGCGGCCGCGCTGCTGACGATCCGGTCGTTCACCGGCCCGGGCATGGCGAAGGTCTATGTGGAGGACACGCGTGTGTCGCTCAAGCAGTCGGGCGAGAAGGAAGTAGACGGCGTGATGAAGCCGGTCTATGAGGCTGTCGCTCCAGGCACCGACGGCGCCATCGAGTGGACCGCCCAGTCACAGGTCCCGCCGCGTGTGTACTACGCCGCAGAGGCTGCCGACCCGAGCCAGACGGCGATTCACCTGAGCGCCAGCCGGACGATCGGCGTGTGGGTCGCCGCACTCCTGACCCTCTTCATCTTCAGCTTCCTCTACCGAGACAATCCGTTCTACAAGTTTGCGGAAGCGACCATCGTGGGCGTCTCGGCTGCGTACTGGATGGTGGTCGGTTTCTGGGACACGCTGATGCCCAAGCTCTTTGGGAGCCTGGTCCCGGCGATCGTGACCGCCAACTTCATGCCTGGCCTCGAAGGGAAGTCCGACTACTGGATCCTCGTCCCGGCGGCGCTGGGCATCATGCTGCTGTGCCGGCTCAACCGTGGCCTCGCGGCGGTGAGCGTCATCCCGCTGGCGTTCATCGTGGGCACGACTTCCGGCCTCAAGTTCGTGAGCTATGTGGAGAGTGACCTCCTGGCGCAGACCGCCAGCACGATGAAGTCGCTCCTGGTGGCCGCGCCCGCGATCGGCGACCAACCCTCGACAGGCTTTTCGATGGAGCTCTCCATCAAGCAGGCCTTGCTCTTCATTGGCGTCGTGAGCGGGCTGGTCTACTTCTTCTTCAGCGTCGAGCACAAGGGCGTCGTCGGCAAGACGGCCCGCGTCGGCGTCTGGTACCTGATGATCACCTTCGGCGCGGCCTTTGGCTTCACCGTGATGGGCCGCATCGCGCTCTTTGCGGCGCGGTGCGAGTTCCTCTTCGATGACTGGCTCTGGCTGATCGATCCCACCCAGAATCGAGTGGTCGTGGAGACGGCGGTGGCCAGCGTGAACGCGCTGGTGGGTGCGATGGCTTCCTCGCCGTGGATGCCTGCGCTGTCAGCGCTCGGATGCTGATTCGGTAGCCTTCCCGCGCCATGCCACCAGTCCAAGCCCCCACCAAGCCGGTGGTTTCCGCTGATCCGTCAATCGTCGTCATCTTTGGGGCGTCGGGCGACTTGGCCTCCAGGAAGTTGCTCCCGGCCCTGTACGAGATGGATCACCTGGGCTTCCTTCCCAAGGCAACCCGCATCATCGGCGTGGCGCGCCGTGACAAGTCGGACGACGAGTGGCGCGAGGAGCTGCGGGCCAGTGCGGCGGAACACGCCACCAACTTTGATGCAGCAGCGTGGCAGTCGTTTGCGCAACGGGTCTTCTATCACGCGGCGGACGCGACCAAGCCCGAGGATTACGCGGGCATTGCGCAGCGCCTGAAGACCATCGACCCGAACGACGAGACGAAGGGAAACATCCTCTTCTTCCTGTCGGTCGCGCCCGCGCTCTACGCACCGATCACGCGCGCCGTGGGCGCCAGCGAGATGGTGGTGGAAGGTCGTCGATGGTGCACGCTGGACCCGGCCAACCGATCCTGGCAGCGGGTGGTCATCGAGAAGCCGTTCGGCCACGACGCCGCCAGCGCTGCGGAACTCAATCGCGAGCTGGCGCAGGTCTTTGACGAGACGGCGATCTTCCGCATCGACCACTACCTGGCCAAGGACGTGGTGCAGTCCACGCAGGTCCTGCGGTTTGCCAACACGATCTTCGAGCCCGTCTGGAACCACCGCTACATCGACCATGTGCAGATCAGCGCGTGCGAGACGCTTGGCGTGGAGGACCGCGTCGCGTTCTACGACCAGACCGGCGCGCTGCGCGACATGATCCAGTCGCACTTGATGCAGGTCTTCGCCTTCATCGCGATGGAGCCGCCGGCGCGCATGGCCGCGCAGGACATCCAGGCCGAAAAGCTGAAGGTGGTGCGGTCGATTCGTCCGGTCGGCGCCTCGGAAGTCACCGAGTCGTGCGCGTTCGGCCAGTATGGGGGCGGGCCGGATTGCACGCCGTACGTGGACTTGCCCGGCGTCGCCAAGGGATCCACCACCGAGACCTACGCCGCGATCCGGCTTGAGGTAGACAACTGGCGATGGGCCGGCACGCCGTTCTATTTCCGAAGCGGCAAGCGACTGGCGGAGAAGCGCACCGAAGTGGTGGTGCAGTTCAAGGCACCGGCCGCCGACCTCTTCAGGGGCGTCCCGCACCCGCAGGGGCGCGTTTCGGGAAATCGACTCATCTTGCGGATCGCGCCGCAGGAGGGTGCGCGGCTGACCTTTGCCAGCAAGGTGCCTGGGCAGGGGATCCAGATCCGACCGACACATATGGATGTCGATTTCCAGAAGGAGTTCGGCTCAGAGACGGTCGAGGCGTACGGACCGCTCTTCATCGATGCGATGCGCGGCGACCAGACGCTTTTCAAGCACCGGCTTGAGGTGGAAGGCGCGTGGGACGCGGTCATGCCCTACCTGGACGGGCGCAGTGCGGCGGCGCGGGTTGGAATCGCTTCCAACTACGCACCCGCGTCGTGGGGGCCCGCATGCGCCGAGGCGCTCATGGCGCGCGACGGCCGGGCCTGGAACACGGACTGAGCGAACGTCCACTTGCGGTTATCGGTGAGAATGTGACCCTCAGGGTCACATTCTCACCGATAACCGGGTGCGGACCTTGGGCGCGGGCACAGCGCACCACTCCAGCGCACCACCCCCGGCGCCTGGGACTCTCACTCGCGTTGTCAGGACACCTTGGAGCCGGCGGGAACCGCGGCATCGGGTCGCAGGACAAAGACATCCCGCTCGCCAGCAGCACCCGTGATCGCACTGGCCGCCAGGATCATCCCCTGGCTCACTTCGCCGCGGAGAGTCCGTGGCTCCAGGTTGGCCACGATGATGACTTGCGTGCCCACCAGTTTCTCCGGCGCGTACCACGCCTTGATGCCGGCACAGACTTGTCGACCCCCGGGCGTGCCATCGTCCAGCTTGATCTTGAGGAGCTTGTCCGCATTCGGGTGAGGCTCAGCGCTCACGATGGTGGCCACGCGCAGGTCCAGCTTCGCGAAGACATCGAAGGGGATGTTCTCCAGGAGCGGGGCTCCCTCAACCACCGGCTTGGCATCAACCACCGGCTTGGCATCAACCACCGGCTTGGCATCAGCCACCGGCTTGGCATTCACGACGTCGCTCACTTGGTCGAGCCTTCCGCAGCGCCTGATGGTTCGGGCCCGCCATCCTTCTCGGCCAACGGCACGAACTGGTGGCGCACCCGCATCGCCGAGTACGAGAACGCATCCAGCGGCTTCTCGGCGCCCTGGCGACCCACGATTCCGCGCAGTCCATTGCCCTTGAGGGCGTCGGCCAGCTGGGTCTCGTTCATCGGCGAGATGGAGTCGATCTGCACCACGGCCACGGCCAGCTGGCGGGGGAGAGGCACGACGATCGTGCGATCGGCGAGTGGGATTTCCGCGGCAGACTTGTCGCTGGGGAGTGCCATGGCCGTCTTCACGATGTCGGCCTGCAGTTCCACGTTGGCGCCGACCAGCGGGAGCGGCTGCCCAAACTCGATCCCATACTGGAGGAACTGCGGGTTCGAGATCCGCATCTCCGTGAACGGGGACGTCGTGCCGCCGTAGGCGGTGGCCGCCGCCGCGAGTCCCGAGACGGCAGCCGCCTTGATCGAGTCAAGCTGCCCCTGGAGTGCGGCGTACGTCTCCACGCGACGCACGTCGCGAGTGAGGGCTTCGCGGACCTCGTCGACGGAGACGGGGGCGTGGGCCGATTCAGCGTCGGTGATGCGTGCGATGAAGAGGTCGCCACCGGGGGCGGTGAAGACGGGCATCGCCACGCCGGCTTGGGCGACCAACGTCGGGTTGCCGCCAAACTCCTTGATGGCCGCGGCCAGCTCGGACACGCGGACGCCCCGGGCGCCGAAGGCGGCAGTCGTCGCGGTGCCAAGGCCAGGCACGGCCGCCAGGTCGGCCGGTGCCGTCCATGCTTCGCTGGCGCCGATCACCGATGGGACAGCAATGCCGAATCGCGTCGCGATGTCACCAGCGAGCGCGTCGAAGGCGAGACGCTGCGACTCCCAGCCCTCTGGAAGTTGCACGTAGCCGCCGGCGCGAGCCACCCCTCGCAGCTGCATGCCAAGGCGATCAGTCGCGAACTTGGCGATCTCCTCGGTCCGTTCCTTGGTGAGCTTGGCCAGGAGGGCGGCACGGACCGCTTCCTGGTACTGCTCAAACTCGGGACGCGAGGCCGCGACAGCGGCGTTGGCACCGATGAACTGCCCTTCGTTCTCGAGGAAGTACTTGCGCAGCGCGATGTTGGAGAGGTCGGGACCCTTTTCGATCGCGGCGGAGATGGTCGTTGCGGGAATCGACAGCCACTCGTACCGGATGCGGTTGGGGATCTGGTAGCCGAAGCCGTTCTCGCCACTGCCTGCGACGACGTTGCCGTACGTCTTGAGCTGCGCCGCGAGCTGTTCTTCGGTGGGTTCAGCGATCGGCGCAAGGGGCCCAAGCTGTGCGGTCGCGGCATCGACCAGCAGGATCTGGCCGTCGATGGCCATCAATCGCCGGGCGGCCTCCTGCTTGAGGCGCGTCGACGAGACGCGGCCGGGTCCCGCACCAGACACCAGGAGCATGAGTCGCATCACGCCGGCTTCGTCGGCCAGGGTCTGCAGCACTTCACGGTGCGACAGTCCCGAGGCGCCCATCAGCTGGCGAATGACGAGGTTGGGGTCGACCGGCGTCTGCTGCCCCTGGAGTCGGGACGCCAGCGCACGCTCGCCATCGGCAGGGGGGCCGATGAGCCCGGCCTGCCCGGCCTCGCGGACCAGCAGGTACCAGTGACCGGGGTCCTTGTCGATCCCCAGGTTGGTGAGGACGGGTGACCCGACCGCCTCGAGCATCGCCAGCTGCTGCTGCGAATGCTGGAGGTCGCCTGCGGACGCTTCCTCGCTTCCCACCATGGCCCACGTGCGACCGCGAGCAAGCCAGTCGCTCACGATCGAGTTGGACGAATAGTCGAAGGCGAGCCAAGAGATGAGCAGCAGCACGAGGCCGCCGACCATGATCCACTTGGCGATTTTCTCGTTCTCTCGGAAGAACTTGAGCATGGGAATCTGTCGTCTGCGAGGTCCGGCCGCAGGGGCGGCCCATCTATGAAACGGGGCGCACGGATTTGAGATCCGGGCGCCCCATGGTCGAAGTCGAGGAATGCTCTCGGCTGGACGCGGCCCGAATCAGCGATAGAACTCGATGATCAGGTTCGTGTTCACGTCGAACGGAATCTGGTCTGACGTGGGGGTCGAAGTGACCTTCACCGACAGTTCGGCGGGGTTCACCGAGATCCAGCCCGGCTGAATGTGGCCGGCGAGGGACTCCATGTTTTCGCGAACGAGCGTGTGAAGGCCTTCCTTGAAGGTGATCACGTCGCCAACCTGGACGGCCAGGCTGGGTCGATCGCACTTGCGGCCATTGACCAGCACGTGTCCGTGCGCCACCATCTGGCGGGAGGCCCAGATCGTGCGGGCGAAGCCGGCACGGCGCAGGACGTTGTCCAAGCGCTGCTCGAGGATCTGCATGAGGGCCTCGCCGGTGTTGCCGGAGGCGCTGCCCGCCTCGCGGAGGTACCGACGGAACTGGCGCTCGAGCACCCCATAGTGGTATCGAAGCTTCTGCTTCTCATCCTTGCGGATGCCGTACGGCTTCGGGCGCTTGCCACGGAAGCCGTGGGGGCCGGGCGCGGTCAACTGGCGCTTGGCGGTGTGCTTCGGGGTGTCAGAGATCGGCACGCCGACGCGGCGGGAGAGCTTGACCTTGGGTCCGGTGTAACGAGCCATGGATACTTGGGTGCCTCTGAAGGGTCTGGTCTGGTGAATCCTGCTGGGGAATCGGGCATTACAGCACGAA
The DNA here is from genome assembly GCA_005776885.1 of Planctomycetia bacterium. Taxonomy (GTDB): domain Bacteria; phylum Planctomycetota; class Phycisphaerae; order Phycisphaerales; family SM1A02; genus SXOD01. The sequence goes on from SXOD01000050.1 coordinate 63,501, forward strand.
ACGGCCCGTTCGTCAAACATCGACGACCACTCGGCGGCGCGACCGTGTGAATCGTGTGGAAGGCGGCAACTTTCCGCGAAGGTAGGCCTGTGTTCGCGGTTCGCGCCTCGACCGGATCGCCCCTACAATAAGTCCGATAACACAAAACTCAATACGCCGCACGCCGCAAGCCGCGCGCAATGCGCAATGCGCAATGCGCAATGCGCAATGCGCAAATGCGCAAGGCGCAACTCGCCTACTCGTACGCGCGACGGTCGATGTGCCGTCGCCAGTCGAGGTAGGCGCGATTGAGCGTCTGGAAGCCGCCGGGAGTGGGGTAGTTCCCCGTGAAGTACCAGTCCCCCGTGTGGCCTGGCATCGCACGGTGCAGCCCCTCGATGTCTTGGTAGACGATGTGCAGCTCGCCCTTCCACTCCACGTCGCGGGGGCGTGCCAGCCGAGCGACTTCATCGCACAGGTCCTGGAACGAGAGGGCGTCGTACAGCTTGCGGACCGCATTCTTCTGGCGATCGACGGGAATCGACTCCTGCGACACGCAGTCGGCTTCCACTTCGGCAAGGAGCGACTCGCGGCCACGCTGCGCCAGCAGGCTCACCGCGGCCTCGAAGGCGATGAATCGTCCCAGCTGGCTCATGTCGATCCCGTAGCAGTCGGGATACATGATCGGCGGTGCACTGCTTGCGACGATGATCCGGCGGGGATTCAATCGAGAAAGCATCGTGATGACCGACTCCCGCAGCGTCGTGCCCCGGACGATCGAGTCATCCACCACCACCAGCGTGTCCTGCTCCGAGACCGTGCCGCGCGTGATGTCATACACATGCGCCACGAGGTCCCTCCGTGCGGCGTCGTGCGTGATGAAGGTGCGCAGCCGCTGGTCCTTGTGGGCCACCTTTTCAACGCGGGCGTGGATGCCGGCGAGGGAGAGGAGGTCAGCCTCGGTCACGCTCCCACCCGAGCAGGCGACGGCCGCAAGCTCGCGCGCACGCCGAGCCCGGGCCAGTCGATCCACCTCTTCGACGAGGCCGAGGTACGAGGTCTCGCTCGTGTTGGGGATGAAGGAGAAGACCGCGTTGGAGAGGTCGCCCCCCAAGAGGTCCAGGACACGCGGGGCCAAGTTGCGTCCCAGCTGCTTCCGTTCCTCGTAGATGTCGGGGTCGTTCCCACGCGAGAAATAGATGCGCTCAAAGGTGCACTCGCGAAGGGGTTGCGCGGGCGTGAACCGGGACAGCATCGACTCGCCGCTGCGGCGGATGGCCAGCACGTGTCCCGGCTCGATGGGGCGGACGTCTGACGCCGAGACGTTCAGGACGCTCATGAGGGCAGGGCGCTCGCTGGCGACCGCGATGCACTCCTCGGTCTCCACCATGAAGGCGGGCCGGATGCCGCATGGGTCACGAACGACGAAGCAGTCGCCAGAGCCGACCAGGCCGCCAAGGACGTAGCCCCCGTCAAAACGCTCGGCAGCGCCCCGCATGATGCGACCGTAGTCCAGCTCGCTCGCGACTTCCTGGGTCAGTTCTCGCCCCTCCAGGTTTCGGAACGAACCGGGGCCGAGCGATGCGGCCAGTCGCTCGTGTTCCTTGTCCAGGTTGTAGGCGATCTTTTCCAGCACCACGCCCGTGTCGCTCACGCCCGCCGGATTCAGGCCATAGCCCACCAGCATCTCGAAGAGCTCGCGGGAGTTGGTCATGTTGAAGTTGCCCGCGAGCGCGATCGTCTTGCTGGGGAGGCTCGACCGTCGCACGTGCGGATGGCACGCCGCCGCCGTCCGGCCGCCATGCGTTCCATACCGGAGGTGCCCCATCATGACCTCACCGACCAGGGGCAGCATCCGCTTGAGCTCCAGTGGGTCGATCGTCGCCAGTTCCTTCGGCTTCAGCTTCCGGGCCGGGCCGAGGACTTCGTCGAAGAGCCGCTCGATCGGGTTGCGCTTGGCGCATCGCTCGCGCTCGAGGAACGAGTCGCCAGGCGGCATGTCAAACCGGACGCAGCCGATCCCGGCGCCGTCCTGTCCTCGGTTGTGCTGCTTCTCCATCAGCAAGTACAGCCGGCGCGCCCCCCAGAGCGGATCACCGAATCGTTCTTGGTACCACCAGAGCGGGTGCTTGAGGCGGATGAGGGCCAGCCCGCACTCGTGCGTCAATTGGTCGCTCATGGGGCGCCGAAGGTTAGCAGAGCCGGGCTCGCGGACCGTGTAGGGTCAATCGCCTGGAATCGCTGGTCTGGCGAAGGTCACGCGGCGGCCAGCGGACACGCGGCGCGTGCGAACGAGACTGACGCGGTCGGCTCGTTTCGGAGTGCCACGATGGTCCGGTCCGCCAGCTCCCCGCACCGTCGGGCAATCGCGCCGGCCGCGAGGGCGGGCGTGTTGCAGTCCCGGGACAGGTGAAGCAGCAAGAGCCGCTGCAGGTGTGACCGAATGCTGATTTCCGCCACGGCGTCCGCGCACTGCTCGTTGCTCAGGTGGCCGGACGGCCCCATGATCCGCTCCTTGAGGAAGACGGGACGGGGCGATGCCCGCTGCATGGCGGGGTCATAGTTCGCTTCAAGGCCCAGAACATCCAAGTCGGTGAATGCATCCAGCATCGCGCGGGGGCATTCGCCAAGGTCTGTTGCATACCCGACGCGCCCCGCGACGCTCTCCACGACGTAGGCCGTGCTGCCCCGTTCGTCGTGCGGGACTTCGATCGCCGTCACGCTGGCCAAGGTCCCAAGCTGAAACGTGTCGGCCACCACCCGCAGGCAGGATGCGGGGACGCCGGCCTCCAGGGCCTTGGCCCGATGGCCCGATCGGACAACGACGGGCACCGGGTTTCGCTCCAACTGGCGAGCCCAGCCGCGCTGCCAGTGGTCCGTGTCCAGGTGCGTCAGCAGGATCGCACCGACCACGAGGCCGGGAATGCAAGCCTCGGCCATTCGCTTTCGCACGGCGAGCGGCGAGAGCCCGGCGTCGATCAAGAGGCACTTACGGGTCAGTGCACCAAACGAGAGCACCGTGGTGTTCCCGCTGGAGCCGCTGCCCAGCACCGTCAAGTTCGCGAATTGGCCGTCCATGGCGCCAACGATCCTATCGGCTCGCCGCGGCTACCGCAGGGAGTTGGAGCGGAGGGTGCACCAGCCGCGAGTGCTGGCGGCCGCAAAGGCATGCACCTCGGCCACGATCGGATCATCCAGCCGCGTGGCCACCTCGGCCAGCGCCTTGGGCATCGGGAGTCCGCGGCGGCAGAGCACGCTCCACGCCCACTTGAGGTTGTCGATCTGCTCAGACGCAAGGCCCTGGCGCCGCATCCCGACCAGGTTGATGCTTCCCGCGACGTTGAGCGCCGTGATCGTATTGAACGGGAGGACGTCCTTCGTGACGCCGCACAGCCCGGAGACCATGGCGCCGCGGCCGATGCGCACGAACTGGTGGATGCCAGCCATCCCTCCCGTGAGCACCCGATCGCCCACTTCCACATGGCCGCCGATCATGGTCCCGCCACCAAACGTGCAGTTGCTGCCGATCACGCAGTCATGGCCGGCGTGCGAGCCATTCATGAAGAGATTGCCGTTCCCGATGCGGGAAGTGTGTTCCGTGAAGGACCGATGCACCGTCACCCCTTCGCGAAACGTGTTCTCGTCGCCAACGTGCAGTCCCGCCCCGGGGGCGGAGGGGTCGTAGCGGGCGTGCTGCGGCGCGAATCCGAGGCAGGCGTTGGGATACACCACGTTCCTGGCGCCCAGCGTGAGTGGGCCCTGGAGATTGACGTGCGAGATGAGCACGGAGCCGGCACCTACCGTGACCGGACCCCGCACGATGCAGTAGGGGCCAATCTCGACGCCTTCGCCCAGCGTGACGGCGCCCTCGATGATCGCTGTGGGATGGACGGTTGGCACGGCGGGGGAGCGTACTGTCGATACGATTTTCCGCTCATGCATCCGCCCGAACTGGAAGTCAGGGACCTTGGGCGAATCGACTACGACTCCGCGCTGGCGTTGCAGCGGGAACTGCAGGCCTCGGTGATCGAAGAGCGCGAACGGACCGGCGAGCCGGCGCGTCGCGGGTACCTGCTGCTCCTGGAGCACGATCCGCCGGTGGTCACGGTCACCAGGCGCAAGGGTGCGGCGGACCATGTCCTGGCCTCAGAACAGCAGCTTGCAGCCCGCGGCATCCAGTTGCGAGAGACCGACCGCGGCGGCGATGTCACCTACCACGGCCCCGGGCAACTGGTGGCGTATGTCATCGTTGACATCAATCGACTTGGTGTTGGCGTGCACGGATTCATGCGGCTTCTGGAGCAGGCGGTGATTGACACGCTCTCCAATGCTGGTCTGCAAGGGGAGCGAGATCCCACCGCGACCGGGGTCTGGGTTGGGGCGGAGGGGACTGGCACCGGCCGCAAGATCTGCGCGCTGGGAGTTCGATTCTCCCGGTATGTCTCCATGCACGGCCTGGCGCTCAATGTGGATCCCGACCTCTCGCACTTCAGCGCCATCGTGCCATGCGGCCTGGCGGGGAGGCCGGTGACGAGCGTGGCTAGGGAATGCCAATCGTTGGCCGTGAGAGCCCCATCCATGTCCCAGGCCAAGGAGCGACTGGCACAGGCGCTGGCGGCCCAGTTCTCCCAAAATGGCATTGGCGACCCCGCTCTCTGAGCCACTCAGGGCCGATTGTGGAGAGAGACAAGCCGGCCCGCCCTGGATATGGTCAATTCGCTCTGTGCGAGGTTGCGTTTCGCCAAACTCGCGCCGTCTTGTCATTGGTCGGTGGGCCGGTGTGCATTGGAGATTGCCATGGTGTGTTTCCCCAAGTCAATCGCGTCGCGAATCATGGCTGTGTTTGGCATGGCGGCGATCCTTGCCACGGTCCTTGCCGAGCCCGCGGCGGTCGCAATGAGTCCTGCCAACCCGCAGGGCGGTTGCCGGGTGCGATGACACAGCCTGTTCGGGTGCCGTCTGCACGGTTGACTCCTCGTGTTGTTCCACACTGTGGGATGAAGGCTGCGTGACTCTGGCGGCGGACCTTTGCGGCGCGCTCTGTGTGGACTGCAACGACGATGGCACGCCCGACTACTGTGAGGGGCAGGGTGCGCCTGGTCCAGAGTCCGCTTTCTCGGTTTCGGGTGTCGGGGCTCAACTTTGGTCGATCGGTTCGACCTGGAATCTGGGCCAAGTCCCGGGGACCGACACCACTGCTGAACTGCGTCATCTCGTGGAGCTTGACACGAGCGTGGTCGTTGATCAGTTGGTGCTGTCGAATCCGGGCTCGACTGATCTGGGGGGACTTGATACCTTTGGGGTTCATTCCGTCGTCTCCTGCCAACCCGTTCGGATCGGGTCGTCATACCTCATCTCGTGGGGCGATGGCCAGTTGACGCTGGAGTGTCCAGACCTGCTTGGCGATCCGTCATTGCCAGGCGCAGGTGGTGCCTCCGTCCTCTCGGCGCTGAGCGGCACGGTCATTCGCTTGACGGGTCCGGACACGCATGTCATTCCAAGTGGCCTCTATGTCGTCGGCGGCGAGCTGACGGTGGAGTCGGACGCCCCGATTCAACTGATGCCCGCCTCCGAATTGGACAGTGGAGTCGCCCATGGCCCCGATCCGACGCCGGTTCAAGGGTGCACGGTCAAGGCGCCGATGGTCTCCAGCGCCGGGACGGTCGGAGGGGGCTACTCCTATGAGGGCGACCCGGAGCAAACGATCGATGGCGATTTCACCAACGCCGTGCCGGGCGTTGGAGGAGGTGCAGTGGTCACCCAGCTGTGCCTGGAAGGATGCGAACTTCCCGATCCGGTCCGGCCGCTCTGCTTGAACATCTTGGGCGAGGCCTCGCTGGGGGGAACCCTTCGGCTGATGATCGCCGGAAGGAATGCCAATGGCGATTGGAGCGACCCGACGGGCACGCCCCCGACGGACCCGATTCCCTTGATCGATGCCGACGGATTTGTCGCGCCGAGAATGTTTGATTCGCTCGTTCGATACCCGGCCATGTGGTCAACGACAGGCGCCCTCGCTTACGCCGACTGGCAGCCCACATTCGAGATTGTCCAGCTGGCCAATGGGAGAGAGCGCCTGCAGATCTCCGGTTGGGTGCCCGCGCCGACGGCCCCCGGCTACAGCGCGCCGTTCCTGACCGCCGGGAGTGGCGGCGTCCCGATCGAGTCCGCCGTCGCGCCGTCGCAGGTGCCATCGCGGGACGACCTCTACCTGCTCTGCGATGCACTGAACGGGACCACCTCCGTGCGCATCCTGCGCAACGACGGGCAGGGTGGATTTCACTCCCCGGAGAGTGCATTGAGCTTTACGGACGGCACCTCGGCGATGGCGGTTGGTGACCTCACCGGCGATGGCCTCCCGGACATCGCGACCGTCAGCCCGACCGGCGTCTCCGCCTGGAAGGCCAGTGGCGCTCAGGGATTCGTCCTCTGGGCGACCTGGTCTGCGGCCTCGGACGAGGTGCCGCAGGGGGTCTGCATCATTCCCCCGAGCGCGTCGATGGCGCTGTCGCTTGGCGTCCTCACCGCGATGAACGGTGATGGGGGCTCTACCTTCCGGCGACTCAAGGTGACCGGGACCACTCTGATCGCGGCCGAGTCGGTGCCGATCGACGGAACTCCGGTCGCCGTCAAGAGCACGAACTGGGATGCCATCGGCAGCCATGAGGTCATCGTGGTGACTCACAACGACAGCGAGACCGCCAGCTCGGCGGTGTCCCTCCTCACGGTGAGCAAGGGGTCGTACGCCATGGTGGGCCAGTGTGTCGGCCCGGGACGGGCGACCGACCTTGAACTGACGGACGTCAATGGAGATGGCTGGATTGACGCCGTGTGCTCGCTCGTCGACGCCCCTTCCATCTACGGAGGAGCGGTAGCCTGCGCGCTCAACGACACCAGCCCGACCGCCGGACTCGGAGTGAGGCCTGAGATGGCACCGTGGGGCCCGCTGGTGGGCGCGATGAGGGTCTCGAGCGTCGATACGGACCTGGACGGGGACAACGACCTTGTCCTTGTGCTTGGGGCCAACCTTCCTGAGTCGACGGTGATCATTCGCAACGACACGCTGACTCCAGACGCGGTGTCGTTCGGGCCGGAGGTGACTGTCCGTGACGGCGAGCAGCTCTTTGACGCCGTTCGCATGCGCCTGGATGGCGCTACGGCCCGCGACATCGGCTTCGTCGAGAAGGCCATCCCCGGGGCGACATTGCTCGGCCCAGTGTGGGAAGGCGGCGGGATGGGATCCAAGGGTGGCAACACCGCCGGCGACATCGACGGCGACGGCGTGGTGGGCGGCGCGGACCTGGCGGCCGTGCTTGGAAACTGGGGGTGAGCCCGCCCCGCCTCACTCCGCCGTGAGGTTCATTTCCTTCAGCACGTCGGCGGTGATGTCCAGGCCATCCGGAAGTCGCACGAACGTGCGGGCCTGCATCTGGAGCGTCAAGGTGTCGTTGTCGGCTGGTGCGATCTTCTCGTCGGGCGGGATGAATCGGTAGACGAGGTCGATGCTCCGGCGATCACAGATCACGTCGACGGCGGTCCGCATGTCGCTGTACGCCTCCGTGAACTGCTCCGCGGCCAGCGTGCCCTCGGCCTGCTGCGTGCGGGCCATGAACTCCTGGTACTCCTGCTGGAACGCCTGCATCGCCGCGCGAGCCTCGCCAGCTTCCGGGCTGTCTGGCTTGGTTCCCTGGTACTTGGACTGGATCGACTCGAACCGCGCCTCAAGTTCCTTGCCGGCCTTCTCCACCTCCGCCCGGAACGTCTCGCGCTGCTCCTCGAAACGGTCGCTCTCAAGGATCGCCCCCAGCACCTTGCCCGTGTTCACGGCGGCGATGGTGAGGCCGCGCGCGCCGGGTTCCGTGCCCCACGAGAGGCGGCCGTCCTTCGCGGCGACGCGAACTTCGGGTTCGCCCGCCAGGATGACGGTGGAGGCCGGGCCAAGGTCATCCGCCGCTGCCGTGGCGGTGGCGATCGACTCGCGCGACCAAGGGGCCGCGACCAGTGCCGCAGCGACAGCGCCGCCCACGAGGCCGGCAACGATGGTGGAGGTGAGTTTCTGCATGGTGTCTCTCTTGGCTTCGGTCTTGGCTTCGGTCACTCAGTCGCCCTGGTCCAGGATGGCCAGGAAGGCGCTCTGCGGGATCGACACCGAGCCGATCTGCTTCATGCGTTTCTTGCCTTCTTTTTGCTTCTCTAGCAGCTTGCGTTTGCGGGAAATATCACCGCCATAACACTTGGCGATCACGTTCTTGCGCAGCGACTTGATCGTCTCGCGTGCGATGACCTTGCCGCCGACCGCCGCCTGGAGCGGGATCTCGAACTGGTGCCGGTCGATCTGCTCCTTGAGCTTTTGCAGGATCATCCGGCTGCGATGCTCCGCCATGTCGCGGTGGCAGATGGTGCTGAGTGCCTCCACGGCGTCGCCGTTGACGAGGATGTTGACCTTGGCCAGGCGATCGGCGCGGAACTCGACCAGTTCGTAGTCCATCGTGCCGTAGCCGCGGGTGATCGACTTCAGCTTGTCGTAAAAGTCGTAGATGATCTCGCCCAGCGGGAGTTCATAGTCCAGGATCTGGCGGCCCTCGGCGAGGAATCGCTGCCCCTTGAAGATGCCCCGGCGCGAATCGCAGAGCTTCATCAGGTCGCCGATGCACTCGTCGGGGCAGATGACTTCCACCTTGACGATCGGCTCGCGGATCTCGGAGATGATGCCGGGATCGGGGAGGTCCGCCGGGTTGTGGATCTCCACTTCCTCGCCGTCGGTCTTGAGGATTCGGTACGAGACGGTGGGCGCGGTCTGCACCACTTCCACGCCGCCTTCGCGCTCCAGCCGCTCCTGGATGATGTCCATGTGCAGGAGGCCCAGGAATCCGCAGCGGAAGCCAAAGCCAAGCGCCTCGCTGTGCTGGACCTCGTAGGTGAAGGACGCGTCGTTGATGCGGAGCTTCTCGATGGCCTCTCGCATCGCCTCGAAGTCGCCCTTCTTGCCGCCGGCGCCGGTCGCGTCGGCGCTGGAGGGATAGAAATCGCAGAACACCATCTGCTTGGGCTCCTCGTAGCCCGGGAGCGGATCGTCGGCGGGATCGTTCTCCAGCGTGATGGTGTCGCCGACGCGGACATCGGCCAGCGTCTTGATCGACGCACAGATGGAGCCGACCTGCGCCGTGCCCAGCTCCTTGATCCGCTGGATGAAGGGGGTGTATCGATTGACCTCGGTCACCGGGAAGGTGCGACCGGTGCCCATCATGCGGATCTTGTCGCCCAGCTTGAGCGTGCCGTCGAAGATGCGCACATAGATCACGACGCCGCGATAGTCGTCGTACTTGGCGTCAAAGATGAGCGCGCGCAGCTTCTTGGTGGTCGGCGGCGGCGGGCCGGGGAGCTTCTCGCACACGGCATCCAGGAGTTCCCGGATGCCTTGCCCGGTCTTGGCGCTCACGTAGATGCAGTCCTCGGCGGGCATCCCCAGGACCTGCTCCACTTCCATCGCCACGCCGTCCGCATCGGCGGAGGGGAGATCGATCTTGTTGACCACCGGGATGATCGTGAGGTCGTTCCCGATGGCGAGGTACGCGTTGGCCACCGTCTGCGCCTGGATGCCCTGCGTGGAGTCGACGACCAGGATCGCGCCCTCACAGGCACTCAGCGCGCGGGAGACTTCGTAGGCAAAGTCCACATGCCCGGGGGTGTCGATGAAGTTGAGCTCGTACTCCTCGCCCTTGTAGGGCCACTTGACGGAGACGGCGCTGGCCTTGATGGTGATGCCACGCTCCCGTTCCAGGTCCATCGAGTCCAGGAATTGCGCCTTCGCCTCGCGCGCGCTGACGGCGTGCGTTTCTTGCAGCAGGCGGTCCGCCAGCGTGCTCTTCCCGTGGTCGATGTGGGCAATGATGGAGAAGTTGCGGATGGGCACGGGCGTGAGGGCGGAGGCGTGGTCGGCGTGCGGAGGCGCTGTGGTCAGGCGCGCGGGGCGCGGGATGATACGGGCGTCGAACGCTCCCTCGGTGAATTGATCGGATTCGACCGAAAAACCGTCGAATCTGATCAGCCCAACGGCAGGGGGGCGCGAAGGGCGCGCGTAGGGCGCGCGAAGGGCGCGCGCTACCGAAGCACGCGCAGCGAGTGCGTGGTCGACAGGTCCTCGGTGGGTCGGGCGACCAGGTCGTAGCCGTCGCTCTCGACGATCGTGCATCGAACCATCTCGCCCGGGCTGAGCGCTCGGCGGCTGGCGACCCAGGTGCACGAATCGATGGACGGGGCCTGGTGGTACGCGCGGCCCTTGTGGAGGACCAATCCCTCGGAGACGCCGGTCGTGGCGCGGGCCTCGGAGGCACCTGCTGCCGCGCCGTCGACCAGGACATCGAATTCGCCCTTCTGTTCCGCGACATACGCCGCGTTCTCGAAGGCGATCCGCTGCTGGAGCTCCATGATCTCCTGCTCGCGTCGCTCCTTGACGTCGTCGGGAACGTGCAGCGCGGGATCCTGGTCCATCGTCCCGGCGGGAGTGCCCTCTTCGCGCGAATACTTGAAGACGCCAAGCGCATCGAACTGGTGTTCTTCGATGAACGCCAGCAGCTCCTCGTGGTCCTCCTCCGTCTCGCCGGGGAAGCCCGTGATGAAGGTGGTCCGGATCGCCATCCCGGGGACCTTGTCGCGGAGCGAGGACACGAGGTCACCCTGCACCTGCGAGGTGACATTTCGGCGCATGAGGTCCAGCATCCGGTCGCTGGCGTGCTGCAGCGGGATGTCCAGGTACTTGACCAGGTTGGGGAGCCGCGCAAAGGCCTTGACCATCTCATCGGTGAAGAAAGTCGGGTACGCGTACATCAGTCGAAGCCACCCGCCGCCGTGCGACTGCACCTCGCGATCAAGCGACTCCAGCAGTCCGACCAGCCCCGCGTCGTAGCCGATGTCCATCCCGTACGAGGTGGTGTCCTGGCCGATGAGGTTCAGTTCAAACGCGCCGTCGGAGAGGAGCGCCCGCGCCTCGGCGAGGATCTTCTCCAGCGGCTTCGATCGCATCTTGCCGCGGATCGACGGGATCGTGCAGAAGGCGCATCGCTGGTTGCATCCTTCGCTCATGCGAAGGTAGGCCCAGTGGCGGGGAGTCAGGCGGAATCGATCTCCGTCGTCCTCAAAGTAGCCCACGCCCTTGCCATCCTTGCCGTGGACGGTGAGGCCGGTGGTGGGGAGCCCCTGGTCCTTCGCCGCCGCGAGCGCGTTGGCATGGATCCAGTAGGCCGGTCCTGACGCTGGCGAATTCTCGGTCCGCGCCGCGCGCGCGCCCTGCACCGCCTCAAGCACTCGATCTCGATCAAAGACGCCGACGAGGGCATCGATCCCCGGCGCCCACTCCAGCATCTTGGCGCGATGCCGCTGGACGAGGCATCCCGCCACGATCACGCGCTTGAGCTGGCCGCGAGCCTTCCTCTCGAGCGCGTCCTTGATGACGCCCAGCGACTCCTCCTTGCTGGCTTCCAGGAAGCCGCACGTATTGATGACGATGGCGTCGGGGGAGTCGGACTCGTTGACGGGACGGATGCCGCCGTCGCGCAGGACCCCAAGCATCCGCTCGGAATCGACCAGGTTCTTGGGGCAACCCAGCGACACGAAGGCGACGCTTCGGATGTCGTCCACCTCAGGAGCGGAATGCGGGGCAGAAGTGGGGTCGACGGTCGCCATGGGCGAAACGGCGGAGTCTACTCGCGACCGCACGGATTTCCGCGTCCCCAGCGATTCACCGTCCCCAGCGATTCACCGAATGCACAGAAAGGAGGGCCGCAACGCCGGGAGGCAGCAGGTCGAGCGGAATCTGTCCGGATTCCAAGGCCGCCCGCACGACAGTCGATGAGAGGTCCACCGGCTCGATGGGCAGCACGGTGATCGATCCCGCTGGCGCACCGGGCACCGAACGTGCCAACTCGCCGCCAAGCGTCTCGACGCGATGCGGCGGACGCGCGACGACCGCGAGCTGCGCCAAGTCGGCCAGGATGGCTCCCCAGTCTCGCCATTGAGCGAACTGGAGGGCCTGGTCCGAGCCGACCAAGAGCCACGTCGACCCCTGCGCGAGCTGAAGCGTGCCGGTGAGCGTTCGGAGGGTGTCCACCGTGAACGACGTCCCCCCTCGGCGCAACTCGACGTCCTCGACAAGCACGGTCACGCCCGCATCGCGCATCGCCGGGACGTCGAACGCCGCCGACGCCATCGCCAGCCGCGTCGGGTCAGGGAATCGGGGCGCCCCCTCCTTGAGCGGCGAGCGGGCCGAGGGGACCACCACCAGCCGGGAGCATCGAAGTGCCTTCGCGGCCTCGAGGGCCACCTCGACATGGCGCCGGTGTGGCGGGTCGAAGGAGCCGCCGAAGATGAGCGTGGGAACCGCCACGGGGGAACAGTACCCGTGTTGCGGGGCCGGCCGCGCAAACCTATACTCGTCGATCTGACCTGGCCCCATCGTCTAGCCTGGTCTAGGACACATCCCTCTCACGGATGGGACAGGGGTTCAAATCCCCTTGGGGTCACTGGTTCGAGGAGTTGGACTGAGGCCAGGCGCGTGAGAGGCGCCGGCAAACCACCTGAGCCATTGGCACGCGCCACGGCCCGTTCAGCGGCGCGTTCACTGGCCCCGTCGTCTAGCCTGGTCTAGGACACCTCCCTTTCACGGAGGTAACACGGGTTCGACTCCCGTCGGGGTCACTTCGCTGGAGTGGCCGTGGGTGGTGTGTCGGACCGGAACGAATCCGCCGCTCCGACTTCGACAAGATCGTCTGAGCGGGCCACCCGCCCGGCTCGGAGCGCCTCTGACTCCTTGAACTCCAGCGCCTCGGAGGCGAGAGTCCATTCGACGGCGGCGCCGTGAAGTTTCGCTGCCTCTTGTATCTCGACCAAACTCGCGCGAAAGAACTCCTTTCGAGGATTGATCATGTTGACTCGTTGTCCAGCGAATGCGTGATGCAGGGCCTTTTCAAGGGTGGGTGCGTCCTCGGTCTCGATGAGGGCATGGACATCGAACGAGAATGGCACGCTGGCATCGCCGAGTTCGTCGATCCGTTCTTGTGGATTCCGGCGCCTCGTCATCCCGATCTTGAAGACCCCTTCTCCGAAGGACCCAATGTTGCTGATCACGTAGACGTGTCCTTGCCGCGTCTGCTCTGCCATTGAGATCGCGCGCTGGCGAGACGCCTCGAGTTCCTCGTATCGCTTATTCAAGCTTGCGATTTCTTCTTCCAATTCGAGTCGCTTCTCCGCTGACGCCGACTCGGCCTCCTTTCTTGCCTTGTCGAGCGCACGTTGAACGATGCGCTCCTCTCGTTCAGCTTCCTCCTGCGCCTCCCTGGCTTCGCGAATCGCCTTCGCCTCTTCGCGCATCTGGCTGCGGATATCTGCTTGTTGCTCCCGGTCAAGCTTCTGGAGCATTCGTGTTCTGGTGAGCCATTTCAACTCATCGACTCTTGATTTCACGATTGCCGTCGAGAGCCGAATCCCGGTCGCTTCCCCGAGGGACTGATTGATGAGTTCTGCGGTATCGATGATTTCCTGCCTGAGCTTCCCGATGTTCGCCGATCGCTCTCGCGAGAGGATCTCATCGACCTTAGTGTTGAAATAGTCGGCAATGGCACGAGAGGATGGCGTCAGGACTCCATGGAGCCCCACCATCACCTCCCCTGATTTGACGAGGCGCTTGGTCTCAGCACGGGCTTCCAGGAGCCGCTCCGAACACTCGTGCCTGGGGTAGCGCTCGGCGAGTGCCTCGACGGAAGGGTCGAGGATGATGATGTACTCGTCTCCATATCCCTGTATCAACCGCTTGAGAACGCCAACCTCCCGTGAGAGGCGCTCGACGGCCATTCGGTGCTGAGCCACCCGGGCCTTTGCAATCCGGATTGCCTCGTATCCCCTTGCTTTGAGCGCCTCCGAGGCCTGATCCAGATCCCGAATGTTTTCGTACCTTCGGAGCGGTTCCAGGGCGGCCCGAGTGGCCTGAGCGTCCTCTTCCGCACCTCGCTGCTTGTCGCGCGCGTTGGATGCCACCACGGCCATGACGGCCGCCGCGATGATTGACAGGACCGTAACCCCCAGGAGAAGGTAGATCATGGAGAAATGCTACAAATTGGTGGCTTGCTATCGTGTTCGCCATGATCGAAACCACTGTCTCCCGGTTTGAGTTCGAGCAGCTCGGCAAGACGTGTTCGTTGGTGGTGGGCGCGGGAGCCGTCGACGGCCTGTCGTGGCTGCTAGCCGACCCCGAGCCGCCGACCCAGATCCTGGTGGTGCACGACTCGCACGTGCCCGCCGAGTTCATCGCGCGCATCCAGAACCACTGCCGCCCGCACGCGTCGCACATGGCCGTCGAGTCCAGCGAGCAGGCGAAGACGCTGCAGACCGTCGATGCCATCTGGCACTGGATGGCGGGCGCTCGCTTCGATCGACACAGCGCGATCATCGCCGTCGGCGGTGGCATCGTGAGCGACGTGGCCGGCTTCGCGGCTGCCACCTACAACCGTGGCGTCCGGTTCGCCGTGATCCCCACGACGTTGCTCTCCATGGTCGATGCGGCGATCGGCGGCAAGACCGGCATCAACCTGCGCCTGCCCGACGGCTCGCTGGCCAAGAACCTGGTGGGTTCCGTCTGGGTCCCCGAAGCGATCGTGGCCGACGTCACGGCGCTCCACTCGCTCCCTGACCGTCACCTGCGATCAGGCCTCGCCGAGTGCATCAAGCACGCCTTGGTCGCGGACCACACCTTCGCGGAGTGGATCATCACGAATCGGGCTGCCATCCTGGGCCGAGACCCCGAAATCCTCTCCGAGCTGGTGCAGCGCAGCGCCCACGTGAAGCTCAACGTGGTGGTCGAAGATCCGCTGGAGCACGGTCCGCGCATGGCCCTCAACATGGGCCATACGTTTGCCCATGCCATCGAGTCACGCCACTCGGATCGGTACACCCACGGGGAAGCCGTGGGCATTGGCCTCGTGGCCGCCACGGCCGCCGCGGTGGAATCCGGCTTGGCGCAGCCGAGCATGCTGGCCCGAGTTCGGGGCTGGCTCAAGGATGTGGGCCTCCCCGGGTCCCTGGAAGGCGCGAACCCGGACGTGGCAGCGTTGACCGCCGCGATGAGCACCGACAAGAAGCGGAAGGGCGGGGCGCTTCGCCTGATCCTGCCGCGCGAGGCCGGTGGCGCGGAGTTTGTCCATGGCCCAAGCCTGAAGGTCGTCGCCGCCGGATGGCACGCCGTGGCGTGACGAGCTGCTGGACCCCCTCAAAAGTCCGGCGATGATCCTCAAAGCGACCTGAGCGGCAGGACCGATATCCTCAGCGTGCCCCACGTCGGGGCGTGGCCCCACGGATGGGGCGGGAGATCACTCGCAGGATGCGGACCATTGCCATCGTCAACCAGAAGGGCGGCTGTGGGAAGACCACGACCGCCATCAACCTCGGGTCGGTGTTGGCTGCGTCGGGGCGTCGAGTCCTGATCGTCGACATGGACCCACAGTCGCACTGCGCCGCCTGCCTGGGGGTGCCAGACAGCAAGTTGGAGTGGGGGATTGGCGAAGTCCTCCGGGAAGGCCCCGCGAGCCGGAAGATCGGCGACGGCCTGCTCTGGGAAGTGATGCGCAACCTGTGGCTGGCCCCAAGCACCGTCAGGCTGGCGCAGCTGGAAAGTCCCAACGACCCGATGGCGATCGCTCCCGACCGGGATCGACGCCTCAGCAAGATCCTGGACGTCTTGAGCACCCAGTTCGACTGGTGCCTGGTCGACTGCCCGCCGCACATCGGCCTCCTGACCTTCAATGCCGTTCGAGCCGCCGACGAGGTCCTGATCCCGGTCGAGACTGGTTACCTGGCGATGAAGGGTTCGGAAAAGCAAGAAGTCACCATCGAGAGCGCGTCGAGGTACATGGGTCGCGAGCTCCCGATCCGGGTCCTGCCGACCATGCATCGGCCCAACAGCCGGGTCGCCGGCGACGTGATCGGTGTGCTGCAGCGTCGATTCGGTGAGCGGCTGCTCCCCGTGCCGATCCGGGAGCATGAGATCCTCCGCGAGGCCGCCGTGCTCGGGCAATCCATCGCCGAATACGCGCCCGGCAGCGAGGCTGCCACCGACTTCCGAGCGTTGGCGCAGTGGCTGGAAGCGCACCCCGTCAAAGTCATGCGAAACGCCACGCTCTCGACCGAGCCTGGATGGTCGATCCCTGACGAGGGCGCCCCGAGCGAGGCCGATGTCGAGACAGAGGTGACGGCCGAGGTGGCCAGCCCGTGGGGCATTGGCACCGACTCGCCCACGCTGGACACGCTTGGTGACAGAGAACTCCGACGCAACGAGCGCATGGCCGAGGTGATGCGGCGCATGGAAATGCTTCGCGGCAACCTCTCCAGCGGAGGCAACCAGAGCGCATGAGCGTCGGTTCCTCGCCATTCGACGACCTGGCCAAGAGCTTCCTCGGCGCCCAGCGACCCGGCGCGATCGGGGCATCGGCCAGCGCGAGCACGGGCAGTGCCGGCATCGCGAACGGGAGCGGCTCGGACGGCGGCGCGGATATCGACCCTCGTGGAACTCGAGTCCTTGCATTGGCCATCTGCGGCAACCTCCCCGGCATCGCGGGCATTTGGCTGGTCCAGTATGCAGACCGTCTCGCGCGCCAGTGCGGCCCCGTCGGCCTGCTCACGCACGACGGCGTGCACTACTCGGGCCAGGTCCTGCAGTCGGGTGGCCGAGCCATGCCAAGCGAAGAAGCGGGCTGGATGTCGCACGCATCGCGCTTCGTCCGCCGCTGGATCGTCGCAGCGCCCGAAGGAACACGCGCCGAAGACTTGGTGGGGGTCCGAGATGCCGACATCGTGCTCCTGACGGGGGCCGATGAGGCTGCCGCCGCAGCGGCACGGCTGAAGCTGGTGGAACTGGCCGAGGCTGCCCGAGCCAAGGGGCTCCGGCCACGGACCGTTTCCGTTGTCGTGCTCGGTGCCAAGGACTCCGTCGCGCGGGCACTGGTCACCCGCTTGGAGGACTACGCCGATCGCGAACTGGACATGCTGGTGGCGCCAGGCGGGACGATGCAGCGGATCGACCGCATCGAGAGCACAGGGCCGGTGACGCTTGCCGCGCTTGGTCGACGCCCGGCCTCCGCCGTGGCTCGGCTCATCTTGGAGCCTGAAGAGGCGGGGGAGGACCAATTCGACGGATTCCGCCAGTTTGACCAAACAGGCCCGGCGGGGCAGCCGAAGACCAATCCCGGAAGGGTGCCCGGCATGGCACAATTCCCGACTCAGGATCCGCTCGATGGATTCCTGGCCGACACCTTGGCTCCGACGGCAACCCCGATGTCAACCGCTCCCGAACCAACCCCACGCCGCGCGCCCGCCGAAGAGTTGGCCGCTGGGGCTGCGGCCCGCCCCGCGCGGCCCGCGCCAGTCGGTGGTTCACCGGCGGCGGTGAGTGGCGGTCACTCGGCGGCCACTCCGGCAAGCGCCGCGTCGTTGGCGTCGCTCTTTGATGACCTCGTCCTGCTTGCCCCGCGCGCTGCTGGAGCAAAGGGCGTCGAACTTGCCGCGGACCTCGGTGGGAGGCTCCACCTCCTCTCCACGGACCAGTCGACTCGTGACTTGCGCATCGCCAGCGCCTGGGTCGGCCGGAACTGGCTGCTCCTGGCCACGGCGTGCCGCGAACTCCGCGGTGGCGTGCGCGCGGTTGTCGTGGAGCACCTCTTTGTTGACAATGCCCCCGACGCCGTCCCGCTGCATGGGTGCGGCCTCCGGCTCCACCTTCGCGTGAGGACCGCGTCGGGCACGACGCGGATCGACCTCAACGACGAAGGCACCTCGCAAGCGGAATGACTCAGGCGGCTTGATGGGGGAGTGCGCTTCGCAGCACGCGGAGCCAGTTGTCGCGCTGCAGCGCAGACACCTCATCCGGTGTCCAGCCCGCTTGGCTCAGCGCCGCCGAGAGTGCACCGTAGTGCCCTGGCCCACGGAGCCCGGCTGGCACGTCCAGCGGCAAGAAACCACCGTCCAGGTCACTGCCCAGCGCCACGGCGCCTGGGCCGGCGATTCGCCGCACGGCATTGGCGTGACGCACCACGTCGGCCATCGTGGCCTCGGGCGACGCCGTCAGGAATCCCCTGTAGAGCACGATGCCGGCCAGCCCACCGCGCGCGGCGATGGACAGCAAGTGGTCGCTGCGCAGGTGCCGCTGGTTCTGCGGCGCGCCCGATTCCGTGCGGAGATTCATGTGCGTGGCGACGACCGGCCTCGGCGTGCGCGCGAGCAGGTCATCCAGCGACCGATCGCACAGGTGGCTGGCATCATGCAGGATGCCAAACGCATCCAGGGCATCGACCATGTCCCGGCCCGGCGAAGTGAGTCCGCCATGCCGCGCGTTTCCGCCGGCATAGCGCGAGCCACGGGCCCAACTGAGCCCCACGACGCGAACGCCTCGCGCGTGCCACCACGACACTTCATCAGGCGAGCGGATTGGGTCGGCGCACTCCATGAGGAGCACCACGCGCGGGAGCGCGCCGCACCCCAGGTCGGCCGCCGTCCGGACGATGGAGAGTTCCCCGCGAGATTCCATCGTCTCGTACCACGCCAGCTGGCGAAGCCCCGCCGTGTGCGCACTCTCGGCATCGCCCGCCGTGTACTGGACCGGATCGCCCGGCTGGCCCGCCACCATCTCCGTGAAAATCGTCCCCAGCACGATGTCGCAGCCGCCGCGCCGCAGGGCAGGGAGCGACACGCAGCGGGTGGAGCCGTCCGCTTCGGTCACGGGGTCGTTCCCCAACATGGCCAGCATCGCAAGGTCGAGGTGTCCATCGATCCATGTCATGGCGTGGGAGGCTAGATTCCTGCGCGAAACCGTGGGTTCGCGGGTGAGCGCCGGCCGGTGCGCCGACCGCCGGGTACGATGCGCGGTCCATGTCGCAACCCCTTGCGAGCCATGCCGTGACGCAGGCAGAAGCACCCCCGAGGTTGGCCGTCGGCGCGCGCCTGACCGCCTTGGGGACGGGGCTCTCGCTGGCCGCGCCATTCGTGGTGCTCTCCATGGTGACTCCCGCGGCAGCTGGCCTCGGAACGCACACCCGGCTCGGACTTCCCACCTGCACCTGGCCCACCGCACTGGGCATTCCCTGCCCAAGCTGCGGCTACACGACGGCCTTCACGCACGCGGCGCATGGGGACCTCTGGACCAGTTTCGTGACGCAGCCTGCCGGCTTCGTGCTGGCCTTGGCCTCGGCCATGGCGGCGGTCGTCGCCCTGGCCTGTGCCGCGACGGCGCAGCCGCTGCACCTGTTGTTTGCCCCGCTGGCCAGCCGGCCGATCGCCTGGGTGGCCAGTGCGGTCTTCGTCCTCGGGTGGGGCTACAAGATCGGAACTTTCAAGGGATGGTGGTGATGAACGACTCCATGCGCCTTGCCTCGCCTCGGCGAATCGCTTCCCTCGCCGCACGGGCCGTGCCGGCACTTGCCGCGTCGCTCGTGACGGCGACCATGCTCAGCGCCTGCTGGGTGCCGGGCGTCATCGCGGCCGTGGGCGACAACATCGACCGCGGCAAGAACGTGGAGGTGCTGGCGAAGTACCAGGGGCTGGAGAACAAGACGGTGGCGATCCTCTTCAACGCCGACATGGCGGTGCTCTACGAGCACCCCACGACGATCGCGAACATGGCCGTCAACCTGGCCACGAAGCTCCAGCGAGAGATTCCCGGGATCAAGGTCCTCAACCAGCACATCACGCTCCAGTGGATGCACCTGCACCCGTCGTGGGCCACGATGGCGTACTCGTCGATTGCGGACGAGCTGGACGTGGAGCGCATCGTGGTGGTGGACCTCTACGAGTTCCGCCTGACGCCGCCGGGGAACCGGTGGATCTGGGAGGGCGTGGCGGCCGGGAATGTCGGCGTGGTCGAGGTCGATGGCCTTGACCCCGATGCCTTCGCCGAGGAATTCCTGGTCAAGGCCGAGTTCCCGACGATCAAGGGCCTGGCCAAGGAGCAGGCCTCGCGCGACAACATCGAGCTGGGATTGCAGACCAAGTTCTATCAAGAAGTCGCGTTCCTCTTCTATGACCACGTCGTGCCCAAGCACCCGGAGGATTGAGATGCGCGCCTCCACCACCTCATCAGTGTTGCTCGGCTGCGGGGCCATCGTCATCGTGGCCCTCTTGGCATTTGGGACCAGTGGCTGCAACATCGTGGGACCCGCGGCGTACTTTATTGAAGGCCCGCCAAAGGCGCCCGCCAAGTACAACGTGCCGCCCGGCAAGATCGTGGTCCTGGTGGACGATGAAGACAGTCGCGTCAGCCGCGTGGCCCTGCGCACCAAGATCGGCGACCAGATTGCCGAGACGCTGGTTTCGGAGGGGGTGGCCACTGGCGCGATCAGCACCAAGGATGCGGTGGCGTGGGTGCGCAAGCATGACAAGCCGGGCTCCCGGGCTTCCCTGGAGGAGGTTGGCAAGGCCGTCGGCGCCGATGTCGTGATCGGCATCAAGATGCTCGACTTCAAGCTCTCCGTCGATGGAGTCCAGCCGAAGCCCCTGGCCATGGCCGAGGTGCGGGGGATCGACGTCCGGACCAACGCCGTGTTGTTTCCCGAGGGCGCAGGATGGGAGCCTGTCGAGACGACGATGCGCGAGGTCCAGCCCGAGCTCTATCGCACCAGCGTGGGGCGCCGCGAGATCGAGGATTCCGTCGCCGTGGCCCTCGCCGAGAAGATCGCGTGGCTCTTCTACGAGCACGAGATCGTTCCCATCGGCAAGGGGGTCCGGGGGCAGGCTCGACGATGATCGCTGCCGTCGTGGCGCCCGAGTGGGCGATGCAGACGGTGCTCGGCGTGTTCCTGACACATCGGCTTTCCGGCGATGCCGTCATCGTGTTGGTCGAAGACTCGTCGGTGCGCCCGATCGTCAGGGAACAATGGGAGGCGCTGGGGTCCGGTGAAGCACTCAGGCGCGTGGCTCGACTGGGCGAGGCCGCCGCGGCAGGCGGTCAGGGGGGATCGACGGCCGCTGACGTCTTGCTGGCCCTTGATTCCCCGCGAGCGACGGTGACGGACCTGGCTCGGCGCGACGAAGCCGTGCTGTGGGCCGAGCGAACCGGCGTTCGTGTGGTGCGCGGCACCCTGCCACCCGATGCATTCGCGCCGGGCTGGGACATGGCGGCCCTGGCGTGGCGGCGCCAGCTCTTTGCGGAGGTCGATCAGCCGACAGGCCAGACCAGCGGCGCTGCGGCTGAGGCGTAAAAATCCAGCAGCAGCTCGCGGGGCAGCGCACGTCCGACAAGTCCAGGCGCGTCCATCGGACTGCGGTTCACCGGATCGACCATCGCGAGGTCCGGGTCGGCGATCGGGCTCTGGCCATGCCACGCCGTTTCCCACATCACGCGAAGCGCCCAGTAGCGGCTTGCGTAGAGCTCGCGTGCATCGTGCTCGCTGGCGGCCTTCACCGCCATCTCACCCACCTTGTTCCCGGCGTGGAGGTGATCGTCGGTCGTCACGGTATCGGACCCAAAGAACAACCGGCCGTTCCAGCGTCGGAAGAACTGGTGGATGCGAGTGTCGGTGTACCTCCCCAGTTCGCGCACCATCCACTTCGTGGCGCTCGTGTCCAGCGAGAGCGTGGGGTGGCGCGAGAGCAGGCCGTCGAGTGCATCGAGGTCTTCTGGCCACCCACCCATGTGCGCGACGATCCAGGGGACGGGGTATCGCTCGATCGCACGCTCGAGGGCTTCATGGTGCGAACGCTTGGTGCCGTAACGCGCGACATCCGCATACTTGCCGGCGAACCACGTGTCGGGGTCGGCGACGTGCGCCATGAAGACCATGCCAAGCGAAGCGGCCTCGTCCATCGCGGGCCGGCGGCTCTCGGCATCGAGGTCAAAGAGCGCGGGATCGCCCAGTTCGGCCCCCATGTCCCTGGCGCGGGGCGCGCACCAGAACTTGGCCACGCGCGCGCCGCGCGCGTGGACCTGGCGCAGTCGGTCGGCGTAGCCGCGGCCGAGCGAGTGTCGTGCGTCGCCGGACTTGTACTCGGCGGTTGCAATCAGCCGAAGCTCGTCGCCAAAGATCGACTGCACGGCGTCGATCTCCTCCAGCTTGGTCATCGAGAGGAATCGCGTGACACCGAAGGCGTGCGCGACCTCTCGGAACAGCCTGGCCGCTCCCGTCCCGTTCACGTGCAGGTGCGCGTCCAGGATGGGGACCGGCGGCGGCCCGAGGAATGCCGCCTCGCGGAGATAGTCGATGCCGAGCCTGTTGTGCGGCCCGGTCGTCGTCGTGCCGACCGTGGATCCCGGCCGTCCAGGTGTCGTGGGAAGGAATCCGGTGCCGGTCACGCGCGCGATCGTAGGCGTGGCGTGGAGCGGGGCGGTGCGACCCGCGTGCCGCCGCTGCGCGCCGGGGGGGCGCGAAGCGGGGTCGGTGGAGCCGGCGAGGCCACGCGCTGCGCGGCGTGCACCTGCCCGATGTAGACCTCGCAATCGCCGCCGATGTCCAGGTGGCGGACCATCTCGCAGTCTAACCAACCGAGCACGCGCGAAGGCATGCGAAGGCCGCTGGGCAACGAGATGGTTGGCAACCCGAGGAATCGATCTTCATCAAACGCGGGGGGCCGGCCGAAGAGCCGTGAGATCGCGCACGGTTCCGGGGGAAGCACGCCGACGGCGAATCGACGCGAATCGCGGATCATCGGACTCAGCGTCAACCCCTTCTCGAGACAGGCAAAGAGCAGCGGCGGAGCGTTTGACACTCGAGTGACGGCCGCCAACACCACGCCGTCGCAGTGATCTGCAATTCGTGAGACGAGAAGGAATCGACCAGCTGGCAGGAGTGCCATCACGGGGTCGACGATCTCAGGAGCTGCGGGGGGGAAGTCTGTGGCCAAGGCGGTGCCTCACGGTCCGAGAACCCAATGGATCCAGTTTTCAACATTGTCGCACAAGTGGTTGAAAAATCAATGGTTATGACCTCGAATCGCTGATTGATGGGGTTGGAACCCAAAAAGTGGAGGAAAATGGTGGTGAAGTGTTGCATTGTGGGGCATTGTGGGGTACTGTGTTGTTGTGCCGCTCGGCCACACCCATGTTTCTCGGCGAATTCCAACACACCTTGGACGCAAAGCAGCGTCTGGCCATTCCGAACGAGCTTCGGAAGTGTTGGCGCAAGGATCAGCACGGCGAGTCGATGGTCGCGGCTCCCGGGGAGAACGGTGCGCTCTGGCTGTGGCCCGAGAAGACCTTCCACAAGCTGGCCGGCGACCTGGGGACCTCGCTGCGGCAGGAGCGTGGGATGTCGGACTTCCAGCGTCGACTCTTCAGCCAGTCGGCATCGGTCTCGATCGACGGGGCCGGCCGCATCCGGATTCCCGATCGCATGTTGACCAAGCACGGGCTCTCTGGCGAGGTCGTGGTGATCGGAGCCGGGGAACACATGGAACTTCACAGCACCCACGGATGGGCGCTGGAGCTCGAGAGGCTCGCCGGGGCGTGAACGGACTCACCCCCATGAGCCACTCGAGCACGGAACACGCGTCACGGCCAGCGAGGATGCTGGTCCGCGTCGCACAGCGGCAGGATGCCGCTGGCAGGCATTCGCCCTTGGCCGCAGGACGTGGCCCTGAGCGGACGTTGGTTGGAGTGCCGTTCGTCGGCATGAGTGTGCCCACGAGCTGAGCTCACGGTTGTGTCCGTTGGGTCAGGGACGACCCAGAGGAGGCATCCGGCCAGGATGGCCAGGTGCCAAAGTCATTGAGGATCGAAGGGACTCGATCCGACCCCGTCGTAGCCTCCGCATCACCACGCGTGGTGCGGAGGCTTTTTTGTGGATTGGGTGGGGATTGGCGTCGCTCTCGGATGAATGTGCGGTCGATAACTGCAGCATCGGGCGGTAATTGTCGAGTCGGCCGGGGTGACCTTCCGAAAGAGCACTACGCTTCAGGACGCAGGCGGCGTCGACCGCCTCGAAGCGATGGTTGGGGCCTGGCATTCCGCTAGGCCCGCAGGACAGGAGGTCCCCGGCATGCTCGTCATCACCAGAACAGAAGGCGAAGAGGTTGTGATCGGCAACCCGAAGGCACCGCTGGGCATCATCCGGGTTTCTGCCGTCAAGGGCGATCGAGTGCGGCTCGGATTTGACTTCCCCAAGGAGATCGAGGTGAACCGGAAGGAAGTCGCAGACCAAAAGGCCCGCGACGGCGCCGAAGATCCCGGTCAGGACATCATCCGAAAGATCGGCCCGGGCTAAGCCGGCATCCGGCGCGGGTGATCACGCCGCTTCAGTCACGTCGTGGATGCCGGGGACGCGTTCTTGGATGGCCTTGAGCAGGCCATGGCGCATCGTGTTCCCCTTGCTTGGGCAGGCGATGCACGCGCCGCTGAATCGAATCGTCACGACGCCGTCCTTCACCTCGACCACCTCGACGTCCCCGCCGTCCGCCTGGATGCTTGGCCGGAGCATGGCGACCACCGCCTCCACGCTGGACTTGGCATCATCCCGCTGGTTCGTTGAGTTCGGTGGCATCGCCGCACTATAGCCCACTGCAATCCATCCCCGTAAACTCGCGGGCATGTCGTGGTGCCAAGCGATCGCAAGAGCGGTGGTGACGTGCGGAATGGGGGCCATGTGGGCGTGGTTCGGCGCAGGATGTTCATCGACGCCGACCGATCCGCTGGCGACGCTGAAGAACAATGGCGCATCGACCGAGTCCCGACTCCAGTCCATGGACATGCTGGATGCCGCACCCGCCGACCCGGCCTACCGGGCGGCGATGCGGCAGTTGCTCTTTGCCCCCGGCGTGGTCCAACCCGTGCGTGCGGAGTGTTTCGACCGGCTCTACGCGGACGATCGCAGCAAGCTGCTTGAGTTGGTGGTCCTCAACCTGCCGGCCCTCGAGGCGCTGGAGTGGCGGCGCGGCCTCTGCGAGAAGATCGCCGGCCTGGACTGGAAGGAAGCCACGCCGGCACTGGTCCGCGCACTCGGGCGGCCGATGAAGGGCTGGATCCGGGACGTTCGCGAGCGGCCGGAGTATCTGGCCATCGCGCAGATGTACCCAGACGGCACGGTGGGGGAGGTGGTGTTTGACGTCCTGGTCCACTCCGACCCCGCCACCCAGGCCAACCTGCGCGCTCGATGCTGGGAGCTGATGTTCGAGCTGGGCGAAGAGCAGCGGCTGGTGCAGCTGCTGGATGGATTGCCCGCGGACACCAGCGACCTCTTGCTGCTGGACCTTCGCCGGGGCTGGGTGGACCTTGGCGTGCTGCCTCGCACGCGCGAGGAAGTCCTTTGGCTCCGCTCGCTGCAGGAGCCCGATCGGAAGGAGTTCTGGGCGGCGGCTCGCGAGGCGATGCAGTCGGTCTCGCCCGAGGTCCGGAGGTCGATGCAGATGAAGGACCTCGGCGTTGTCGTGGCTGCTCGCCAGATGGCACCGGAAATGCTCTCGCTGAGCCGCGATCAGCTCATCGCGCGGCTGGAGGCGGTTCGGGTGGCGCACGGGGGACGGGTCTACAGCCCCGACTTTCGCGGGTACGGCAGCGGGCACTCGGAGTCGTTGCATGACCGGCGCAAGGAACTCACCTGGGGTGACGCCGCGGCCATCGTGATCATGATGCAGGCCCTTCAGGATGAGGCGTTTGTCGATCACCTGTTCGAGATCGCGCGGCGCGACCATTCGGATCGCTCGACGGAGCACGGGGGCATCGTGCGACTGGACGCCAGCGGCCAACCCGAGCTGGTGGAGTTCCCGGCATCGTCCCGTGGAAGCGACACCCAGTTCCACGCCTCGCAGAAGATGTTTGATGCGTCGTACACCGCCATCGGCCACTTCCACCTCCACGCGACGGAGTTTGACAATGAGCGGCACGCCGGCCCGCACATGGGTGATTTCGGGTACGCCGACAGCACTGGCGTGAACGGGTTCGTCTTCACGTCGTTGAGCAACCGCCGGCTCAACGCTGACTGGTACCGGCGAGGGCAAGTGGTGGTGGACCTCGGGGTGATCGAGCTCCCATGAGTGGCCCGGCCGCCCAGCGCCTGGAGTTCCTCCCCTTCGCGAAGCTTCATGGCCTTGGCAACGATTACGTCTACCTGACGGAAGAGGGTGCGCAAGCGAGTGGATTGGCCCTTGACGAGCTGGCCCGCTTCGTGAGCGACCGGAACTTTGGCGTCGGGAGCGACGGACTCATCGTCGTGGGAGTCGATCACGCGGGCGACGACGGCGGCGACGGTGGTTGCGGTGGCGGCGGTGGCGGCGCACTGTCGATGCGAATGTTCAATGCGGATGGCAGCGAGAGCGCCATGTGCGGCAACGGGGTCCGCTGCGCGACGAAGTTTGGCATCGAGCGCCGGCTGGCTTCGGCCAATCCGGTGTCGATGCGGACCGGCAAGGGAACAGTCGTCGTGGAGTGGTTCCGCGACGGCAGCGGCGCGATCACGCGAGCGAGGGTTGACATGGGTGAGCCCGAACTGGGGTGCTCGTCGATCCCTGCCGTCGTCCCAGGGGTGGCGAACGACAGTTCGGTGGTGGGCCGCCCGATCAGCGATGGCGAGTGGGTCGGCTTCGGCGTAGACGGCGACTGGGCAGGCGCGTGCGGCCTGGTGCGCGCGGCGACATTGGTTTCGATGGGCAACCCGCATCTCGTGATGTTTTGCGCCGACGTGGCCGCGGTGCCGCTGGAGTCCGTGGGCCCGCGACTGGAGCGAGCGTCTTGGTTCCCGAAGCGAACCAACGTCCATGTCGTGCAGTGCGGAGGAAGCCGGGGTTCGCCCGCGACGGCGGTGCGCATGAGGACCTGGGAACGGGGGTCCGGGATCACGCAAGCGTGCGGGAGCGGCGCCTGTGCCGTGGTCGTGGCCGGCGTGCTGGAGGGACGCTTGGCGAGGCGAGTGGACGTGCGGCTGCCGGGCGGCACGCTGGCCATCGAGTGGTCACCGGGCGGCCACGTGGTGATGGAAGGCGGTTGCACGGCGGTCTTCGAGGGAGCGCTCAACCTGTCGACGATGGATGAATGGCGCCGCGTGCGCGGGGGCACGGCGTGAGTGTGCGTGCGCCCGGCCCCGTCGGCGATTGGATCGTGGCACGCTCGGCGCGATGGGAATCGCTCCTGCGCGAGATGGTCGATGTCACGAGCGGACGATGTGATCCGCGGGGGCTGGAGGCGATGCGTGACGTGCTGCGTCGGGAACTCGAGGCCCTGGGAGGCCGGCCGGAACTCGTCGCGGGAGAGGCGCGGCCCGATTGGATCTGGCCGCGCCTGGCATCGGACGTCGAACCCCTCCTCGTGATTCGGGGTCCCAAGCGCGGCGGGATCCGGGTCCTCTTCTGTGGGCACCTGGACACGGTGTTCGATCCCGGCGGGCCGTTCGTCGCGATGACGGACGGAAGCTCGTGCGACGCCGCCGGCACCGACCGGGTGGCCACGGGGCCAGGAGTCATCGACATGAAGGGCGGACTCGTCTCCATCGTGGCGATCCTCGCTGCCTTGGACGCCGCCGGTGCCAGCGCTGGAGGCGTGGACTGGACCGTCGCCCTCGTGCCCGACGAGGAGATTGGGTCGCTCATGAGCGCGCGAGCGCTGGCGGCGTTGGCGCCGCAGCACGATGTGGGACTGGTCTTTGAACCGTGTCGAGACAACGGCGACCTGGTGCTCAGCCGCGGCGGTTCCGGCCAGTGCCTGGTCGAGGCCACGGGGCGAGCCGTGCATGCCGGCCGGGAACCAGAGAAGGGGATCAACGCCGTGGACGCGCTGGCGCGTGCGATCGTCATGCTGGGGGAGTCGCAAGACTTCACCCGGGGAATCGCGCTCACGGCCGGGCCAGTGCGCGGTGGCGAGACAGCGAACATCGTGCCGGATTCCGCGGCGGCATGGGTGGGATTGCGGTGGCGTGACGCCGAGGGCGAGGAGTCGATCAGGCGCGCCGTCGCTGCGGTCGAGCGCGGGTCGCCCGACGCGTTGCCGTGGGTCAGGACTCGCTTGGCCCTGTCGCGCCCCGCGAAGCCGCTGACGCCGCAGGTGGAGGCCCTTGGCCGCGAACTGTGCGAATTGCTGGCTTTGCGCGGCGAATCGGCAGGCATCGGCCACTCGGGAGGCGTGTCGGATGCCAACATCCTTGAGGGTGCTGGACTGCCGACGTTGGATGGCATCGGGCCGCGCGGTGGGAACATGCATCGCCACGACGAGTTCATCCGGCTGGACAGCCTTTCGCGCCGCGCGGCGGCGGTCGGCGACCTCGTGGCGATGATCGCTGCACGCGGGGGCGTGGCACCGCACGGGTAGGATGGGTGCATGCAGGGAAGCGCACGCGTCGCCACACGACCGCAGGACTGGACTCGCACCAGTTCGCTGATTTCCAGTGACCCGGCGGTGGCCGATGCCATCGACACCATTGTCGCTCGCGTCGAGGCGGACTCGCAGTCGTTCGCCGATGCCGAGCCCGCTGATCCATCCCGAATCGCCGAGCGCGATGGCTTGCTGGAGCGATTCGCAGCGATCCGGGGCCGAGGGGCGTTCTTTCCCTACCTGGGGACGGGCCGCGGCCGTGGGGCGCTGGTGGAGCTGGTCGATGGCAGCGTCAAGTGGGACATGATTTCCGGGATCGGCGTGTACATGCTGGGGCATGCACATCCCGTCGCGGTGCGGGCGGCGCTCGAGGCGGGGCTCTCGGACCTGTGCATGCAGGGAAACCTGCAGACCAATGCCGACGCGCTCCCGATCTCGGAACTCCTGGTGCGCGAGGCGTCGCGGACCAGCGCCATCAGGCATTGCTTCATCACCAACTCCGGCTGCATGGCCAACGAGAACGCGCTCAAGATCTGCCAGCAGAAGACCGGTGCGGCGCCTCGCGTGATCGCGTTCCGCGACTGCTTCATGGGTCGATCCACGACGATGGCGCAGCTGGGAGACGGACCGGCGTACAGGCAGGGACTGGTGCTCAGCCAGCAGGTGGACTACCTGCCGTTCCATGACCATGCGACGGGTGCGCGGAGCACGGAGGTGGCCCTGCGCCAGCTGCACGAACTCCTCCATCGCTATCCCAGGCAACATTCGTGCATCGTCGTGGAGCCAGTGCAGGGCGAGGGCGGATTCAAGACGGCGCCGCGTGAGTTCTTCGCCGCGCTGTTTGACGCATGCCGCGCCGCCGGCATCCCCGTGTGGCTGGACGAAATCCAGACCTTCGGTCGCACCGAAGCGCTCTTCGCATTTGACTGGCTGGGGCTGGGATCGCTGGTCGATGTCTGCACCGTTGGCAAGATGAGCCAAGTATGCGCCTGCCTCTACACCGAGGCCATGGCGCCCAAGCCCGGGCTCATGAGCGGGACGTTCACCGCAAGCACGAGTGCCTTCCATGTGGGACGTGCCACGGTGGAGCATCTCCTGGCCGGTGGCGCCTTCGGGGCCGACGGCGGCAATGCGCGAATCCACGCGGCGTTCCGCGCGGCCGTCGATCGACTCGTCGCCCGGCATCCCGCAGCGTTTCCTCCGGTGCGCGATTCCGTCGGGACCGAACAGGCCGGCTTCGCCGGTGGCGTCGGCGGGATGTGCCGACTCTCGCCATTCGGCGGCGAGAAGTCGAAGGTCGATGCCTTCGTCAAGGCCCTGTTCGAGGAGGGCGTCATGACGTTCGCGTGCGGGCACGGTCCGTACCACGTCCGGTTCATGCCGCCGGTCGGTGCGTTCGACCCGTCGGAGTGGCTGCCGGTGTTTGCCTGCGTCGAGCGCGCCATCGTGCGGGTGATCTCCGCGGCGTGATCGCCGAAAGCAGGGACAGAAGCAGGGACCCATGGCACGAACGACGAAAGCGCACGAGCAGACCTTCCTGATCCGCCAGGCTTCGATCGATGACCTGCCCGTGCTGCTCAAGCTGGCGCGCATGGTCCATTTCATCAACTTGCCCGCGGATCGCGACCTCCTTTCGGAGAAGATCGCCACCAGCCGTCGGAGCTTCTTTGGCGTCGAGAAGGACCCCAAGGAACTGGACTTCATGTTCGTGATGGAAGAGGTCAACTCCGGGTCCGTGGTCGGCACCAGTGCGGTGATTCCGCGGGTGTCGTGGAAGGGGCATCCCAACCTCTACTTCCAGGTCCGCCGCAGGCAGCACGTGAGCGACGACTTGGGGACAGGGCAGGTGCATGAGACGATCCAGCTGTGTGCAGACGAGTCGGGGCCGAGCGAGGTCGGCGGCCTCATCCTGTCGCCCGGCTTCCGCGGGCACCCCCAGCGGCTGGGCAACTTCCTCAGCCAAGTGCGATTCCACTACGTGGGACTCAACCGAAAAGTGTTCTCGCCGCGATTCCTCGCGGAGATGATGGGAGCGTTGGGGACCGACGGCAGCAGCCCCTTGTGGGAATCGCTTGGCCGGCGGTTCATCAACCTCTCCTTCACCGAGGCAGACCTTTTCAGCGCGAAGAGCAAGGAGTTCATCCAGTCGCTCTTCCCGGCCGTGGAGATCTACACCTCGCTCCTTCCCGCCGAGGCCCGGCGCCTGCTGGCCGAGGTGGGCGACGAGACTCGTCCCGCCGTCCACATGCTGGAGCGGCAGGGATTTGTCTATCGAGACCAGTGCGACCCGTTTGACGGTGGTCCGTACCTGGAGGCCGTGACTGACCAGATCCCGCTCGTGAAGGCGACGAAGCGGATGAAGCTCCTGGGGGCAGACACCAAGGGGACCGCTGAAGTCATGGTGAGCCACCACGCGGTCACCGGTTTCCGGGCCATGCGATCTCGCGCCAGCATCGACACGAAGGGCATCTGGCTGCCGCGGTCCGTTGCCGGTCACCTGCATGCTGAGGATGGCGACATGATCGGCGTGACGGTCCTGAAGGGAGCCGCGACGCAGCCGCCGCGCGGGTCGAGCATTCTGGCTGACAAGCGTGCGGATGCCGCGCCAATCGAGCCCGGGCATCGAGCGGGCGCCGCGAAGAGCGCGGTGAAATCGAGCGCGACAAAGAGCGCGGGGCGCGGGACCGCACGTCGATGAGCGTGTTGGAGAGCCGGAATCCAGCCAGGCCGGGCGAGGTGGTGTGGTGCGGAGAAGAGGCGGGGGAGGCGGAGATCGTCTCGGCGTTGTGCGCGGCGCGGGCGGCCCTCCCGGCGTGGTCGGCGCTTGGCGTGGAGGGGCGGCGACCTTTTCTGGAACGCTGGAGGGATGCGGTGCTCGCGAGCGCCGATGAGCTGGCGCGGCTGATCACGGCGGAATCGGGCAAGACCCTCTCCGAGAGTCGGCTGGAAGTCAAGTCGGTTGCCGACAAGGTGGCGATCAGCCTTGACGCAGCACTCCTGGCGCGAACGAACGACTTCACGGTGGATGCGGGCGCGGGCCGGACAGGGCGCTGTTCGTTTCGACCCCACGGCGTGATGGCGGTGATCGGGCCGTTCAACTTCCCGGCCCACCTGCCCAACGGCCACATCGTTCCTGCATTGGCGATGGGCAACACCATCGTCTTCAAGCCCAGCGAGAAGTGTCCGGGGGTAGGGGCGCAGTTTTCGCGGCTGGCCGCTGCGGCGGGGCTCCCGGACGGAGTGTTCACGGTGCTCCAGGGCGGCGCGGCGGTGGCTTCGCGGCTGGTGTCCGGCGACGAAGTGGACGGCGTGCTGTTCACGGGATCCTGGCCAGTCGGACGCAGCATCATGCACGCCAACCTCGACCGCCCTGGCCGCATGCTGGCGCTGGAGATGGGCGGAAGCAATGCAGCCATCGTCTGCGGCGATGCGCACCTGCGCCAGGCGGTGTTGGAGTGCGTCCGCGCATCGTTCGCGACGACGGGCCAACGATGCACTTGCACGAGGCGCATCATCGTGTCGGAGTCGGTGGCCGGGGGGTTCATCCCTGCGTTCTGCAAGGCGACGTCCACGCTCTTGGTGGGCCCCGGGGACGACGAGTCGGCGGGACCGGTCTTCATGGGGCCGCTGATTTCCAAGCGCGCGCGAGATTCGGCCCTTCGATTTCAGGCGGAGCGCGTGCGGGCCGGTGCGGCACTGCTCGTGCGCGGCAGCGCGATGGACCGGGATGGATGGTTCATGACCCCCAGCGTGATCCAGGTGCCGCGGTTTGCGTTGGAGACCGACGAGGAAGTGTTCGGGCCGGTCGCGCAGCTGGCCATCGCGAGGGATGACGACGACGCGGTGGCGCAGGCCAACGCCACGGACTTCGGCCTCGCGGCGAGCATCTTCACCGGCGATGAGGCTCGATTTCGCAGGCTCGCGCCGCGCGTGCGGGCTGGTTGCGTCAACTGGAACACGGGGACGGCCGGTGCCAGCAGCAAGCTTCCCTTCGGCGGACTGGGGCGCAGCGGGAATCATCGACCAGCCGCCGCGTTCGCCTCGGACTATTGCGCATTCCCGGTGGCTCAGATGGAGGTGTCCGGCGACGAGGCGGCCGTGCCCGCGGGCGTGCTCTGGGACGACGGCTGGCTTGCCGGCTGACACGGCGGTGGAGGCATCGGGGCGAGGTCGGAGCCGGGAGGTCCCTCCCCGGTTATCGGTGGAAATGTGCCCTTGGAGGGCACATTTCCACCGATAACCGGGAGCGGACGTTGGGGGTGGATCGCGCGGTGGGCGGGGCCATCGAGGTCGTCGAACTGGCCGCTCTTGGTGGCCCAGATGAATGCCACCACGAAGATCGCTCCGACCAGGAGGCCCATGGGAATCGCGAAGTAGAGGAGTTCCACTAGCGGGCCCCTCCGGTGGTCGGGCGAATCGGCGCGCGGGCAAGGCTGAGGCTGGTGGCCAGCACGGTCAGTCCGCTGAGCGGCATCAGGATCGACGCAACGATCGGGTTCACCAGGCCGGCGAAGGCCGCAGCCGCACCGACGGCGTTGTAGGCCAGCGAAAGCCCGAGGTTGAGGCGGATCGTCCGCATGGTGCGATGGGCGACTCCCAGCAGCGTGGCCAGCGGAGCGACGCCCTCTGCGGCAAGGCACGCATCGGCGGTGCGCGCCGTGCTCTGCGCGCAACCCCGGACGGCGACGCCGCAGTCGGACGCGGCCAGTGCAGCAAGGTCGTTGATGCCGTCACCGACCATGACGACGGGGTGCGCGAGTGTGGCATCGCGCACCAGCTCCAGTTTCTGCTCTGGGGAGAGCCCGCCGCGGACCTCATCATCGTGGAGGCCGACGGTTCGTCCGATGGCTCGTGCCACGCGAGGGTCGTCGCCACTGGCGAGGAGGATTTTCCAGCCGGCGCGGCGCAGTTGCGCGATCGTCTGCGCCGCGTCTGGCCTGACGTGGTCGCCGAGTGCGATGTCAAGTCGCACCGCGCCGTCGACGGCGACCCAGACGTGCGTCGAGTCTGCGTGGCCGTCGCGCGGCGCGGACGGCGCGCCGTGGCTGTCGACCATGATGCCGTGTCGTCCGAGCGCGCGTGCACTGCCGACGATGACTCGTTGCCCGGCAACGTGCCCGCGGATGCCTTCGCCGGGGATTTCCGTGACGCCGTCGGCCACGAGCGGCGTCGGCTCTGATGGCATCGCTGCGTCGACGATGGCCCGCGCCGCGGGGTGCGAGGAGTGCCGCTCGAGCGCCGCGGCAAGCGGCAGCACGCTGGCATCACCCGCCATCGACGTCACTTGCAGCCTTCCGCAGGTGATGGTCCCCGTCTTGTCCAGGATGAGCGTTCCGGCATGGCCAAGGCACTCCAGCGTCTCGCCGCTCTTGACCAGGACGCCAGCGCGCGCTGCGCCACCGAGTCCGGCCAGCACCGCGAGTGGCGTTGCCAACCCGAGCGCACACGGGCAAGTGACCACCAAGAGCGCGACGGTCCGCTCCAGCGCCGGCTCCCATCCCAGCCTTGGTGTCCACCACGCGGCGCACGCCACGGCGAGCAGGAGGACGGCGGCCACGAACCAGCCGGCGAGGCGGTCGGCGAGTTGGCAGATCGGGGCACGCGAGGCCGCGGCCGCTCGCACCAGCTCCCCGATCTGTGCGGCTCGCGTGTCGGCGCCGACTCGGCCGACGCGGATGGTGGCCGGGGCGGACAGGCATCGCGAACCGGCCTCGATCCAATCGCCGGCGCGGCAGTCCTGGGGGCGCGACTCGCCGGTGAGGTGCGAACGGTCGAAGGTGGCGTGGTCACTCAGGAGCACGCCGTCGGCGCCCACGGACTCGTGCGCCGGGACCAGGATCACGTCATCGATCCGCAGGACATCGACGAGCACATCTTCGGTGGCAGTGCCAGTGTCGGCGCCAGTGCCAGTGTCGGCGCCGGTGCCAGTGCCAGTGCCAGTGCCGGTGACTCGTCGTGCGGTCGCGGGCAACAACGCCATCGCGGTCTCGATCCGGCCCAACGCCCTTCGCTGCGCGGCGCGCTGCACGAATCGGCCGACCAAGAGGAGGAACACGAGCATCGACACCCCCTCCGCATAGATCGAGCCGCTGCCGCGCGCGGTGGCCACCAATGATGCGCCCAGTGCGCAGGCGAGTCCGAAGGCCACGGGGATGTCCATGTGGGGCACGCGCGCACGTGCCGCGGTGATTGCGTTGCGGAAGAAGTGTCGCCCAGGCCAGGCGACCGCGACGGCGGCAAGGACCACGCTCCACCACTGCACGAAAGATCGCATCGCGACGTCCATGCTGGCGAAGTGCGCGCCGTAGAGGGCAAAGGCCAGTCCCATCGCGTTGACGGCGAGCGCACCGGCCACGCCCAGCTCCAGCAAGTCGCGGCGATGGGCGCGGCGAAAGGCGGCGTCCTCGCGCGCGTCGAGCGGGCTCAGCTGGTAGCCCAATCGGTCCATCGACCGGGCAATGGAACTCAGCGCAACGGAACGGTCCCATTCGAGGTCGATCGCCGAATCGGCCAGCAGGACGTGCGCTCGGTGCAGGCCTGGCACGACGCCGGGCAGCGCCTCCAGGAGCCAGACACACGCGCCACAATGCAGGCCATCGATCCGCAGCCGGCACGATCGCGACCCCGCAGCGGTGCCTATCGCAAACGACTGGGAATCCGATCGGTCCAGGTGCTCAAAGCCACGGCCGGTGACCAATGCGGGAATGGCGGCACCTGGGCGAGACTCGTCGGCGGCCGCAAGGTCGTAGTACGCGGAGAGGCCCGCAGCATGGAGCGTGTGCCAGACGGCGCGGCATCCAGCGCAGCAGAACGCCGGTGGGGTCGCCACGCCATCACGGTTCGCGGCGTGAGGCCTCGGGGCCGGCGCTGCAAGACCGCAATGGGCACACGGGACGGTGGCGCCCGCCTTGCTCATGGCATCCGTCATGGCTTCCGTCATGGCGTGCCCTGCGTTGTGTCGCGACAGCAGGCGGGACGATCCTCGATCGCTGGGGAAGCCTCTGGCTGGCCCGACTGGTGGCCAGCCTGGCTCCGTCCCTGTGGTGTCATCTCGCGGACCACGATCGTCATCACGCGGTCCGCCAGGTCCGCGCGGTGGATGGCCAGCTCCACTCCCACGGCGATGAGCAGGAGGGCAACGGCTGGTTGGAGCCATCGTCCGAATCTCGAAGACGACACGCGGCGCGCGGCCAGTCGAGCCCCGCCCACAACGAGGGCCACTGCGGGGATCGTGCCAGCCCAGAAGGACACAAGGACGATGATGCCCGAGACTGGATGTCCAGTGCCTGCAGCAAAGGCGACAAAGGCCCAGAGCCACCCGCACGGAAGGAGTGGCGTCACCAGCCCCAGCGTGACGGCACGCGTGGGCGCTGGCAGGCGCAGCGTGCGCACATGCACCCGGCGAATCGGCGAAACCAGGAACTCCGGCAGGCCGGGCGTGTGGAGCGAGACGCCGCGCCAGCGAAGCAGCATCACGACTCCGACGATGGCCAGCGTGGCACCGGCAAGCATCGACGACAGGTGCTGGATGCGAGCCAGCGAGCCGGCGGCGTCGGCCAGGCTCCCCACGGCTCCGGCGATCGCACCGACCAATCCATACGAGCAACCTCGCGCGAGGTGGTATCGCCACTGCGCGCGGATCGATGGGCCGGTGGAGCTGCATCCGCCGCCGTCGGAACACGCGGCGATCGCCAGCGGGCCGCACATCCCGGCGCAGTGGGCGCTTCCCACCAGGCTGGCGAGAAAGATGGCACCGGCGCCCAGCGCAGCCTCGGCGGGTGACATCATGGTGGCACCTGCGTGCTGCCCAGCGCCGGAATCGGGCGCCGGAACCGGTCGGTGTAGGTGTCGAGCCCCTGCAAGATGCGTACACGGAACTCGTGCTTGCCCTCGGCAGCGACCTCGAAGGTCCCGGCGTACGTGCCGGGTGAGAGCTGGATGAGTTCCACGGATTGCCTGGCGTCGCCGTTGACGAGTGGAATGCATTCGACGGAAATCGTCGCGTCGTCGATGGGGATGGTGTGCCTGTCTTCGACTCGCAGCGTGATCGAAGCCAGGGTCTGGTCCATCCGCACGAGGCCCGGCGTCACCAGCCAGCGGAGCCGGTCGTTGGTCGCCCGTTGCTCCACCGTGGCTTGGTAGTTGGCGGCCTTGGAGTCGTAGTTGGGCTCAACGCCAAGTGGGTGGTTGGCCACGGCGAGCGTCACTGTCAGCACGGCGAAGGCGACGGCGGCGCCGATGGACACGATCGGGAAAAGCACCCATCGATTCCGGATCGTGGCCTTGAGCATGGTGCAGAGCATGGTGCAGATCGTGGCGCTGGTCATGGCGCTGGCTCCGTGGGAACGGCTTCGCGTGGGCGAATCGGCGGGAGGGTGAGCGGTCCGAGCACCGTGATCGTCGCCTCCTGGTCAATGCCCGTCGCGGTGGCACGAAGACCCATCGTGCGACGTCCTCCCGTGAACTGGTCGATGTCGCTCACGGCGGTGACCTCGGCATCAATCGATTCGAACGACGGGACCGTCACGACGATCACGGACTTCAGTTGCGCTGTCGGGGCAGGGGCGATGCTGACCACGATGGACTCCGACGTTCGATTGTCCAGGCGAAGTCGAATGGGCGTAAGCACGCGATCGCCATCCACCACAAACCGTTGATCTTGCACGCGCAGCTGCGTGATGGCGATCGGCGTCCGTCGTGCGAGGATCGTCACGAATCCGGTCACCAGCACCGCCAGGAGCACTGGGTACACGACCAGCCTCATGCGGATTCCGCGACGGGGCGTGTGTTCCAGCCCATCCTGGGATCCATAACGGATGAGCCCCATCGGCAGCTGCAGCTTGGCCATCACGCCATCGCAGGCATCGATGCATTGCGTGCATTGCACGCATTCCAGCTGGAAGCCCTTCCGAATGTCGATGCCGGCGGGGCAGGTGCGGACGCAGAGCCCGCAGTCGACGCACTGGCCCGTGGTCGTGCCCTTGCGACCTCGAGGCTCGCCGCGGATGGCGTCGTAGCCAACGATGAGCGAACGACGATCGAGAAGCGCCGACTGGAATCGGCCGTAGGGGCAGACGAGCGAGCAGAGTTGCTCACGGAAGAACGAGAACAGGAACAGCATCGAGCCGGTCAGCAGCGCAAAAGTGGCAAAGGCCACCGGGTGGTTGGAGGGGCTCTGGAAGATCCAGTGGCTGAGCGGCTTCGCGCCGACGAACCACGCCACGAAGGTGTTGGCGAGGTGGGCGCTGACCACGAGATACGCCGCGGCAAGCAGGGCGAACCGCCATCCCGCGGCCTTCCTGCGCGTGGGGCTGCCGCGATCACCGATGAAGAGCCGCTCCAGCGGGCGATAGACAAACTCAAGGTAGACCGTTTGCGGGCACGCCCAGCCGCACCAGACCCGGCCGAGGATCGCGGTCAGGAGAAAGATGAAGATGAAAATGCTGAGCGTGAGGAGTGCCAACGGAACGGTATCGGTGGGCCGCAGCACGGTGCCAAAGAAGACCAGTCGCCGTCCCGGAATGTCAAACTGGACCAGTGGCAGGCCCGCCCATTCCAGGAAGGGCGTGATCGCGTAGAGCGCAATGAGGACCCACGCCACGACGAGGCGTCGCTGCCACCATCGACCCGCCGAGAGAACGGGAGACAGCCATCGTCGGTGCCCGTGCGCATCCATCGTCGCCAGCAGCATGTGCTCGGGCGGGGCCATGGCGGGTCCGTCGTAGGCCGCCTCTGTCGGGGATGTGCGCGTGGTCTCCATTGGTCGCAGGTCGGTGCGGGCCGTGGGATCGGTCATGCAGCCATTCATTCACCGATTCACTCAGTCAGTCTTGGCCCCTCCGCCGGCGGCGGTGGTTCCAAAGGTCGACCAAGGCGGCGGTTCGTTCGTGCCTTGCGGGGCCTTGGGAGCAGCGGGCGTGGTGCCGCGAAGGCTGGCCACATACGCCGCCAGCAGCGTGAGCTGCGTGTCGTTGTATCGAACGCTCCACGCCGGCATTCCCTTGGCCACGACGCCGTCACGGACGACCTTGTAGATGTCCTCCGGCGACTTGATGTTGATGTACACGCCGTCGCAGAGGTTGGGGCCCACAAGCCCTCCGCCATCCGCCCCGTGGCAGACGGCGCAGTTGGTGCGGAACATCGCGCGGCCAACCAAGACCTTCTTGGCATCGATGGACAGGGCGACGATCGTGGCATTGTCCGGCGTGATCGGCCCGAGGCGGGCGATCTGTTCCTCCGCCGCCAGCGCCACATCGGCTTCGTACTCCTCGTGGACCGACGCGCCCACCCCCCAGTGGTAGTAGACGGGATAGAAGAGCGAGAAAATGATCGTGGCCCAGAAAATCATGGTCCACCAGCCAGGCAACGCATTGTCGTACTCGCGGATGCCGTCGCAGTCGTGGTCAAGGATCTGGGCCTCGGGTTGGGTGTGGTCAGACATGGCGAGAGTCCTTGTTCGGTGGGAGTGAGGTGGAGTGGGCGTCCTCGAGAGGGAGTCGCGAGCGTTCATCGACGGAGGATCGCTTCATGCGAATCAGGCGGGAGACGATGGTCGCGAAGAGGATGAGGCTCCCGATCAAGGCGACTTGGCTCCACAGGGTTCCTTCGGCAAGGATGGGCATGGTGGCCACGACGGCCACGATGGTCAAGAGCGGCATCACGGTGTGCCTCCCGTCGTGGCGACCACGGGCGCAGCGGCCGTTGGGGCAGGTTTGTCGATGTCCGTGCCCAGGCGCATCAAGTACGCGATGAGCGCGATGACCTTCCGCTGCTGCACGCCGTCGGGCCCGCCTTCTTCAACGACCTTGGCGCCAAGGGCATTCGCCTGCTCTTGCGCGAGGCTCTGGGCCGCCTCAATCTCGGCATCGGTGTATTCCACGCCAATCCGCTGCATGGCTCGCATGGATGCCTGGACGGAACGCAGGTCAAGTTCCTTGGTCACCAGGTGCGAGTAGTTGGGCATGATCGTGCCCGGGCTGGTGTCGGTTGGATTGTTGAAATGGCGAAGGTGCCAGTTGGGGGACGGGATCTTGCGGCCCACCCGCGCCAAGTCGGGTCCGATGCGGCGCGAGCCCCAGAGGAACGGGTGGTCGTAGACAAACTCGCCCGGCTTGGAGTACTCGCCGTATCGCTCCACCTCGGCCAGCAGCGGCCGGATCATCTGCGAATGGCAGTTGGCGCAACCCTCCGAGATGTAGATGTCGCGGCCAGCCAGTTCCAGTGGCGTGTACGGTGTCACCGTCGCGATTCGAATCGTGTCGCCCTTTCGCAGGAACATCGGCACGATCTCGAAGAGGCTGGCGGTGACGACGGCCACGGCCACCATGACGGTGAAGACGAACGCCAAGCCTTCCCACTTGCGGTGCCAACGCATCTGCGCGAAGACATCCAACTTTCTGGCGGCGTCAAGAACGCCGAACTCGGGCAGCGTGGAGCCTGGAATCGGGGGCTCCCGGTAGCCGCGGGCGAGGGGCGCGGCCTCGTAGACCGGCACCTCATAGGTCTTGGGGCGGTTGCGCCAGGTCAGGAGGAGGTTGGCTGCACAGAGGATCGCGCCCGAGAGGTAGAGCAGGCCACCGACGACGCGAATCCAATAGAAGGGGATCAGCGGCGTGACGGACTCCAGGAAGTCGGGGTACTTGAGGAGGCCATCGGCATCGACGGCGCGCCACATGAGACCCTGCGTGAGGCCGGTCCAGTAGATCGCGATGACATAGAGCAGGATGCCGATGGTGGCCATCCAGAAGTGGAGCGTGGCCCAGCCTGGTCGCGCAAGCGGTGTCTGGAACAGCCGTGGAGTTAGCCAATAGGCGATGCCAAAGCACATGAAGCCCACCCAGCCGAGTGCG
Organism: Planctomycetia bacterium; assembly: GCA_005776885.1. GTDB lineage: Bacteria > Planctomycetota > Phycisphaerae > Phycisphaerales > SM1A02 > SXOD01. The sequence goes on from SXOD01000050.1 coordinate 103,587, forward strand.
CCGGCGTGGACATGGGCGATCGTCCAGTCGGTGTAGTGTCTGAGGGCATTGACCGTCTTGTCGGAGAGCAGGGGCCCCTCGAATGTGGACATGCCGTAGAAGGTGATGGCGACGACGAAGAACTTGAGGACCGGATCCTCGGCGACCTTGTTCCAGGCGCCGCGCAGGGTGAGCAGGCCGTTGATCATGCCGCCCCACGAC